>SECS01000114.1 GCA_004211435.1 Novosphingobium sp. | reverse complement strand
ACGGTTCGACCGCTGTTGACGCCGCCATCGCTGGTGATGACGATCTCGGGATTGTTCGCGCCCGAGGTGTAGAGCAGGCCGTTCAAACCCGCGACCTGGGCGTTGAACATCTTGCGCGCCGCTTCCTTGGCGGTCGCATCGTCTTTCTGCATGGCCGTGACGTTCACGGCCGCCAGCGCCGCCGCGTCGGCCGCGGCATCCATGCGCGTCTTGAGCTTCATGGCACGGGTATAGTCGACGCCGAAGCCCACGCCGAAGGTCATCGGAATCATTGCGAAACCAAGGATCATCATGACATTGCCGCGCCGATCGTGACGAAGGCGGCGCAACAGGCTGCGACCCTTTCGGGCCAGGCGAAGGAGCACGGTCTGGGTCATGAGATGGGCACCTGATCGGAAACGCGGGGAAGCATCACGATGGAATCCCGGAGCGTCAGATCTCCTCCGAAGGAGGCGAGCTTCACGGGCGGGGTATAGTCATAGCTGACCTGGCCGATGATCATGTAGGTGTTGACCGGCGCCATGTCGGTCGGGATGGTTACGACCTGGTTGTTCGTGAGCTGGGTGCCGTTCAGCGCGCGGCTCCAGATGACCTTGGCCTGAGTCGTGCTCGTGACCTGCACCTCGCTCAGGGTGATCATCGCCTTGCTCGAATCGAACGGCGACAGGGCCTGGGCGCTGGCATTGAGAATCTTCAGCGCCTCGGCCTCGGTCAACGCGGGATAGCGGGTAGCGAGGTCGGTCAGGGCGCGCGCGGTCACGGTGACCTTGCGGTTGCAGGCGATCGCATCCGACATCGCATAGGTCCCGAGGTAGAGCAGGATCAATACGGGAAAGGCCATGGCGAATTCGATCAGGACGGTGCCGCCACGATCGACCGCAAGCTTGCGCAGTGCCGCGAGGAATCGGTCGATCATCACCAGGTCTCTGACTTGAGGACGGACGTCGCCATCAGTCGACGCTTGCTGCCAGGCTCGTTGGCGAGGCTGAAGCCCTGGGGCGCGGGCATGACCGGCCAGAGGTACATGAGCCGGACCACGACGATAGCGCCGCCGGTGCCCGGCGAAAACGTGAAGCTGTTGCTGACATTGCCATTGTTGTAGGTCAGCGTGGGCGGCGTCATCGTCGCGCCCGAATAGCTGTTGACCGTTTGGACATCGATCATGAGGCCGTCGCACTTGAGATAGGGCGGCAGGGCTTTGCAGGTCTCGTTCTTGAAGGTGGCGGCGTTCCAGCTGGCCTGCTGCGACTGGCCGGTCATCAGCAGACGGCCCGAGGCTTCGGCTGCGGTCTCAAGACCGTCCTGCGCGAGATAGAGCAGCGCGGTCTGCAGGATCGAAACCAGCATGGCCATCAGCATCGGCGCGATGAACGCGAATTCGAGGACCGAAGTGCCCTTCGTATCCCGCAGCAACTGTCGAAATATCTTCAGCTTGCGCATGCAACGACTCGGCCAGACAAAGTTCGAGAAGCCGCAAAAATGCGGGAAACAGGTATATATTTTGTTAACTCCATCGCCCGGACGCACCGGGCCTGGCGGCTCACGCGTAGCGCAGGGCCACGGGCGACGGCGCATTGGGATCGGTCGCCCCGAAAGGTTGGAGCGCGAGCGCGAAGTTCGCCAGTTCGTCGAGCTTGAACGTCTGCTGCAGCACGACGCCGTGGGTATAGCCGCTGCGCCAGCGGACGCAGCCGAGGCGCGAAGACTGGCCTTCGATCGCGATGCGCACCTTCTGCTCAAGCGCGAACTTGCGGCCCGCCTCGATGCGGGCACCCTGCTGCGAAATGTCGAGAAGCACCGCAGGGCTGGCGATGCCCTCGGCGACGACGTCGACCGGGCGCTGCAGCTTCAGACGGATCGGGCGGCGCGAATAGAGGCTGGGCTCAGCGATGAAGTGATCGACGTCGATCGTGCACGAGAAGCGGAAGCCCATGTGATCGTCGCGGTGCCACATCCGCTCCACCCCGTAGCGATCGCCGTTGGCGAGTTCGAGAAACAGGTGGGTATCGGGCGGCGGCGCATGGAACAGGCGGACGCGCGCGCCTGTCGCGGAGATGTCGCGCACGACGCAGACGTACTCGCCGCTCTCGCAGAGGAGCTTGGCCGTGCGGAACATCAGCGACGAGCGCGGTGCCTCGCGCATTTCGACGAACGTGCGGCCCTGAACCGCCGCGTCCTGTGCTGCCTGCCTCATGTTTTTCCTTCTACCAAGGGCCATGGGCGGTTCCCGCCTCACTTGGTAAACCGACTATGACCAGCGGCGCTTTAAAATCGGTTAATCATGGCCCAGTATGTTCAATCCTGTACGCAGATAGGTTCAAGCCTTGCCTATGCCCCTCACGCTCACTGAACTCGCGATCGCCGCGTTCGTCGTGGTCCTGATCATCGCGCTGGTCTTCATGGCCAGGCGCAAGCGGCGATCGACGGGTCCTGTAGTCCAAGACCCTCCCGGCGAGACCGAGGCTGCGCCGGCCGTGCCCGCCCGCCGACGGCAGTTGCAGTCGTTCGTCGACACCGAATGGGACACGCCGCCCGAGCCGCTGCCCGAAGCCGCCCCCACCCAGCAATCGGCTTTCGAGCCAGAGATGGAGTTCCGCCCGCCTGCGCCGCTCGCTGCGGACTTCGCGCCCGACGAAGCCGAGCCGATCGTCGAGTCGAGCGCGCGCTCGTCGCCCGAGGCGGAGCCCGAAGACGCCTATACGTCACTGCCCGACTACGATCAGGCGGTGCTCGGTCGGCTCGAAGAGGCCTTCGAGGCGTTGCAGGCCGGCGAGATCACCATCGAAACCTATCGTCAGCATATTCTGGCCGAAGCGGCCACGGTCGACGCGCGGGTCGCGATGCTCGAAGCGGAGGGCGACAGCGCCGATTTGCAAGCCGCTCTCGTTGCACAGGAATCCGTGCGCTGGTGCCTCGACTGGGCCAACGACCAGGATGGAACGCCCTCGGCGTGAGCGCCCTTTCGTCCATTGGGCGAACGAAGTGTCACAATAGCGATTGCACCACTTCCCTCCGTGGCCCACACTGGCCTCTCAAAGCGAGGCTCCGGCCATCGCCGAACCGGAGAGGAAGAAATCCATCATGGCGGACTATGGCGCCATTACCATGCCCCCGTCGGACCGCGCGCTCAGCCGCAAGACCGCGATCGTCGGCATCGGTGAGACGGACTATGGAGCGGACTATCAGGCCGAGCGGACGCGACCCGAAGGCTGGGTCCCGCCCACCGAGGAAACGCTGCTCACCACGGCCTTCGAACGCGCGCTCGCCGATTCCGGGCTGAAGCGCGAAGACATCGACGGCATCACCACCTCGTTCACCTATGGCGGCCCGCCCGCGGACGAAGTGGCGAAAATGCTCGGCGTCAAGGCCCGCTTCGCCCAGGCCAACGGCAATATCATGGCCGGCCCTCTGCCCGTCGCCTGCGCCGCGATCGCAGAGGGCAAGGCCGATACGATCGCCATGCTGTTCGCCGTCGCCTCGCGCAGCGCCGGCCGGCTGTTCGGCGGCATGACCCATTCGACCGGCGGCACGCCCGATCCCGACGAGGAAAACCGCACGCCTTCGTCCTACTACTATTACCACCCCTGGGGCTGGTCCTCGCAGGCGGCGCACTGGGCGCTGATCTTCGGGCACTACCAGTGGAAGTACGGCGTCGGCGAGGAAGACCTGTTCCACGTCGCGCGCCAGGTTCGCGAGCACGCGATGGCGCAGCCCAACGCGGTCATGCGCAAGGAACTGACGCTCGAAGCCTACATGGGCTCGCGCTACATCACGCGGCCACTGCACCTGTTCGACATCTGCATCGTCAACGACGGCGCGGTCTGTCTGATCGTCCGCCGCGCCGACCTGGCACGCGACCTGGCCCACACGCCGGTCGACGTCGCGGGCTGGGGCCATGCCAAGGTCAAGAAGAACAAGATGCACGTCATGGTGCGCGAGCAACTGCGCCCGCAGTTGCAGGAGGCGAGTGCCCAGGCGCTCGCCATGGCCGGAGTGAGCCTGGCCGAGGTCCAGCATTTCGAAGGCTACGACGCCTCCTCGTTCCACCTGATCAACCAGGTCGAGGGGATCGGCTTCACCGAGCCGGGCACGGGCCTCGCCTTCTGCCGCGACGGCCAGATGACCGTGGGCGGCCGCATCCCGACCAACACCTCGGGCGGCAACCTCAGCCAGGCCTACATGCAGGGCTGGAGCCAGGTCGCCGAAGCGGTGCGCCAGCTCCGCGGCGAGGCCGGGCAGTACCAGGTACCCGGCGCGCAGGTGTCGATGACCAACCTCGCGCAGACCGACCAGACCCATCCCATCGTTTTCGTCCGGGGAGACCGCTGATGGCCGAGAAAAGACCGGACCGCACGCTCGGCCGCCACCACGACACCTTCTGGGAGTTCTGCGGCCAGGGCGAACTGCGGCTGCAGAAGTGCGAAAGCTGCGATCATCTCCACTGGCCGGTGGTGCAGAAGTGCGAGAACTGCGGCGAGCGCAATTTCGCCTGGGATCGCATGTCGGGCCGCGGCAAGGTGGTGAGCTGGACCAGCTTCGAGCGCGACTACTACCGCGGCCTGCTGCCCGTGCCCTACGACACGATCCTCGTCGAGCTCGAGGAAGGCCCGCTGTTCATGAGCAATCCGCAGGGCTTCGGCTGGCAGGAACTTTCGCCCGACATGCCCGTCAAACTGACTTTCGTTGCGGCGGAGGATACGGCCGGGGAATTCAGTCTGCCGGTGTTCGAACGCGAGACCTGACTCAGGCCCTGGGCCGCAAGCCCAGCAGCACCAGGCAGCTGACCCCGCTGATAGAGAACAGCGCCGCCGCGACCAGCGACGGCGTCGCGCCCGAACCCAGACTCAGCGCCAGCAGTCCGGCGGTGATGGTAGAGCCCATCACCTGACCGGTCATCCGCGTCGTCTGCGTCAGCCCGCCCGCGGCGGCGGCGCGCGTCATCGGCGCGGCGAAGATGATCTGGCGGGCATTGGGCGCGAAGAAAATGCCCGAACCCGCCGAGATCACCACCAGCCGCCACATGATGTCGACGTGCTCCGGATGCGCGGGAAGGAAGGCGAGCAGGATCATGCCCGTCACGCCCAGGACCGTGCCGACGATACCGAGCAGGCCGGGTCGGAAGCGGTCGGACAGGATGCCCGAGACCGGCGCGAACAGCACCAGCGCCATCGGCCAGGCGGCATAGACCAGCCCCGCCTCGGTCGGCGTGTAGTGGAATTCCTGCTGCAGCCGGAACGGCAGCGTGATCATCACGATCATCGTCGCGATCGATCCCGCGAGACCGGCCAGCGAGGAAAGGGCGATCTGCCGATCGCGCAGGAGATCGACCGGCAGGACGGGATGCTCCTGCTCGGCCTCGCGCCTAACGAAGGCCGTGCCGATGACGATCGCCGCCACCAGTAGCAGCCCGGTCAGCAGCGGCGGCACGCCGTGCACCGCGCTTTCCATTCCCACGACGGCCAAGCCGAAGGTCGCCGCGCAAAGCAGTGCCGCAAGCAGATCGTAGCGCCCTGCCCGACGCACCGGATCGGGCAGCGCCTTGCTGCCCGCGAGCAGCGAGACCGCGCCGAGCGGCAGACAGATCGCGAAAAGCCAGGGCCAGCGAGCGTGCGACAGGATCAGGCCACCCAGGCTCGGCGCGATCGTCGAGGCCAGGGTAGCCAGCATCGTGTTGAGCGCCATGCCGCGTCCCAGCCGCGCCTGCGGATAGATCTGCCGGATCATAGCCGAAGCCACGCTCGCGGTCGCCGCAGCGCCGAGCGCCTGGGCGACGCGGATCGCGACCAGCGCCGCGAGACTGTGCGCGACGAAGCACAGCAAGGTCGCGACGAGGTAGAGCGCCTGGCCGCATTGGTAGAGCGTGCGGTGGCCGAGCCGGTCGCCGAGCGCCGACAGCGGCAGAACGGTCATGATCAGCACGAGCTGATAGGCCGTGACAAGCGTCACCACCGACGAAGGCGCGACGTTCAGTTCCTGCGCGAGGGTCGGCAGCGCGATGTTGAGACTGCCCGTGTCGATGACACCGATCATCGTGCCGAGCGAGACCGCGACGATCGCCGCATAACGGCGCGGAGTGGCCAGACCATCCGCGAATGGTGGCACGGCGGCGGTGTGCTCCGCTGAAGGCCTGTCGTGCATGTCCTGCCCCAATCCTTCGCTCGGCCTTGGGGCAAAAGCGAAGCGCGCGTCAACGCCACGCCGGCAGGTTTGGACGATCGATCAAGTGGCACCCGCGACACCACGCCCTGCCCGGCGCGCGGGAACCATTCATGCCCCCCGTCATTGGGAAAGTGCCGCCGCATAGATCCCTGATTTTCCCGGAGATACCACCCATGCTTGCTGACGAGCTGGAAGACCAGCGTCTGAAGGATGCCTTCGAGCATTTCGTCCGCGACCCCGCCTTTCCCTGTGTCGGCGCCAAGTCGGCGCTGTCTCGGGGGACGCTCAAGACGGTTGCCTGCTGGTCGATGACCAGCGGCTGGGACGACGTGCGCATCCATCGCGAACTGCTGGCCTGGGCCCAGGACTATCGCAAGAATCCCGGCCTGTTCCGGTCGATCGCCTTCGTCTTCGCCGGGCCCGACAATCTGTCCGAGCGCGAGTTCGAGAAAGTCCTGTGGGAACGCGTGCAGTCGCTCGCCGACAAGGATGCATGGCTGTCGCAGCCTTACGACGAGCGCGTCAGCGGGGATCCCGAGGACACGCATTTCTCATTGAGCTTCGGGGGCGAGGCCTTCTTCGTCGTCGGCCTTCATCCGAACGCCAGCCGCCCGGCGCGGCGTTTCGAGCGGCCCGTCTTGGTATTCAACCTCCATGACCAGTTCGAGCAACTGCGCAGCGAGGGCCGCTACGAAAAAATCCGCGAGACGATCATAGGCCGCGATGTTGACCTGGCAGGAACGGTCAATCCCATGCTCGCGCGCCATGGCGAGACGAGCGAGGCGGCGCAGTACAGTGGGCGCATGGTCGAGGACGGCTGGCGCTGCCCGTTCCGCGATCCGCGGACCGAAGACGCATGAGCGAAGCCAGTCGCATTCCGCCGCGTTCGGGTGTGGCGTTCGAACTGGCGAAAGGCGAACGGCTGGTGGTGATCGATCCTGATGGCTGCCAGGTCTCGGACCTGCTCGCGTTCAACCGCCACGACCTGCGCGAGGTGCTGAGCAACGGCCGCACGCTCGACTACGAGGAGACGATCCGGCTGACCACGGGCAACCGCCTCTGGTCGAACCGCAGCCGCGTGCTGCTGACGATCGAGGCGGATGACGTGGGCAGCCACGACTTCCTGCTGACGCCCTGCAGCGAGCACACCTTTCGCCACTTCTATCCCGACAAGCCCGTCCATCGCGGCTGTTTCGGTAACCTGGCCGAGGCGCTCGCGCCCTGGGGCGTCGAGCCGGACTCCATCCCGGTGGCGTTCAACTGCTTCATGAACGTGCCGGTCGCTGCCGATGGGAAGATTGCGGTCCTGCCGCCGCCCAGCAAGTCGGGCGACAGCGTGACCTTCCGCGCCGAGGAAGACCTCGTGATCGGGCTTACCGCCTGCTCCGCCTATGCGAGCAACGGCGGCAGTTTCAAGCCGATCGACTATCGCATCGTGCGCTGAGCCCGGCTACACTCCCGCCCTTCTCGCGGTCGAACTTTGCCGCAAGACTGTCATGCCGCTGTAACACATTCAGCGGATTGCGGAGCCGATCGGATGCTTGCTGTCGGGGAAATGATGACTACGGAGGCGGTTCAGACGGGTAGCGGCCCGCTGGCGGTGGGCGAACCGCGTTTCTTCAATCGCGAACTCTCCTGGCTCTCGTTCAACCAGCGCGTGCTCGCCGAGGCGGGCAATCCGGACTATCCGGTGCTCGAGCGGCTGCGCTTCCTGTCGATCTCGGGCAGCAATCTCGACGAATTCCTCATGGTCCGCGTTGCCGGTCTCGCCGGCCAGGTACGCCGCAAGATCGAAGAGACCTCGATCGACGGCCTGACCCCGTCGCAGCAGCTCGCGGCGATCCGCGAGGCGGTGACCGCGATCGAGCTTGGCCAGCAGGCAGCCTGGGAGGTGCTCCAGGGCCAGCTCGCCGAATGCGGGATCACGATCGTCGGCGAAGGCAAGAGACGCGACCACGGCCACGCGCGATGGCTCAAGGACTATTTCCTCGAACACATCATGCCGGTGATCACGCCGCAGGCGATCGACCCAGCGCACCCCTTCCCCTTCGTCGCCAACCAGGGGATGGGCATCCTCTTTGCGCTCAACCGCGTGGCCGATGGCGAAGAGCTGATGGAAATGGTGCTGATCCCCTCGGCCCTGCCGCGCTTCATCCGGCTTCCGGGCGAGGAAGCCGCCTATATCAGCGTCGAGGACATCATCTGCCAGAACGCCGAGGTGCTGTTCCCCGGCTTCCGCGCGCTGGGCCACGGCGTGTTCCGCGTGCTGCGCGACAGCGACATCGAGCTCGAGGAGGACGCCGAGGATCTCGTCCGCTACTATCGCACCGCGATCCAGCGGCGCCGGCGCGGCCTCGTCATCATGCTCCACCTCCAAGGCGACTTCGACCCTGCCGCCGAAGCGCTGCTGCGCAACCAGCTCGGGCTCGACAAGGCGATCGTCATCAAGACCGACGGGCTGATCGGCTTCAGCGGCCTGTCCAAGATCGTCGACGAAGACCGGCCCGAGCTCAAGTTCGAGCCCTATTCTTCGCGCTATCCCGAGCGCGTGCTCGAGCACGACGGCGACTGCTTTGCCTCGATCCGCGAGAAGGACATCGTCGTCCACCACCCCTACGAGAGCTTCGAGGTGGTGGTCGACTTCCTGCGCCAGGCGGCTTCGGACCCCGATGTCGTGGCGATCAAGCAGACCCTCTACCGCGCGGGCAACCAGTCCTCGGTGATCGCGGCGCTGATCGCCGCGGCCGAGGCAGGCAAGTCGGTCACCGCCGTGGTCGAACTCAAGGCCCGCTTCGACGAGGAGCAGAACCTGTTCTGGGCCAGCCAGCTCGAACGCGCCGGAGTCCAGGTGATCTACGGCTTCGTCGACTGGAAGACCCACGCCAAGGTCTCGATGGTCGTGCGCCGCGAGAACGGCGCCTACCGCACCTATTGCCACTTCGGCACGGGCAACTACCACCCGATCACCGCGCGCATCTATACCGACCTGTCGTTCTTCACCGCCGATCCCAAGTTCGGTCGCGACGCGGGCAAGCTGTTCAACTTCATCACCGGCTATGTCGAACCGCAGAAGCTGGAGATGCTGGCGATCTCGCCGATCTTCCTGCGCGAAAGGCTCTACGACTGCATCGACCGCGAGATCGCCAATGCCCAGGCCGGCAAGGCCGCGGCGATATGGGCCAAGCTCAATTCGCTGACCGATTCGAAGCTGATCAATCGGCTCTACGACGCCAGCCAGGCCGGCGTGAAGATCACCCTCGTGGTGCGCGGCATCTGCTGCCTGCGCCCGGGCATCCTCGGCCTGTCGGAGAACATCACGGTCAAGTCGATCATCGGCCGCTTCCTCGAGCACAGCCGCATCTGGGTCTTCGGCAACGGCGCCGACCTGCCCAACCGCCGCGCGCAGGTGTTCATCACCTCGGCCGACGGCATGAGCCGCAATCTCGACCGCCGCGTCGAGCTGCTCGTGCCGATCCGCAACCGCACGGTCCACGACCAGGTGCTCAGCCAGGTCATGCTCGCCAACCTGCTCGACACCGAGCAATCGTGGCTGCTCGCGCCCGACGGATCGTGGCGCCGGATGGAAAAGGGCGAAACTCCGTTCAATCTGCATCGTTACTTCATGACCAACCCCTCGCTGTCCGGCCGGGGTGCCGCACTTACCAGTGGACGCAAGGTGCCGAAGCTTGCCTTGCGCCGAGGGAACGTGTGACGAGGCCGGCACAATGTTCGAGTCAAAGCGGATCACCGGCAAGTCCATGAACGATCGTCACGCCATCATCGATATCGGCTCGAACTCGGTGCGCGTCGTCGTCTACGGCGGGCCGCCGCGCGCGCCCGCCGTGCTGCTCAACGAAAAGGTCACGGCCAAGCTCGGCAAGGCCATGGGCGAGACCGGCGAGCTTTCGGACAAGGCGATGAAGAGCGCGCTCTCGGCGCTTGGCCGCTATGCCGCGCTGCTCAAGCTGATGGGCGTGACCGACGTCGAGACCGTCGCCACGGCCGCAGCGCGCGATGCCAGCAACGGACCCGAGTTCCTCGCCGCAGTCGAAGCGCTGGGCCTCAGCCCGCGCCTGCTCTCGGGCGAGGAGGAGGCCACGGCCAGCGCCCACGGTGTCATGGCCGCCTTCCCCGGCGCTAAAGGCGTAGTCGCCGATCTCGGTGGGGGCAGCCTCGAACTGACCGAGATCGACGGAAAGACCGCGCGCCACGGCATCACCATGCCCTTCGGGACGCTGCGGCTCGAAGCCTTCCGCGCCGCCGGCGCACAGAAATTCACGGCGCGCGTGCGCAAGGCGCTGCACGCGGCCGACTGGTCCGAGGGCGCCGGCCTGCCGATGTACCTCGTCGGTGGTTCGTGGCGCGCGCTGGCACGCTATGCCATGGCCAAGCTCGACTGGCCGCTCGACGATCCGCACGGTTGGGAACTCGACACCGAGACCGCGATCCGCATCTTCCGCGAGGTCACCGCCGCCAGGATCAAGGGCGGCGATGTCCCGCGCATCTCGGCCTCGCGCCTCGCCTCGCTGCCCGATGCCGCCGCGCTGCTATGCGTCCTGGCCGAGGAGATCAAGCCCGCCAGCCTCGTGTTCTCGGCCTGGGGTCTGCGCGAAGGCCTGCTCTACGGCCGCATGAGCCCGACCGTCCAGGCACAGGACCCGATGCTCGCGGGCGTCACCGCCTTTGCCGAAACGCTCGATGTTTCGGCCGCCTCGGGTACGATGGTCGCGGACTGGACCGCCGGTGTCTGCGCCACCGATGCGCCGGCCAAGCAGCGCCTGCGCCTTGCCGCAACCCTGCTCGCACTCGCCGCTCAGCGAATCGAACCCAATCTGCGCATGGAGCAGGCGATGGACTGGGCGCTGCGCAAGCGCTGGATCGGTATTGGTGACCGCGAGCGTGCGATCCTGGCGATGACCGCGATCGCCAACGCCGGCCGCACCGCCATTCCCGACGAATACCTGCGCCTTGCCTCCGCCACCGAACTGCGCGAAGCCGTAACCTGGGGCTTGGCCACGCGCCTGTGCCGCCGGTTCAGCGGCTGCCTTGCCCAGCCCCTGGCGCACAGCACGCTCAGCTTCGACAAGGGCAAGCTGACCCTCGCGGTCGAAGGCCCGGCGCGGCCGCTCTACACCGAAGGCGTCGAGAAGGACCTGCGCCAGCTCGCGACCTGGCTCGAAGCCGAGCCCGCGGCCAAACTGGCGGACGCCATCGCGGCTGGCTAGTACGGTGCGATGACCAG
>SECS01000113.1 GCA_004211435.1 Novosphingobium sp. | reverse complement strand
GGCAACAAGAACTATTCGAGCTGGTCGCTGCGCGGCTGGCTGGCGGCCAAGCAGTCGGGCCTGGCCTTCGAGGAGATCCAGGTCCCGATCCACGGCGACGACTGGGAAGCGCAAAAGAAACAGATCGGCGAGATCTCCCCCTCGCAGGGCAAGGTGCCCGTGCTGTGGGACGGCGAGGCGGTGGTCTGGGATAGCCTCGCGATCATCGAATATCTGGCCGACAAGGTCGGCCGCGATCGGTTTTGGCCCAAGGCCGACGATGCGCGCGCCATGGCGCGCTCGATGGTGGCCGAGATGCACTCATCCTACTTCGCGCTGCGCCGGCAATGCCCGATGAACATCCGCCGCCGCTTCGAGCAATGGGAGATCGACGGCGAAGCGCGCGGTGACATCGTTCGCGTCCTCGGCCTCTGGGCCGAGGCGCGCGCGCGCTTCGGCAAAGGCGGGCCTTATCTGTTCGGCTCGTTCTGCGCGGCCGACGTGATCTATGCACCCGTGGTCAGCCGTTTCGTGACCTATGGCATCGGCGTTCCCGGCTTCGCCACGGCCTATATGGAAGCCGTCTGGGAGCACGAATGGCTCCAGCAGTGGATCGCCGCAGCCGAGGCCGAGGAATGGGTGATCGAGCAGTACGAGATGCCGGCGCGCGTCTGACGCGGCTCATGCCGGCCGGCCCGGACTCTTGTAGGGCTCGCCGTCCTTGTGCAGATAGCGACCGTCGCCCCTCCACATCATGTCGATGTCGGGATAGGAGCCGCCAGCGTCGGGTCCGGCGCTGATCGCGACGAAGACGCAGTCGGCCTCGCTCTCGTTGATCAGGTGATGGCCGTTCTCGACGTCGCGCGGCCAGGCGCAGACGTCGCCGGGACGCACGATGGTCCGTCCGCCATCCTCGATCAGCACGGCCTCGCCGGTGAGCATGATCAGCAGTTCGTCCTCGCCGCGATGCCAGTGCCGCTGCGAGGACCAGGCGCCGGGCTTGAGCACGACGTGGCTGGCGCTGAGCTGAGTGAGCCCGCCGACCGGCGCGAGACGGCGGTACCAGCGGCCCTTGACCGCCTCGTTGAACGGCACCGGATAGCCCGTGCGGTTGGTCTGCGGGATCGCGTCGAGATCGAGCTTGGGCACTTGGGCCTCCCTCCTGGTTCTTGGCCTGTGTCTTGTGCGAGCAGGCTATAGCCCATATGCGTGGTCGCACACATGCAAGTCGCCGAAACTGTCCTCGACCTCGCCGAAGCCCTCATCGCCTGTCCGAGCGTCACGCCGGCGGCGGGGCTCGTGTTCGACTGCCTCGAGGCGCAGCTCGCGCCGCTGGGCTTCGCGGTCCACCGCGCCGTGACCGGCGAGGCGCCCGACGGGCCGGTCGAGAACCTCTTCGCCATCCGCCAGGGCCCGCCGGGCAGCCGCCACTTCGCTTTCGCCGGCCATGTCGACGTCGTGCCGCCGGGCGAGGGCTGGACCTCGGCGCCTTTCGCGCCCGAACGGCGCGGCGACCTGCTCCATGGCCGCGGCGCGGTCGACATGAAGGGCGCGATCGCCGCCATGGTCGCCGCCGTGCGCGACATCCCGACCGACGCCGGAACCTTGAGCTTCATCATCACCGGCGACGAGGAAGGCCCGGCCAAGTACGGCACAGTCGCGCTGATCGAGCACATGCGCAGCGTCGGAGCGATTCCCGATCTCTGCCTGGTGGGCGAACCGACCTCCTCGGCGCGCCTCGGCGACGTGATGAAGATCGGCCGGCGCGGCTCGGTCAACATCTGGATCGACGTCGAGGGCACCCAGGGCCACGTCGCCTATCCGCATCTGGCCGACAATCCTGCACCCAAGCTGGTCGCCCTACTGGCCGAGCTCGACGCGCTGGTGCTCGACGAGGGGACCGACTGGTTCCAGGCCTCGAACCTCGAGATCACCCAGATCGCCATCGACAATCCGGCTACCAACGTCATCCCGGCTAAGGCCTCGGCGCGCGTGTCGATCCGCTTCAACGATCTGCACACGGGCGAGGGGCTCGCGGCGCGCGTCGCGGAGATCGCCGCACGCCATGACGGCACTACGCGCGCGGTCATTTCGGGTGAGGCCTTTCTGACCCTGCCCGGCGAATTCTCGCGGCTGGTATCCGAAGCCATCGAGGTCGAGACCGGCCTCGTGCCCGAGGCTTCGACGAGCGGCGGCACCTCGGATGCGCGCTTCCTGCGTGCGCTCTGCCCGGTGATCGAGTTCGGCCTGTCCAACGCGACGATGCACAAGCGCGACGAGGCCGTGGCGATCGCCGATCTCGAAGTGCTGGCGCGGATCTATCGCCGCGTGGCCGACGCCGCGCTGGGCGACTGACGCCTGCGCCGCTTGCGGTATTTGCCGGGCCTGCGCCGCGCTGATAGCCTGCGCGCCGACGGCTTTCTGACAGGGTATCCCGAATGACGCGACGTTTGACGATCTGGATCCTGACGGGCCTGTTCCTGGGCATCGCGGTGGGTACCGCGCTGCATCACAGCTTTCCCGAGGGCGACAAGACCCTCGCCCAGATCGCCGACACCTTGAAGCTGCTGCCCGACGTGTTCCTGCACCTGATCAAGATGATCATCGCGCCGCTGGTCTTTGCCACTCTGGTCACCGGCATCGCCAACATGGGCGACAGCGCAGCGCTCGGCCGGATCGGTGGGCGCGCGCTGGCCTGGTTCATCACCGCCAGCCTGATCTCGATCGGCGTCGGTCTGTTGCTGATCAACGTGTTCCAGCCCGGCGTCGGGCTGGCGTTCAAGGCGGGCGGCGATATCGGCCAGCTCGCGACCGGCGATTTCACCTTCCGCCACTTCGTGCTCGAGGTCTTCCCGACCAGCGCGGCCGACGCGATGGCCAAGAACAACGTGCTGCAAATCCTGGTGTTCTCGCTGTTCTTCGGTGTCGCGCTCTCGGCGCTGCGCGAGAAGGGCGAGATCATCGTCAAGGGGCTCGATGCGCTGGCCCAGGTGATGATGCAGGCAACCGACTACGTCATGCGCTTTGCACCTTTTGCGGTGTTCGGCGCCATGGCCTCGGTCATCGCGATCCGCGGCTTCGGAATCGTCATCACCTATGCCGCGCTGATGAGCGAGTTCTACTTCGGGCTGCTGATCCTCTGGACGATCCTGTTCGGCATGTGCGCGCTCGTGCTCAAGAAACGCGCGTTCGCGCTCGCGCGCTACATCCGCGAGCCGGTGCTCCTCGCCTTCTCGACCGCGAGCTCGGAAAGCGCCCTGCCCCGCCTGTTCGAACAGCTCGACAAGTTCGGCGTGCCGCGGCGCATCTCGGGCTTCGTGCTACCGCTCGGCTACAGCTTCAACCTCGACGGCTCGATGATGTACACGAGCTTCGCGACGATGTTCATCGCTCAGGCTTACGGTATCGACCTGTCGATCGGCCAGCAGATCGCCATGCTGCTCACCCTGATGGTGACTTCGAAGGGCATCGCCGCCGTGCCGCGTGCGAGCCTGGTCGTGATCGCCGCGACGCTCACCCAGTTTGGCCTGCCAGTTGAAGGCATCGCGCTGATCCTTGGTGTCGACACTTTCCTCGACATGGGCCGTACCGCCACCAACGTGCTGGGCAATGCGGTGGCGACGGCGGTCATCACCAAATGGGAGGGCATGCTCCAGCCGATGCGCGATCCCGACGCGCCCTTCGTCGCCGAGGCGCCGCACGATACGGTCGCCCACGGTCGCCAAGGCCTGAACTTGGACCCGACGCCGGACGATTGATCGGGAACCGTGAGGCTCGGCCGGCGATAAGGTGACATGACCGAAGTCGCCACAGTTCCCGATGCCACAGCGCCCGAGGCATCGCATTCAGCGCTGCAGTGGCGGATGGTGGCCGGCTTCGTCCTGGGCCTGGTCATCGGTCTGCTGGTCTACGCCACGATGCGCGATGCGGCCTGGGTCGCTCCGACGATCACCTACGTCACGACGCCGATCGGGCAGATATTCCTGCGGCTGCTGTTCATGCTGGTCCTGCCGTTGCTGTTCTCGGCGCTCGTCGTGGGGATCGCCGAGATGGGCGAGATTCGGGCCCTGCGCTCGGTCGGGGTAAGGACCCTGATCTACACGCTCGCCGTCTCGTCGATCGCCGTGGCCGTCAGTCTGATAGCGGTGAACGTGCTGCGGCCGGGCGGGGGAATCGATCCGGCGGCCGCCAGCCAGTTGATCGAGCAGGCCCGCGCCGGGGCGGCGGGGATCGTCGAGCAATCGGGCAAGGCCAAGACCGGGGTCGATGCGCTGGTCGGTATCGTGCCCTCGAACCTGATCACGGCGATGAGCGAGAACGACATCCTGGCGGTGATGTTCTTCGCGCTGTTCTTCGGGGTCGGCCTGCTGCTCACCCAGGGGCCGAAGACCGATACGCTCAAGACCGTGTTCGAGGGGCTGTTCGAGATATCGATGAAGCTGATCGGCCTCGTCATCCAGCTCGCCCCGATTGCCATCTTCTGCTTCATGTTCAACCTGGCCGCGCAGTTCGGCTGGGACCTTTTGTTCAAGCTCGCCGCCTATGTCGGCGTCGTGCTGCTGGCGCTCGGCGTGCAGATGTTCGTCGTCTTTCCGCTGCTGCTGCGGCTGCTCGCCGGTAAGAACCCCGTCACCTTCTATCGCCAGATCCAGGAAGCGACGGTGATGGCCTTCGCCACGGCCTCGTCCAACGCCACGCTGCCGACCACCTTGCGCGTCGCAGACGAGCGGCTGCGCCTGCCGCCGCAGGTCGCGCGTTTCGTTCTGACGATCGGCGCTACCGCCAACCAGAACGGTACGGCGATGTTCGAGGGCGTGACCGTGCTGTTCCTCGCGCAGTTCTTCGGGATCGACCTGACGCTGAGCCAGCAGCTCTTCGTCATGCTCGTCTGCATCCTCGCCGGGATCGGCACGGCGGGCGTTCCCGCGGGCTCGCTGCCGGTGATCGCGTTGATCCTCGGCAGCGTCGGGGTCCCGCCCGAGGGGATCGGTCTGATCCTCGGCGTCGACCGCTTCCTCGACATGTGCCGCACGACCTTGAACGTCGTCGGCGATCTCGTCGCGGCGACCGTGATCTCCGCAAGGTCGGCGCCGCAGCGCTTCGCCTGAAGCCTTCAGGCGGCCTTCTTGGGCGCTTTCGCGGCGGGCTTGGCGCCTTTCTCGAGCACCTTGGCCTTGTAGGCGCAGAGGTCGACCACCGCGCAACGCCAGCATTCGGGCGTGCGCGCCTTGCAGGTGTAGCGGCCGTGCAGAATCAGCCAGTGGTGCGCGCCGACGCGAAACGGGCCGGGGACCTTCTTGTCGAGCCCCTTCTCGACCGCGAGCGGGGTCTTGCCCTTGGCCAGGCCCGTGCGGTTGCCGACACGGAAGATGTGGGTGTCGACCGCGAAGGTCTCGGCGCCGAAGGCCGAATTCATCACGACATTGGCGGTCTTGCGGCCGACGCCGGGCAGCTCGACCAGCTTGTCGCGGTCGGCCGGGACCTCACCGCCGTAGTCGCGCACGAGGATTTCGGACAGGGCGATGACGTTCTTGGCCTTGGCGTTGAACAGGCCGATCGTCTTGATGTGCTGCTTGAGCGCCTCTTCGCCCAGATCGACCATCTGCTGCGGCGTCTTTACCTCGCGGAACAGCGCGCGCGTCGCCTTGTTGACGCCGACGTCGGTCGACTGCGCCGACATCACCACGGCGACGAGCAGCTGGTAGGTATTGCCGAATTCGAGCTCGGTTTCGGGCGAGGGGTTGGCCTCGGCGAGACGGCGGAAGAACTCGAAGACGTCTGCCTGCTTCAAAGTCCGAGCACTTCGGGCATCGTGTAGCGGCCCTTGGGCTTGCCGAGCAGCCACTGCGCCGCGCGCACCGCGCCCTTGGCGAAGATCGTGCGATTCTCGGCGAGGTGCGACAATGCGATGCGCTCGTTGTCGGCGAGGAAGTGGACCGTGTGGTCGCCCGCGACCGTGCCGCCGCGCAGGCTTGCGAAGCCGATCGTGCCCGTGCCGCGCTTGCCGGTGATGCCGTCGCGGCCGCGCTCGCTGTTGTGGGCCAGGGCGATGTTGCGGCCCGTGGCGGCCGCTTCGCCGAGCAGCAGCGCGGTACCCGAGGGCGCGTCGACCTTCATGCGATGGTGGGTCTCGACGATCTCGATGTCCCAGTCGTCGCCGAGCCGCTGCGCCGCTTCGCGGACCAGATGCGCGAGCAGCGTGACGCCGAGCGAGGTGTTGCCCGTCTGGAGCACGGCGGTGTTCTCGGCCGCGGCGTCGCAGAGCCAGTGGTGCCGTTCTTCGAGACCCGTCGTGCCGACGACGATGGGAATGCCCGCGGCGACCGCCGCGTCGAGATTGGCCTCGAGCGCGTGCGGCGAGGAGAAGTCGATCAGCACGTCGCTGTCTTTCGCCAGCGCCTCGACGTCGCCGCCCTTGTCGATCCCGCCCGACAGCGTCTCGCCCGCCGCCGCCAGGGCCGCGGCGATCGCCTGGCCCATGCGACCCTCGCTGCCGATGATTCCGATACGCGCCATCCTGGCCTCACACTCAACCGTCATGCTGAACTTGTTTCAGCAACCATCGTGCCTCACACACGGACCTGTCCTTGGGGCACAATGGACCCTGAAACAAGTTCAGGGTGACGGCAAAAGGCTAGGTATGGGCGTGGTCCGCAACATCGTGATCCTCACCGGCGCTGGTGTCAGCGCGGAAAGCGGCATCGACACCTTCCGCGGTGGTGGGGGCCTATGGGAGCAGCACCGCGTCGAGGACGTCGCCACGCCCGAAGCCTTCGCGCGCGATCCCGATCTCGTCCTGCGCTTCTACGACATGCGCCGCTCGGCGATCCAGGAGAAGCAACCGAACGAAGCGCACTTCGCGCTGGCGCGGCTCGATCGCGAATGGCGCGGAGACCTGCTGATCGTCACGCAGAACGTCGACGATCTCCACGAACGCGGCGGCGCCGGGCGGGTGTTGCACATGCACGGCGAGCATCTCAACGCCTGGTGCACGGCCTGCGACGTGCGTTCGCGCTGGACCGGGCCGCTGATCGACCGGCCGGCCTGCCCGGCCTGTGGCGAACGGGCGCTGCGACCCGACGTCGTCTGGTTCGGCGAGATCCCTTATCGCATGGACGAGATTCATGACGCGCTACGCCAGGCGGACCTGTTCGTCTCGATCGGCACCTCGGGCGCGGTCTATCCGGCCGCGGGCTTCGTGCGCGGCGCGCGCGATCTCGGCGCACAGACGCTTGAGCTCAATCTCGAGCCGTCGCAGGGCTCGGCCTGGTTTCACGAGAGCCGGCTGGGGCCGGCGAGCGAGATCGTGCCGGCTTGGGTGGATGAAATTCTAGCGAAGGCCTGAGCAGCCCCGGCACTCGGGATCCTTGGCGATCGTCAAGGGCCGGAGGCTCGGCGCGAGGCCGTCGAACAGCTGGAGCTTGCCCCACAGCGGCTCACCAAGCGCGGCATGGCTTTGGAGCAGCACGCGAATCGCATGCATCGCCGCGAAGGTCCCGACCAGGCCGGCCATAGCGCCGAGCACGCCGTCGGCGGCGCACGTGTCGCAATCCTCGGCATCGAAGGCATCGCCGACGAAGCAGCGGTAGCAGGCCTCGCCGTCAAGATGCCCGGCGAAGTTGGCGATCTGGCCCTGGAAACGGCCGAGCGCGGCGCTGGTCAGCGGAATGCCGAGTGCGACGCAGGCATCGGACACGGCGAGGCGAGTCGCGAAGTTGTCACAGCCGTCGAGTACCAGATCGCTGCCTTCGAGGATTTCCGCGGCATTGCCGGTTCCCACCCTGGCCATGACCGCACGGACCTCGATCGCCGGATCGAAGCGCGTTACCCAGTCCGCCGCGACCTCGGCCTTGCCCCGGCCAAGATCGGCGGGCGTGAATATCGTTTGCCGCTGTAGATTGCTTTCCTCGATCACGTCGCTGTCGATCAGCGTCAGCCGACCGATTCCCGCGGCCGCCAGGTACTGCAGCGCGGGGCTGCCGATACCGCCGCAGCCCATCAATGTGACGTGAGACTTCGCGAGTGCGACCTGCCCGGCGCCCCCCACTTCGGGCAGGACGATATGGCGTGCGAAGCGATTGAGGCGATCGGGCGAGAGCATGTCGGCGGGCCTTGCGCACGCGTGCCTCGACAAGCTCGGCACGAGCGGGATTGGGGAAATATCGCCCCTAACCGCTCATCCGGAGCTTGTCGAAGGATGACTGGCGTTAGCTCTCGAGCTGGCGCAGCAGGCTCCGCACGTCGCCATCCATGTCGGCGTCGCGCGTGCGCAGATCTTCGATCAGGCGGACGGCGTGGATCACCGTCGAGTGATCGCGGCCGCCGAACTTGCGGCCGATCTCCGGGTAGCTCCGCGGCGTGAGCACCTTGGCGAGATACATTGCCACCTGGCGCGGGCGCACGACCGCGCGGGCGCGGCGCTTGCTGGCCATTTCGGTGCGGTCGACGCGGTAGAACTGGCAGACCGTGCGCTGGATCTCGTCGATCGTGATGCGTTTGCGATTCGCCGAGAGGATGTCGGTAAGCTGTTCCTCGGCGAGCTGCAGCGAGACCGCCTGACCCGTCAGCTGCGCATAGGCAATCAGCTTGTTGAGGCCACCCACCAGTTCGCGGACGTTGCGATTGATCGTGCGCGCGAGGAACTCGATCACGTCGCTCGGCACGTCGCTCGGCGCGAAGCGCGCGAGCCGATGCTCGAGGATCGAGCGGCGGAGTTCGATGTCAGCCGGTTGGATGTCGGCGACGAGACCCATCGACAGGCGCGAGAGCAGGCGCTGTTCGACGCCGTCGAGCGCCTGGGGCGCACGGTCGGCGGCGAAGACCAGCCGCTTGCCTTCGGCCAGCAGCGCGTCGATCGTGTAGAGCAGTTCTTCCTGTGCCGAAGCCTTGCCGATGATGAACTGTATGTCGTCGACCAGCAGTAGGTCGAAGCCGCGCAGCCGCGACTTGAACTCGATCATCTGGTTCTGGCGCAGCGCCTGGACGAATTCGACCATGAAGCGCTCAGCCGAGCAGTAGAAGATGCGCGCCCGCGGGTGTGCGGCGAGATAGGCGTGGCCGATCGCGTGAAGCAGGTGCGTCTTGCCCTGGCCGGTGGCGGCCTTGAGGTAGAGCGGCGAGAACTGCGGCGCTTCGACCGCGGCCATGCGCTGCGCGGCGTTGCAGGCAAGCACATTGGCATTGCCCGTAACGAAGCTGGTGAAGGTCAGCGACGGGTCGAGGCCCACCGATCCCTGGACGAGCGCGCCGAATTCCTGACCGCCGAGGCTGGCGGCGCCGGTGTCGAGCGATGGAGCGCCATCGTTTGCCGGGCGGCGCGCGCCACCGCCGGCACCGCCGAGTCGCAGCTCGGGCAGCGGGCGACGGCCGGGATGAACCGAAATGCGCACGTGGCGCACGTCGGGCCGCGCGATCTTCCATGCCAGCGATAGGCGATCGGCGAAGCGATCGGCCACCCAGTTGGCGGAGAATTCGGTCGGCAGGAACAGGTCGAGCGTGCCCGTTTCCTTGCAGAACGAGCCGACCTGAATCGGCTTGATCCATTGGCTGTGAAGTTGCTGGCCCAGGTCCTTGCGGAGCCCCTGGCTGATGTCGGCCCAGTCGGCCGCCAAGTCGAGCGCTTCCCGATCCTCATCCATTTTCGCGTCGCAAACCTTACCTTTGCCAGGTGTCGCAGTCACGCGTCCCCCCGTCTGAGAAACCGTCACACGGTCCTCCTTTAAAATTGACGACCCCACACACGCACACGATTCCCGTTGGAAATCGTACATGCGCACGAAACCCTCTCGCCGCATCGAGGATGCGGCGCCCCACTCGAAATATCTGTAAGCAATCTCCCGGCGCGACCCTGCGCTGGGAGGACCGATTTATGGAGGACTTGGCGGGAAGAGCAAGGCGCGGTCTGCAAAAAAATTGAAATATACTGCCTTGACAGCGGAACGCCTGAGACAATCCCTAACGCGCAGTCAACCCTATGATTTTATTATGATTTTTTGCAGGGCGCGCGCCGAATCGCGGGATTTCAAGGACTTCACCGGAACGTCATCGTCCTGTCGTTCGGACATGAAAAAATGGCCGGTGCGCAATGCACCGGCCATGTTCCGTTTTCGTCCCGCTCGCTCACCTTGTGAGCCAGCGAATCGCACATCACTTGAAGGGCGAATCAGAGCGCGGAGACGCGCTTCGTGAGACGCGACAGCTTGCGCGAAGCAGTGTTCTTGTGAAGCACGCCGCGGGCGACGCCACGCTGCAGTTCCGGCTGGGCTTCCTTGAGCGCAGCGGCGGCCGCATCCTTGTCGCCACCGGCGAGAGCGGCCTCGACCTTCTTCACGAAGGTGCGGATGCGGCTCAGGCGGTTGCCGTTGATCAGGGCGCGGGTTTCGTTGCGACGGATGCGCTTACGGGCTTGCGGCGTATTGGCCATGTCTGTCCTCTGTCATGGCCGCAGGGGCCGTAGCTGGTAAAAAATCGATAGCTTCGCGGGCGAGCAAGCCCGCCGGAAAGCGCGGCCCTTAGCGGCGAGGGTCCGAATCGTCAAGCAATCTCGCGGATGGCACACGCGACGGCGGTGCCGTCACTTCTGACACTTCGGGCACCAGAAGGTGCTGCGCCCGCCCTGGTTGAAGCGTGCGACGGTGCCGCCGCAGGCGCAGGGCTCGCCCTCGCGGCCGTAGACGCGCCAGGAGGCGGCGAAGTAGCCGAGTTCACCGTTGGGCTGGGCATAGTCGCGGATCGTCGAGCCGCCGGCCTTGATCGATTCGGCGAGGACGGTCTTGATCGCCGGCACCAGCCGTTCGAGCGCCGGGCGCGAGATCTTGCCGGCCTCCTTGTCCGGGCGGATGCCCGCGCGGAAGAGCGCCTCGCAGACATATATATTGCCGAGCCCGGCGACGATCCGCTGGTCGAGCAGAAGCGGTTTCACCGGTGCGATTCGATCCTTGAAGGCCTGATGGAGATGGCGCGCGGTGAGATCGTTGCCCAGCGGCTCGGGGCCGAGCGCGGCAAAGGGCGGCCATTGGTCGAGCGCGGCGCTGTCGACGAGATCTACCGAACCGAAGCGGCGCGCGTCGTTGAGCGCGAGGACGTGGCCGGCAGCGGTCTCGAGTACGAGGTGGTCGTGCTTCTCGATCGTGTCGGGTTCGATTCGCCACCGGCCCGACATGCCGAGGTGGAACACCACCGTCTGGTCGCGATCGGTGTGGATCAGACCGTACTTGGCGCGGCGGCCGAGCCCGGTGACCGTGGCGCCGGTCAGTGTCTGGACAAGGCCAGGCGGGAAGGGGCGGCGCAGGTCGGGCCGGTTGACCGACACCCGCGCAATCTTTGCGCCGTCGAGATAACGGGCAAGGCCGCGGACCGTGGTTTCGACTTCGGGTAATTCGGGCATTTGCGCGCTCTATCACCCTTTGCCCGCGCGGCAATTCCCCCTAAGGCGCAACACCATGAGCGAACAGGCATCCTTCGGTTACGAGGACATTCCCGCGGACGAGAAGGTCGAGCGGGTCGGCGCGGTCTT
>SECS01000112.1 GCA_004211435.1 Novosphingobium sp. | reverse complement strand
GCCGGGGCTCGTGCAGTTGAGCCGCACGCCGTTTTTGATCGTGCGTGCCGAAGCGGTCATCGTCCAGACGGCGATGGCCTCCTTCGAAAAGCCGTAGGCATCGGCGCGCGCCAGATCGTGCGTCTCGCACCAGGCGAGCGCAGCGGCGAAGTCCTCGGTCGCGACGAGTTCGCGCAGTTCGGCCAGGTGCTGGGGCCAGCGTGCTCCGCCGACCGATCCGACCGAGACGATCGCGCTGCCCGGCGGCATGCGATCGAACAGCACTTCGGTCAGCATGCGCATGCCGATGAAGTTGACCTTGAGCACGTCGAGCGGCGGCGCCATCGGCGGCAGGCCGGCGCAGCTGAACAGCGCATCGACCGGGCCGATAGACTTGGCCGCCTCGACGATTGCCTCTGAATCGCGCAGGTCGAGCCTGGTGAAGGCGGCAAGCGGAAGATCGCCATCCTGCCAGTCGATCCCGTGCACGAAAGCGCCGGCGTCCAGCAGCAGTCGCGCGGTCGCCTCGCCGATGCCCGATCGGCAGCCGGTTACGACCACCCTTTTGCCGACATAGCCGAGCGAATCCGCAGCGCCGTTCATCAGTTTATGTAGTGATCGCCCGAGGCGCGTATCGTCATGTCGCTGATCGATACGCCCCAGGGCTGATCGACCGCGTGGACGATGGCATCGGCGATATGATCGGGGGCCAGAAAGGCGTGACCGATGCTCTCGGGATCGCTGAGCTCGGGCACCTCCCCGGAGGCGAGCTTGGCGTAGTCTTCGTAGAATCCGGCGATGTGGTGCCCGACGATGCCCGCGCCGGCGGCCGAATTGACCACGGTCTTGGCCAGGCCCGTGGCGATGACGCCGGTGGGTTTGATCACGGTGACCTTGATCTTGCCGCGCGCCTCCTGGCGGAAGGCGTGACTGAAGTAGTCGACCGCCGCCTTGGTCGCGCCGTAGACCGCGGCGCCAGCAGTGGCGCGATTGCCGTAGATCGACGAGAGATTGACGATGTGGCCGCGGCCCTGTGCCATCATCTGGTCGTAGACAGCGATCGAGCCGTGCATCACGCCCTTGAAGTTGATGTCGATGCAGCGCTCCCAGGCGGGGAGAGCAGAGGCGTGGTCGGCGATGAAGGCCAGCGGCATGGTGCCGGCATTGTTGATCATGACGTCGATCGCCTCGTAGGCGAGGACCGCCGACTGCACGGCTTCGCGCATGGCCTCGATCGAGGTGACGTCGGCCGCGACCGCCTGGGCCTCTCCGCCGTCCGCACGGATCGCCGCTGCGACGGTCTCGGCCGCCTCGCCGTCGACGTCGACGCAGGTCACCCGCGCGCCGCGTGCGGCAAGCTTCTCGGCGGTCAGCCTGCCGAAGCCCGAACCCGCGCCGGTGACGATGACCGACTTGCCGGCAATGTTGTCAGCCACGGTCAGCCTTCCTTCTTCGGCGCGCTGGCGAAGGCGGGCAGGCTGGTCGTGTCCATGCCGTAGCCGAACAGGCGGAAGTTCTGCTGGTGCCCGAGGTGGTGCAGCGAGAAGGCCTGGTCGATCGCGTTCATCTGTCCCTGGATGTCGAGCGTCTTGTTGACCGCCTCCTTGGCCAGCTTGAGCGCGAAGGCCGGCTTGCTCGCGATCTTCTGCGCCATGGCCAGGGTGAAGTCCTCGAGCTCGGCCAGCGGCACGACGTGGTTGACCATGCCGAGGCGGTGCGCCTCCTCGGCGTTCCAGCTGTCGGCGGTGAACAGGAACTCCTTGGCCTTGCGTGCGCCGAGTTCCCAGGGGTGGCCGAGCCATTCGACCGCCGGCATCCCGAAGTTGATCACCGGGTCGGAGAACACCGCGTTGTCGGCGGCGATGATGATGTCGCAGACCCAGGCATAGATCAGCGCACCCGCGATGCACTTGCCCTGGACCGCGCAGATCGTCGGCTTCGAGACGTTGCGCACGCGCCGCGCGCTTTCGAGGTAGCCTTCCTTCTCGGCCGCGTACCAGCCATGCGCACCGGGCTCGTTGAACCCGCTCCAGGTCGAGACGCCGGGCGAGGCGTGCTGCATGGCCTGCTGGTATTGCTCGACCGTGTCGGCGATGTCGTGCCCGGCCGAGAAGTTGCGGCCGTCGGCGGCCAGCACGATGACCTTGACGCTATCGTCCTTCAGCGCACGGTCGAAAGCGTCGTTGATCGCGAAGATCAGCGCCGGGTTGATCGCATTGTGCTTGTCCGCGCGGGCCAGGACGATGCGCGCGACGCCGGGTGCAGGGTCTTCATAGCGGATCAGGGTTTCGGTCATCTCGGACTTTCGGTTCAGGCGGTGAGGGATGGGCGCTTGGCAGTCTTCCAGTCCTCGTGATGACTGGCGGCCTGTTCCGCGGCGCGATCCCAGAAGGCCTCGCCCTTCGCCAGGTTGACGAAGTTGAAAGCGTTGGCGTGCCGGAATTCGAGGATCTCGACACCCTCCGGACCGGGCTTGTAGGTATAGGGAACGCCCGCGGGGATGAAGAAGCTGTCGCGCGGGCCGAGGTCCTCGGTGCCCATCTTCAGCGTGCCGGCGATCACGTAGTAGAGGCAGTCGCAGTCGTGGCTGTGCAGCGGCAGGGCATAGCCGGGCTTGAACCAGACGTGGGTCAAGCCGAAGCCCGGAACCTGGCTGAGCACCCTGATTTCGTCGCCCTCGAGATAGCCCGCGGCGATCGCCTTATCCATGCCCGCGCGCTGGGCCGGGCTGAAGGGCTCGACCGTCATGCACTTGGCTTCCATCAGTCCCGGCGCATCCTTCGCGCGGAAGATCTGGAACTTGCTGTTGTCGTGCTGTTCTTCGGCCATGTCAGTATCCTTTGCCTTTGCCGATATTGGCGACGTGGCTGACCATCAGGTCCTTGTATTCCGGGCTCAGCATCAATGCGGAGTTGGCGAGCCGCTCGACCGAGGCGGCCTGGTGCACGCCGAGATCGTGGGCGAGTTCGATCGCCACCTTCGCCGTGCCGACCAGTTCGGCGTTCTGCTGCGCCAGATGGCGGCAGAAGCCCATGACGTCGCTCTCGAAGCTCGCGTCGGGGTAGATCTTGTGGACCAGCCCGGCGATCCGCGCTTCCTGCGCATCGATCGGCACGTTGGCCATGATCATCAGCCGCGCCCAGTGCGGCCCCACCAGGCGGACGAGCCGGCTCACGCCGTTGGTCGCGGGCAGCACGCCGAACTTGGCCTCGGGGAAGGCATAGCTCGCACTTTCGGCGGCAAGGCGGAAATCGCACGACAGGCTCATCTCGAGGCTGCCGCCGACGCAGCGCGCGTGATGCGCGACGACGAAGGGCTTCTCGATGTGCTCCATCTCGTCCCAGACGCGGCGCATGCGGTTCTCGCCGCGGCGGTGCTGCTCGCGCACCTGCGAGCCCTTGGTCGGGAACTCGCGCTGCGGACCGTTGGCCTTGAGATCGGCGCCGGCCGAGAAATAGCGGCCGTGCGACTTGATCAGCATCACGCGCAGCTCGGGCGTGTCGCGGTAACGCTCGACCGCCGCTTCGAGCGTTTCCATCAGCTCGAAGCTCATCGCGTTGAGCTTGTCGGGCCGGTTGAACGTCGCGACGAGGATGTTCTCCTCGACCACGTCGACCAGCAGGTGCGGTTCTTCGGTCATCTCTCTTCGGCTCCCATGGCTTGTTGTGGGGCGATTGTGGGACGGGCACGACGGCGCGCGCAAGTCCCCATCGCCCGGCCTCAGAAGCCTATGTCGAGGATCGGTGCGTTGTAGCCGCTGTTGACCGCGTTCTGCCCCTTGCGCAGCGTCTCGTCGTCGAGCCCGGCGAGATAGCCGTCGACGAGCCGCTGGTAGTTGCTGATCATGCCCTCCTGCTCGTGCGAGAGCCGCATGTGGGTGAAGCCGCCGGCGTGGAGCCCGCGCTGTTGGCGCGGCAGGTTCGAATAGTCCTGCATCGGAATCTCGGGGAAAGCTTCCGAATCGTAGGGCAGCATCGTCGGCGCCTTGGGCGTGTCGAACTCCTCGTCTTCGGGGCGCAAGACCAGCGACCAGATCTCGAACAGGCAGGTCTCGGCGGTCAGTGGGCGGATGCGATACGAACTCATCGCCGCAAAGCTCGGCAGCAGGAAGAAGTGCGGGAACATGAACTCCACGTCGTGGAACGGTTTCTCCTGGTTGACCTTGGGAATGTCGAACATCGGCGCGCCGCGGGCGAGGCCGTCGGCGGTAATGTCGGCCTGGGCCTTGGCGAAGAAGGCGCCGAGCGCGTGCATCGGATCCTCGGGCACCTCCATGTCGCGCAGGCGTTCGAGCACGGCGACCTCGGTCTCGTGGACCATGCCGGCCATGCCGGTGGAGAGCCGCGCGTAGAAGTCGATCATGTTGTTGACCATCATCCGCGAATCCATGTTCCGCGTCGGAATGGCCTCGCCGCCGTCGGTGCCGTAGGAGCTCATCGGCATCAGATCGTGGAGCTGCGGATGCGTGCGCATCACATGATAGCCTTCCATGAAGGCCTCCATTGCGAGCTTCCAGTTGGTCGGCAGCACCGTGCCATACCACCAGTCCATCTTCAGCCGGTCGACGTGCCGCGCATCGAGGATGTCGACCACGGGACCGAGCGATTCGATCAGACCTGGAGCGTCGTCGTCGAAGTTGATGAAGGCGCAGCCCGCCCAGAACTCGCAGCGGACCTGCGGTAGGTCGATCTGCGCATGGTCGAGCAGGGCCTCGTCGAAAATGGCCTTGCCGAAGACGAAGGTGTTCTTGCCCTCGGCACTCCAGCGCCAGCCGTGAAACGGGCAGATGAAGCCGGTCTTGCCACAGTTGCCCGGGCCTTCGACGAGCTGCACGCCGCGGTGGCGACAAGCATTGTGGAAGGCCTTCACGCCGTCCTTGGTCCGCACGACGATCACCGAGCGATCGAGTATCGTGTACTCGGTGTAGTCACCGATGCGCGGGATCTCCTCGAGCCGGCAGGCCATCTGCCAGACCCGCGGCCAGAGCTTTTCGTTCTCGAGCTTGAAGAAGGCTTCGTCGTAATAACGCTGGGCGGGGATGAGCTTGGGCTCGGTCACCTGGAAGGGTACCTGTTCGAGCGCGGCCTGGACGTCCTGGGTCATGTCTTCTCTCTCCTGCCGACGTCTCCGAGTCGCCTCCGATCGTCGGTCTTCGCGCCGATGCTAATTAATGCATCGCGGCTTGTGAATTCTTTCTCGCCTCACGGCCTCATGGCACCGTGCCGGCGATATGGTCAGCGCCAGCGATCGAAGAAGACGCCGACCTCTTCGGTGAAGAGTTCGGGCTCCTCCCAGGCGGCGAAGTGCCCGCCTTTGGGCATCTCCTGCCAGGACACGATGTTGAAGCGCTTTTCGGCGGCTGCGCGGGGTGGCGGGACGGTCTCGCGCGGGAAATGAGCGAAGCCCATCGGCACGGCGATCGGGCCGCCATCGGTCGGGCGCGCAGTCGTCATCGAGTTATAGAGCCACATCGACGCCTGGACGTTGTCGCTCACCAGATAGGTCATCACGCTGGTGATGAGCTGATCCTTGCTGAACGCACTCTCGATGTCACCGTCGTTGTCCGACCAGGCGCGGTATTTCTCGAGCACCCACGAGGCAAAACCCACCGGCGTATCGGCGAGTGCGAGGCCGATCGTCTGCGTGCGCGTAGTCATCTGCTTCGAATAGGCACCGACGTCCTTCATCCGCCGCCGTGCGGCCTTGAACCATTCGGCTTCCTCGGCCGACATCTCGCCGCTGGGCCGATGCGCCAGATAGTTGAGATGGATGGCCGCGACGACGTCGCCGTGATCCTGGGCGAGCGCGGTGGTGACCGAGGCGCCCCAATCGCCGCCCTGCGCGCCGAAGCGCGAATAGCCGAGCACCTCGACCATCAAGGTCCGCCAGATGCGCGCAATGTCGCGCGCGCCGATCGGGCGGAGCGGACGGCCCGAGAAGCCGTAGCCCGGCAACGAAGGCACGACCACGTCGTAGCCGCGCGCCGCGAGCAGCGGCAGGACCTCGAGGAATTCGAGCACCGAGCCCGGCCAGCCATGGCTGAGGATCAGCGGATAGCCGCGCTCGCCGGTGGTCGCAGGCAGGTGGTAGAAGTGGATCGCGATGCCTTCGATCTCGACCGTATACTGCGGCAACGCATTGAACGCCGCCTGCGCCGCCGACCAGTCGTAACGGTCGCGCCAGTGATCGCGAAACTCCGCCAGATAGCGCGCGTCGGTGCCGTACTTCCAGTCTGCGTCGTCATCGGGCGCATAGCCGATCACGGCATCTGCGACTCGCCCGGCGATCCAATCGAGCCGGGCTCGTGGCACCTCCAGGCAAAACGGTCTTTTCACGATGCGGTCTTCCGGTCAGAGTGGGCGAGTCCGGTCGCGGTCTATCAGCGCCTCGATACAATGCAAACATCGCGTTGCATTTTTCCGAGGTCATGCCAGGCTCCGACAAGAGAACACAAAAGGAGAGCACGATGCCGGCAAGCGAGCTGCGACACCCGGGCGCGTGGCGCACGGTCTGGATCCTGGCGCTGGTCTGGGCGATGGCCATGCTCGACCGGCTGATCCTGCTACTGCTGGTCCCCGGCATCAAGGCGTCGATGGCGCTCAGCGACACCGAAGTCTCGTTGCTGTACGGCCTGGCCTTCGCGATCTGCTTCTCGGTTGTCGGCATTCCGCTCGGCCATCTGGTAGACCGCTGGAACCGGCGCAACCTGCTGCTCGCGGGCATGCTGGGCTGGAGCGCGGCAACTCTGGCCTGCGCGCTGTCGCATGACTTCTGGACCTTCTTCGCGGCGCGCATGGTGCTCGGCGCATTCCAGGCCGTGCTCGCGCCCGCCGCAATCTCGATCGTCGCAGACCTGTTCCCGACCGAACAGCGCGGCAAGCCGACCGCGCTGCTGCTTGCGGCCTCGATGTTCGGCGGGGCACTGGCCAATTTCGTCGGCGGCGCCTTGCTCGACCATTTCGCTGACCATCAGCCCGTCCTGCCGCTGGTCGGACGGCTCGCGGCCTGGCAACTCGCGCTGTTCGGCGCGGGCCTCTTCAGCCTGATCGCCACGCCCTTGCTCCTGCTCGTCCACGAGCCGCCGCGCGAAAGCGCGACCATCGGCATCGGCGAAAGCTTCGGCATGATCGCCCATGTCCGTCGGCACGGGGCCATGTTCCTGCTGCTCTTCGCCGCCTTCGTGGTCATCGCCGTCGCGGGCAACGGCGTCGGCAACTGGTGGCCAGCGGTGTTCATGCGCCAGAGCGGACTGACCCCGACCGAGACCGGCGTGGTGCTCGGTTCGGTCTCGCTGATCGGCGGCATCGGCGCGGCGGTTATCGGCGGTGCGCTCAGCGACTGGGCCGCGCGGCGTGATCCGAGGACCGGGCGCCTCAAGCTCACGGCCGTGGCGCTCGTCGGACAGATGATCGTCCTGCTGCCGCTACTGCAGCCCCAGTTCGTGCCGGGTATCGTAATCGCGCTCTCGATCTCGGTCGTGCTCTCGGGCGTGGTCGGTGCAGCCTGCTACTCGCTGCTGCCCGATCTGGTGCCGCCGCAGGGCAGGGGCCTGCTGATCGCCATGTACCAGTTCGTCGGCAACCTGATCGGCTTCGGCCTGGGGCCGACGGCCGTCGCGCTGGTGACCAACGAGGTGCTGCGCGCCGAAACGCGCGTGGCCGAGGCGATGATGCTGTTCGGCCTGCCGATCTATGCATTGGCGGGCGTGTTCGTGCTCCTCGCCGCACCGGCGGTTCGCCGGATGCGCGCGGCGGCAGCCTAGTCGCTGGAGGCGATCACGCGCCCCGCCGCCTGTACCATGCCCGCCTTGGTAAGGGCATCGGACATCGGCATGTCGTCCGATCCCGAGGCGGCGCGGATCGAATCGATTACGCTTTCGGGGTTCTCGCCTTCGAGCTCATAGAGCGTCAGCAGGGTCCATTGCGGCGCGGCGTCGAGTTCGTAGACGCGCTGGAAATCGAGGCTGACGAGTTTGCCACCGACGACGCCGGGCATGCGCAACACGTCGGCGAAATGGCGATCGCGATACCAGGCGACGAATTCGTCCTCGCGTCCTTCGAGCGCGCGAGACAGGACGGCATAGGTAAAGCGTGGCATCGATTCGATCCTCTCCTTGCCCCGGCATGCAAGCCGTGCTGTGATAATGCAACAGGAGAGATTCAATGACTGAAGCGGATGGCAAGCGCTGGAGCGAGCGCCCCGAGGGTTCGAACTGGGGTGATTTCGGCCCCGACGACCAGATCGGCCGGCTCAACCTCGTCACCCCCGAGCGCCGCCGCGCCGCCGCCGCCGAAGTGCGCGAGGGGCTGGCCTTCTGCCTGTCCTTGCCGCTCGATTGCCCGCGCGTGCAAATCAACCCGCGCCGCTTCCCGCCAGAGATGTCCTTCTCGATGCGCGGCGACGACCCGGCGATGAACTATCCCTACGGCCGCATGTTTCCCGGCCAGAAGGACGTGGTCTGCGACGACCGCGCGCTGCTGAGCCTGCAATATTCGACGCAGTGGGATTCGCTCTGCCACATGGGCTTCCTTTACGACGGCGATGGCACGGGCGAAGCGGAAGCGACCTACTACAACGGCTATCGCGCGCACGATCACGTCCACGGGCCGTTCGACTACCTGCACGATCGCGAACCCAAGGACGGCCCCTATGGCGCCGCCCGCCTCGGAATCGAGACATTGGCCGAGACCGGACTGCAGGCGCGCGGGGTGATGATCGATCTGTTCGCGCATGTCGGGCTGGAGGCCGAGCGGATCGGCTACGATCGGCTCATGCGGATCCTCGAGGCGGACAAGGTCGAGGTCGAGGAGGGCGACGTGCTCTGCTTCCGCACCGGCTTCGACCGGGCGCTGCTGGCGCAGTACGAAGACGTTTCGGTGGAGGTCGATCCGCACCGCTGCTCGGGACTCGATGGTTTCGACGATCGCCTGTTGCAGTGGATCACCGACAGCGGCGCAGTCGCGCTCGTCTCGGACAACGAGGCGGTCGAATGCATGCCCGATTTCAAGCGCGAGACGCCGCACGGATCGCGCGTACCTTTGCACAACCACTGCCTGTTCAAGCTCGGAATCCCGCTCGGCGAAATGTTCCTGCTCAGCGACCTCGCCGACTGGCTGCGCGCCAACGGCCGCTCACGCTTCCTGTTCACCGCGCCGCCGCTGCGCCTCCCCGGCGCGGTGGGATCACCGGTGACCGGGGTGGGCACGGTATGACCGACCCGGCCGCGCTGCGCGAGACCTGGGGCCGCGACGGGGTAACCTGCCTGCGCGGGCTGCTCTCGCCCGAGCAGATCGCCGACGCGACGGCAGCCTACGAATGGACGCGCGACAACCGCGGGCCGGGTTTCACGACGATGGGCGGCGACGAGCGATCGTGGCAGGACTTGTCGAATCCGGCGAGCTATGCCGCCTATGACGGCATGCTCCGGCGCTCGCCGATCGCGCCGTTGCTCGCCAGGCTTTGGGGTGGGTCGGTCTGGTACATGTACGAACAGATCTTCCACAAGGTAGCGACCGACAACTTCACGCCCTGGCACCAGGACACGCCCTATATGCCCGTCGCCGGCGCGCATCATGCGGTCTGCTGGATCAGCCTCGATCCGGTCAGCCGCGAAGCGACGCTCGAATACTGCCTGGGGAGCCACAAGGGGCCGGTCTACAACGGCACCTCGTTCAAGCCCGGCGATCCGACCGATCCGTTCTACAAGACCGGCGACCTGCCGCGGCTGCCCGACATCGAGGCCGATCGCAGCCGGTGGCCTATCCAGGGTTGGGCGACCGAGCCCGGCGACGTCGTGCTGTTCCACCCGAGCGTGCTCCATGGCGGCGGCGCACCGGGACCGCAGGGACGGCGGCGGACCTTGACTCTGCGCTTCTTCGGCGAGGACGCGACCTATCAGGCCCGCCCGGGCCGCACGGCCGCGCCGAACGTGCCGGGGCTTCACGACAATCTGCGTGACGGCGATCCCTTCCGCCATCCGGTCTTCCCAAAGCTCGCCTGACTTGCACATCTCGCCAGCGAGGATATGCATCGCGCGTAAAGCATTAATCGGGAGTCGAAGGTGCCGGGAGAAGTGAGCAACATCCGCGATCCGCTGGTCGCGCGGCTGATCGGCCCCGGCAAGGCCTTCGAGCTTGTGGCCGAGCAGATCGGCGACCAGGTCCACGAGGTGTTCAAGGGCGCGCCGCGCAACCTCGCCGGGCTCTATCGCCAGGGTATGGCCTATGGCGATCGGCTGATGGTCGTCCATGGCGATACGCGCCTGACCTATGCCGAGGGCTTCGCCCGCGCCGCCGCGCTCGCGCAGGCGCTTCGCGAACGCTATAGCGTGGGGCGGGGGACGACGGTAGCCGTGGTCACCGCCAATCGCCCCGAATGGATCATCGCCCTTCTGGCGATAACGTCGCTCGGTGGGGTCGCAGCACTGGTCAACAGCCGCGGCGCCGCCGAGGAAATGCTGCGCGCGATCGACAAGGTCGGCTGCACGTTGGCGATCCTGGATGGCGAGCGTGACGACGTGATCACCGCTCAGCAGCCCGATCCCGCCTGGCCGCGGATCGTCATCGGCGATCGCAAGGTCCCATTGCGCGCGCGCGATGCAGATTTCGTCGCGCTTTCGGCGCCGCGGCCGGGTGTCGACTTCGCGCCTGCCGACATGGCACCGGGGCAGGGTGCGATCATCCTGTTCACATCGGGCACCACGGGCTTTCCCAAAGGCGCGCTGCTGAGCCACGGCGCGCTCGCGCATTCGGTCTCGGTCGCGGCCTTCATGGGCAGCTTGCAGGACGTCCGCTACGAGGAGGAGAGCGGCGAGACTCTGCCGCCCGATCGCCGCGCGATGACCACGCCCGCGGTGATCCTTGGGCCGATGTTCCACCTCTCGGGCATCATGCCGATCCTGCGCGCGCTAAGCCTCGGCACGACGATCCACATCATGGGCAAGTGGAGTACCGACGTCGCCTTCGACATGATCGAGCATGTCGGCATGACGCGGCTTTCATTCGTGCCGGCCATGCTGTTCGACATGTTCCGCAGCCCGCGCGCCACGCCCGAGATGCTCGCCAATGTCCGCTACATGGTCAACGGCGCAGCGCCGCTGAACCTCGCGCTGGTCGAGGAGATCAAGGCGCGCATGCCGCATTGCCAGCTCGCCAACGGCTATGGCCAGACCGAAGCGACCGCCTGGACCTGCGGGATCAGCGGCGACGTCTACCTCGATCACCCCGCCGCCTGCGGCTGGGCCGCGCCGACCGTGAAGATCGAGCTGCGCCGTGACGACGGCAGTCTGGCAGCGCCGGGCGAGGCGGGCGAGCTCTGGGTCTCGAGCCCGATGCTGATGAACGAATATGTCGGTGATCCCGCGGCGACAGCCGAGACCCTACAGGACGGCTGGCTCGCCTCGGGCGACGTGGCCACGGTCGACGAGCACGGCATCTTCTCGATCGTCGATCGCAAGAAGAACATGGTCATCTCGGGCGGCGAGAACATATACTGCGCCGAGGTCGAACGCGTCGTCGGCGATCATCCGGCGGTGCGTGAGGTCATTGCCTATGGCCGGCCCGATCCGCG
>SECS01000260.1 GCA_004211435.1 Novosphingobium sp. | reverse complement strand
AGCGGCCGGCGGAACTGGCCACCGAGTTCGCCCTCGACGCTCCACCGGATCCGCGCGGGCACGATGCCGCAGCCGGGCAGGCTGACGCCGACCCAGCCTTCGCAAGCGACTGCGATGGGGCTTTCGGCCATGAAGCCTTCGGCCGAGATGTTGCGGATGGCGATCGGTACGACCGTGTCGCCCGGCAACAGCAGGCTGGCCTCGATCGAAACCGACATGCGCGGCTCGCGCGGCGGGAATCTTGGATTGATCTTGAGCGACAGTTTCATGCCCGAAATTCCGCTGTTTCGGTGCGACCCTTCACGTGGAATGCCAGCTAGGCATTACCAAGAGGTTTAGCGGAACCTGCGCTACTGCAGCTGCCAGGCCATCACCAGCATCAGGAAAGCGACGAAGGCACCCCAGAAGAACAGCGTGGTCCATGGCATGAAACCCACGGCGTCGGGATCGCTGCGGTTGCGGCGGCGGCGATCGGCCAGCCAGGCGACCACGGCGAGGAGCACGGCCGCCACTCCGGCCCACAAAACGTCAATACGCAAATCGTCCATGCCCCCGCCCTTGCCTCAAGCGGCGCGGCGGTTAAAGCGCGGAGGTGGACCTTCCCCAACGCCCGTTTCTCGCCCTCGGCCTGCGTATCGTTTCGGCCTTCCTCTTCGCGACGCTCCTCGTTCTGGTCAAATACGCCAGCCAGAGCGGCGTCGCTCTGCCCGAGATCATGTTCTGGCGACAGGCTGTATCGGTCCCGCTGATCCTTGGCGGCCTGGCCATGACCGGCAGTCTCCACCGGCTCAAGACCCAGCGCCTCGCCAGCCACGGCAAGCGTGCGCTGCTCGGCATGACCAACATGATCTTCAACTTCGGCGCGGCGATCCTGTTGCTGCCCGCCGAAGCGACCGTGCTCGGCTTCACCACCCCGCTGTTCGCCGTGGTCATGGCCGCGTTGCTCTGGCGCGAGCACATCGGTCCCTATCGCTGGCTGGCCGTGGCGCTGGGATTTCTGGGGGTGCTCGTCATTGCCCAGCCCGGCAGCCACGTCACCTCGGCGCTGGGCACGGGGCTCGGACTGCTGGCCGCGTTCTTCATCGCCATCATCAACTATCAGATTCGCGATCTCGGCCGAACCGAGGAGCCGCTGGCCACGGCTTTCTACTTTGCCGCCTTCGGCGCCCCCCTGGCCGCGCTTGCCCTGCCATTCTTCTATAGCCCGCACAGCGGCGAACAATGGCTGGTGCTCCTGGCGATCGGCCTGATCGGTGCCGTCGCGCAGTTCCTCATGGCCGCCTCACTGCGGTTCGGCGCGGTCACCAGCGTGATCGTGATGGACTATACGGCGCTGATCTGGGCGACGCTTTATGGCTGGGCCCTGTGGGACGAGCTGCCCTCGCCGATGATGTGGCTCGGCGCGCCACTGATCGTCGTCGCGGGGCTCGTCATCGCCTGGCGCGAACACCGGCTCGGCCGCCGCGATGCCATCAAGGAAGACACCCACCCCGAATTGCGCGCCTGAACGCGGAACATCCGGCCGCGATCGCCGTTTAGCCCGGCGAGCCGGTCGGCATGCGCGCCGATCTGCACAGGACAAGGATCACGTCATGCTCAGGAAGCTCATCGTCGCCGTCGCCGTGGGAAGCATCGCCCTCACCGCCGCGGCCTGCAACACCGTCAAGGGTGCGGGCCGCGACATCGAGTCGGTCGGCAAGGCCGGTTCCGACGCGATCAACTAAGCGCTCAGCTTCCGCCGATCTCGCTGGGGATCGGCGTGGCCGGTGGCTGGACGTGGCCCTGCCAGGTCAGCACCGGCTTGCGCGCCGCCTGGGTCTCGTCGAGCCGGCGGCGCGGCGCGTAGTGCGGCGCGGACTTGAGGCTCTCGTCGCCTGCCAGCGCCCGTTCCGCGACCGCACGTAGCGAGCCGATCAGGCGATCGAGCCCCTGCTTGCTCTCGGTCTCGGTCGGCTCGACCAGCATGGCACCGTGGACCACCAGCGGGAAATAGACCGTCATCGGGTGGAAGCCCTCGTCGATCAGCCCCTTGGCGACGTCGAGCGTCGAGAAACCGTCGGGCAGGTTGTCGTCACTGAACAGCGCCTCGTGCATGCACGGCCCGCTCGCAGCGAACGGCGCGTCGAGAATGTCCTCGAGGCTGCGCAGCACGTAGTTGGCGTTGAGCACCGCGTCCTCGGCGACCTGGCGCAGGCCGTCGGCACCGTGGCTCAGGATATAGGTCAGCGCGCGCGTGAACATGCCCATCTGGCCGTGGAAGGCGACCATGCGGCCGAAGGCCTGCGGGCTGTCCTGGGCAGCCTGCTCTTCCTCGACGAGACGCACCGAGCCATCGGCATCGCGCGTAACGAAAGGCAGCGGTGCGAAGGGCGCCAGCGCCTGCGACAGCACCACCGGCCCCGAGCCCGGCCCGCCGCCGCCGTGCGGGGTCGAGAAGGTCTTGTGCAGGTTGATGTGCATGGCGTCGACGCCGAGGTCGCCGGGGCGGACCTTGCCGACGATCGCGTTGAAGTTGGCGCCGTCGCAATAGACGTAGCCGCCCGCGGCGTGGACCGCGTCGGAGATGTCCTTCATCTCGCGCTCGAACAGGCCGCAGGTGTTGGGATTGGTGATCATGACGCCGGCCACGTC
>SECS01000259.1 GCA_004211435.1 Novosphingobium sp. | reverse complement strand
CGGAAATAGGTCGCATAGCCGACCCCGGCACGCTCAGCAATCATGGCGCCCGTGACGGTATCGAATGCCATGTCAGCCAGGAGCTCGAGCAGTGCCTGCCGCATCGCCGCGCGTGATCGCACCACCCGCGCATCCTGTCGCTCACTCGCCCTTGACACTGCAGACATCGTTCCAATTTATGATAAGTAACTTATCAAAAGTGGGGTCGAAGATGGACGCTATCGTTTCGCAAGTCGAGCGGCAAAACGGTCAGAAGACCCAAAGCAAATCGGCGGGCGCCGCGCGCAGCGGACCCGTGCGCGAAGCGCTGCCGGTCCGCGGTTACGAGGCCGTACGGCGCGTGCTGCGCGATCCGGGCCTTCGGCAGGCCGGTTTCAAGGCCGATCTCGTGGAGCGCGCGGGCAGGGCGGTGCGTCCGCCGATCCTGTTCCTCTCGGGCGAGGCACACCGGCGTCAGCGCGCCGCCACCGCGCGCTTCTTCACGCCCCGCGCGGTCAAGGAACGGCACCGGCCGGTGATCGAGGCCTGCTGCGATCGATTGATCGGCGAACTGCAGCGCAACGGCCACGCGCAGCTCGACACCATGGCGCTAGACCTCGCGGTGACCGTCGCCGCCGGCATCGTCGGGCTTACCGACAGCGACAAGCGCGGCATGATAAGGCGTCTCGATGCCTTCTTCTCGCCGGCGCTCGCCACGCGCCACGATCTGATTTCCGGCGTGATCGCGACCGTGCTGGGCCAACTTCGCATGTTCCATTTTCACGTTCGCGACGTCCGCCCCGCCATCGCGGCGCGACGGCGTCAGCCGCGCGAGGACGTGATCTCGCACCTGTTGTCCGAAGGATATTCGGATCGCGATATCCTGGTCGAGTGCTTCACCTATGGCGCGGCGGGCATGGTCACCACGCGCGAGTTCGTGACCATGGCAGGCTGGCACCTTCTCGAGAATGCGGAACTGCGCGGTCGTTTCCTGGCGACCAATCGCGTGGGCCGCGTGGCCATGCTCGAGGAAATTCTGCGGCTCGAGCCGGTGGTCGGCACGCTCTATCGCCGCTCTGCGGGTGGGGAAGCGCCGCTCGCGCTCGATATTCGCTCGGCCAATATCGACAGCGAGGCGATGGGTGCCGATCCGCAGCGTCTCGATCCCGGCCGGCTGCGCAACGAGCGCGTGGGCGGAGCAGGCCTTGCCTTCGGCGATGGCGAGCATCGCTGCCCGGGCGCGGGCGTGGCGCTGAACGAGGCCGAGGCTTTCCTCGATCGTCTGCTGCGCGTGCCCGGACTGCGGCTGGCCCGCGCACCCGACCTCGGCTGGAATCCCCTGGTCACCGGTTACGAGCTTCGCGATTGTCGCCTTGAGATCGTCTGATGCTGGGCGCTTTGAAAGAGCTCATGCGCCCGCCTGCGGGCATGGTGGCCGATTTCAGCGCACCGATCGGCGCGCCGTCGCTGGCGCCTGCCCATGGTGTGTCCTGGCGGGTTTTCGCCAATCCGGTGACGGTTTTCATCGGCGGCACGGCCGCGGTGCTGATGGAACTGGCCGAGCCGTCGGTGCGCGCGGGCGTTTGGGGAAATAGCAGTTTTCGCCACGATCCGCTGGGCCGACTGCGCCGCACGGGCTTCGCCGCGATGATGACGGTCTATGGGCCGCGCCGCGATGCCGAACGGATGATCGCGCGCGTGGTGGCGATGCACGAAGGCGTTCACGGCACGACGCCCGACGGGTTGCCCTATCGCGCGAACGATCCGCAGCTATTGAATTGGGTGCAGGCCACGGCGATTTTCGGCTTCACCGAGGCTTATGCTGCCTATGCCTCCGCCTTTAATCCGGCCGAGAAATCAGCGGCCTTTGCTGAAGGCCTGCCCGCTGCGAAACTCTACGGTGCGGTGGACGCGCCCGGGTCGTGGGAGGCGTGGGAACGGCTGCTGGCAGCGACTGCGCCGACGCTCGAAGGATCGGATGTACTTGCCGAGTTCCTCGACATCATGGCCGATGAGGCAGTCCTGCCGGTCTCGGTCCGATGGCTACAAAGGCTGCTCGTCCGCGCGGCGGTGGAGATCGTGCCCGAGCCGGTCAGGAGTCTTCCGCAATTGCGAGAGCGCGGACTTAGGACATCCGAGCGGTTGCAGGTTCGCGCCATCGCCCTAGCGGCGAAACTGCTGCGGTTCTCAAGGTTGCCGCCCGCCCAAGCTGCGAAGCGTATGCGCCCAAGTTATCGCCTCAGATCGCCGACATAGCCGCCGTAGTAGAGCGCAGGCGGCACACCTGATAGCGGCCGCTGGTTGATGTCGAGCATTCACGACGTCGTGCTTCCCCGAGGGGTGACGGCCACCTCCGCCGACTTAGCGATCGTTGACCAGTGCTTTTGAGGCCGCCAAAAGCGGCGTCGTGACGCTCGAAACCGTGTCCATCTGGCTGGCTGTTTCGGCAGGGATCTTAACTGCATGCTGTGTTGCCATGTTTCATCTACATAGAGATATGACTGCAGCCATCGCCCTCTATCTATTCTTGGCGGTGTGGGGGCTCAGCGCGCCGTCGCTTCGCCGCTGCTGCTGCTCATCTGGATGCTAAAGCTGCGCCGCTAGCTTAGCGCCCGCGGGCAAAAGACCAATCCGATGCCCGGCCCAACGATTCAA
>SECS01000258.1 GCA_004211435.1 Novosphingobium sp. | reverse complement strand
GACCGCCGATGACTGTGCCGCTCTCGTCGCGGATCAGTACGGCGAGCAGTTTCCTGTCGGAGGGGCCGACTTCGCCTTCGTTGAAGGCGGTGAGGCCGCCGCTGACGATTGCTAGATCGTCTGGGCTCGGCGCGTCGGTGAGATAAAGCTCGTGCGCCATCAGCGACCCTCGCGCCACCACATCGCGGCCATTGCGAACAGCAGCACCGACAGGCCGGCAAAGCCTGCAAACAGCGGCAGCGTGTTGATGCCGCGCAGCACCGTCTCGTCGGTCATGCGGATGACCATGCGGTTGGGATCGCTAACGCGCACCTCGCCGCGAACGGGCAGAATGTCGGGGATGGTGATGCTATCGCCCGATGCGACGCGGGTGACGAGGCCGCGAGTCTTGTCGGCATAGGGCTGCAAGGTCGCCTCGGTGGAGATCATCGCCTTGAACTCGGGCGAGTCGACGGCGCCGACATGGACGAGCGTCTGGAAGTCGCCGTTTCTCACCTCGAACAGGCCGGTTTCGTCCATGCGGCTCTCATACCGGTATTCGCCGGGGCCGGCGGGCGTCATTTGCACGGTCTCTGAGCGGCCGGACGGATAGCGGATCGTCGCGGGGCCGGGGTCGTTGCCGATCGTCTGGCGGGTGGCGGCGAGCGTACGGCCGACGGAGCGGGCGGTCAGCGCCTCTTCCTCGAGTTCCGGCTCCTTCATCAACCAGTGAGCGATGCGGCGATAGAGCGCCACATGCGGGCCGCCGCCTTCGAAGCCACGGGCCCAGAGCCAGCCCTGATCCGACAGGAGCATGGCGACGCGGCCTTCGCCCTGACGGTTGAGGACGAGGAGAGGGCGGTCGCCATCGCCTTCCATCACCGTCTGGCCCTGCGGCGGATCGACATCGATGGTGCGGAACCAGCGTCCCCAGGCGGGCGGCGTCTGGTTGGAGCCTTCGAGACCGCGGGTGACCGGGTGCTTGGTGCCGACTTCCGATAGATGCGGGAAGAAGCCGGCATTGTGGACTTCGCCCGTCGGTGCGGCCGGCAGAACCTGTTCGAGCGGTGTCGCGGCGATCGAATCTTCGCCAGCGTGTTCGGGGCCTGCCGCGATCAGCAGCGCGCCGCCGTTTTGCACATATTGGGAGATGTAGTCGTAATAGAGGATCGGCAGCACGCCGCGATGCTTGTAGCGATCGAAGATGATCAGATCGAAATCCTTGATCTTCTCGACGAACAGCTCGCGGGTGGGGAAGGCGATCAGCGACAACTCGTTGATCGGCGTGCCGTCCTGCTTTTCCGGCGGACGCAGGATGGTGAAATGCACGAGGTCGACGGAGGCGTCGGACTTTAGAAGGTTACGCCAAGCGCGCTCACCGGCATGGGGTTCGCCGGACACCAGCAGCACGCGCAGGTTCTGCCTGATGCCATCGATGACATGGACGGCGCGGTTGTTGGCGGTGGTCACTTCGCCAGGGAGCTCGGCAACCGAGAACTCCATGACATTGTTGCCGCCGCGCTGGACGTTGAACGAGAACGGGGTGGTGACGCCGGGCGTTGCCTGCAGCGTGGCGATCTGCTGGCCGTTCATGCGCACGATGACTTCGGCGGGGCCGCCGCCCTGGCGACCGTCGTCGAACACGCGCAGTGTCAGTTCCTGCTCTTCGCCGACAATGCCGAAGCGGGGCGCGCGCAGCACTTCGATGCGGCGGTCGAATTCGTTTGGCTGGCCGGTGATCAGCCCGTGGACGGGTGCGTTGAAGCCGAGATCCTGATTGATGCCGGGGAGATCATGGATCTGGCCGTCTGTGAGGAACACGGCGCCGCCGACACGGGCCGGCGGAACGTCCGACATCGCGGAGCGCAGCGCAGTGAACAGCTTCGTCGAAGGTGTGTCGCTGTCTACATCGTCTCCGGCCTCGACGATGCGCGTCTCGATGCGGGGATAGCGGGAGAAGCGGTCGCGCAGTTCCGCCAGCGCCTGATCGGTCTGCTGCTCGCGGCCGGCCGTCTCCTGGCTCTGAGAGCGGTCTACGACGATTGGCACGATGGTGGAGAGCTGTTCGCGATCTTCCTGGTTGAGCGTCGGGTTGGCGAGCGCCATCAGCAGGGCGGCAAGCGCCAGCGTCCGAAGGACCGCACCACGGACGCCGCGCAATAGGGCGGTCACAGCAAGGACGAGGGCCAGTGCACCGAGGGCTGCAAGGATCGGCCACGAGAAGAAGGGGGCGAATTCGATGGTCATCGGTTACTGCCCCAGCCGTTCGAGGAGCGCGGGGACGTGGACCTGATCGGCTTTGTAGTTGCCGGTCAGCATGTACATCATGATGTTGACGCCGGCGCGGTAGGCGTATTCGCGCTGCATGTCGTCAGGCGGTACGGTCGGGAGCATGGAGTTACCCTGTTGATCGACTGCCCAGGCGCCGGCAAAATCATTGCCCGTGATCAGAAGCGGCGTCACGCCGTCGCCGCCCGAGGAGAGCTGCGAGGTGGAGTTGCGCGCATCCTGACGGGCTTCGACCCAGAGCGGACCGCCGCGATAGCGACCGGGAAAATCCTTCAGCAGATAGAACGTGCGGGTGAGGACGTGGTTTTCCGGTGTCGGCTCAAGCGGCGGGATATCGATGCTGGCGAGAATTTCTTGCAGCCGCAGGCCGTTGGGGCTGGAGCTG
>SECS01000257.1 GCA_004211435.1 Novosphingobium sp. | reverse complement strand
TTGCCGCCGTCGAGCCAACGCTGATCCGTGGCGACGGCGAACTTGCTGCCGAGCCGGCGAATGTCTTCCTGGCCGAAGATTTTGACCACGTCGGCGCCGTGAAAGGCCATCGTTTCGCGGATCGATTGGATGTTGCGCGTCGAGAGAATGGCGAAACGCTCGGGATGCTTGAGGAGCAGCGGTTTCAGCAGGAAGAAGAAATCGTAGGGCGGCATCACCTTCGGCCACTCGGCGTCCTGCATGATGACCTCGCGCGCGGCAAAGAAATCACGCGCGAAGGCCCAGTCCTTTTCCTCTGGCTGAAAGTCGTGCAACGCTTGGGCGGGCAGCGACTGTTCCCGACAGTACAGTCGGTTGTATTGCCAGGCATCGGTCACGAAAGCCCGATAGGCGAGGAATTCCTCGTAGGTAATGTCCTGCCGGAAAGCCGGATTGCCTTCTATGGCCTTGTTGGCCACGGAATAAGCTTCAAACGCGCTGTTGAAGAGTACGCCATCGAAATCGAGAACGAACTTGATTTCCATTACAGGCGGCTCCGCAGCTGACCGACGCGATCGTTCGCGGCTGTGGCGATCGTTCCATGATAGGCGAGCTGGAGTTCGAGCAGCGCTTCCTCGATCGCGAAGGCCGCTTCCAGGGCGCCATCCTCGAGGAACTTCGCCACCGGCATCACGCATTTGCGCGTTTCGACGCAGGCAACCAGGCCGCGCAGCTCTTCGTCTTCGCGGAGGAGCGCGATGGTCTTGGCGTTGACCGAGCCGCCCATCGTGGTCTTAAGCCCGCGTTTCTGCGCAGCCCTGGCGACCGTCTTGACCATGGCGATCGTTTCCGCGCTGTCGACGCCGCTGCCGCCGAAGCTGGCGGTCAGGTCGGTGCGGCCGACGGTAACTTCGCTGAGCTTGACGCCAGCGTCGAGGATCGCTTCGATCCGCTGCACGGCATCGATCGTCTCGATGGTGACGCCAACGTGTTCAAAGGCTCCGGCGGGCAGCATGTCCTGATACTTGCGCATGGCGAAAGCGCTCTCGATCATCGGAGCGACGATGCTTTTCACGCCGATCGCCATCAGGAAGCGCATGTCCGACTTGGCTTCGCAGCCGCCGATCTTGACCAAATAGGGAAGCCCGTTACGCGCGGCGAACCCCGCCTCGGCCGCCACGCTGTCGCGGGGCAGTCCTTCGGCCTCGAATTCCCCCTTCAACGAAACGACTTTTGAAAAATCCATCTTTCTCTCTCTCCGAACCACTCGTTCTTGCGCGAAGCCTGAAGCCTTATCGCGCGCGCTTCTCGGCCACGAACTTCGCGATCGTTTCGACCGTGTAGGCGAGGTGGTCCGCGGTCAAGCCGGGGAAAAGGCCGATCCAGAAGCAATTTCTGGTGACGATGTCGGCGTTCGTCAGATCGCCAACCACGCGATAGTTCTGGCCCTTCATATAGGGCTGACGCAGCAGGTTGCCGCCGAACAGCAGGCGCGTGCCGATCTTGTACTCGTTGAGGTATTGGACGAGTTCGTCGCGATCGACGCCGCTCTTCTCGCGGATGGTGATCGGATAGCCGAACCACGAGGGTTCGCTGTTGGGCGTCGCCTCGGGCAGGATGAACACGTCCTCGAGCGGGCGCAGCAGTTCGGTCAGGATGTCGAAATTGCGCTGGCGCGCGGCGATGAAGCCCTCGAGATGGCCGAGCTGGGCGAGACCGACCGCGGCCTGCATGTCGGTGATCTTCAGGTTATAGCCGACGTGGCTGTAGGTGTACTTGTGGTCGTAGCCCTTGGGCAGGGTGCCCAGCTTCTGGCCGAAGCGCTTGTTGCAGGTGTTGTCGACACCCGGCGCGCAATAGCAGTCGCGACCCCAGTCGCGCATCGTCTCGATCGCGCGCTTGTAGTTGGGCTTGTTGGTGAACACCGCGCCGCCTTCACCCATGGTGATGTGATGCGCGGGATAGAAGCTCAGGGTGCCGATGTCGCCGAAGGTACCGACGCCTTTGCCATCGTAGGTCGCGCCGAGCGCGTCGCAGCAGTCCTCGACAACGAGCAGGTCGTACTTCTTGGCGACGCGCATGACCTCGCCGAGGTCGAAGGGATTGCCGAGCGTGTGCGCCACCATGATCGCGCGCGTCTTGTCGGTGATCGCGGCCTCGATCATCTCGGGCTTGATGTTGTAGGTCGGGATGTCGACGTCAACGAAGACCGGCACCAGCCCGTACTGCAGCGAGGGATTGACCGTGGTCGGGAAGCCGGTGGCCACGGTGATGACCTCGTCGCCGGGCTTGAGCGCCTTGTCGCGAACATAGCGCGTCGAAGTCAGCGACGAGAGCGCGAGCAGGTTCGCAGAGGAACCCGAATTGGTGGTCAGCGCGAAGCGCACGCCCATGCGTTCGGCTAGCTTGGCTTCGAACTGCTCGTTGAAGCGGCCCGTGGTCAGCCAAAAGTCGAGCGAGGAGTCGACGAGCATCCGCATGTCGGTCTCGTCGTAGACCTTGCCCGAAACCTGCACGGGGCTCTGGCCCGGAACGAACGGTTTGGGCGCATGGAAGCGGCGGGCATATTCGCCCGTCATGTCCAGGATGAGCGCGCGCAGTTGCGCCTCGTCCAGGCCGGACGGATCGAACATGGGAGTATCGGCGGTCATGCAGCCCCTTTCTGGGAGAGCGCGCGG
>SECS01000111.1 GCA_004211435.1 Novosphingobium sp. | reverse complement strand
ACCCCGGAAGGCAAGATCCGCCACCTCGACATTTACGAGCAGGCGAAGGACAGCGGCGATTGGATCAAGGATGCGGCCAAGGCGGCCATGGCCTAGCGGAAGGTCCAGCGCTGCCCCTGACTGGGAATGATCAGGTTCACGCCGAGACGGTTGGCGGCCGCCAGTTGCCGTGCGATCAGATCGCGCGGATCGTCGGCCGACACGGCGGGCTTGATATGGCTCACGATCAGCGGAAGGCCCTTGAGTGAGCCCGCACGGCCCGCTGCCTTCTCGAGCTGCGCGAGCTCATCGAAAAGCAGCGCCGGGGTCAGATGGCCGAACAGCAGGTTGCGCGGGCGTTCGCTGGGATAGGACACCTCGATGATGATCGCCTTCAGGCGCCGCGCGGCGATCAGCGGGCCGACCGCGCGCCACAGCTCGGCCAGACGCGACGCGCCTTCGACCGCATCGGCACCGGTGTCACCGAGACACAGGATCGCGTCCTGCTGCGATTCGACGAGGAAGGCGGTCGATTCCATTCCACCGTGCGCGAGCGGGTAGGCGGTGACGGTCATAGCCGTTCCGGCGAGCGGCACCGGCTTTCCCGGCGCCAGGTCGACAAGCTTGTATTTGCCGATCGGCGCCTGGCCGCGATCGGTGAAGTTCGCCCAGGCCTTGCCGTTGAAATAGCTGTCGAGCAGGACGCTGCCGACCGAGGGCAGCGCATAGACGGACTTGGCGCTGTCTTCCGGCGAGGCGATCAGCATGCCGGCGACATGGTCGAGATGCGGATGGCTGATCAGGTAGCCGACGATGTCGTCGTGCAGGATCGTCTCGCGCGATCGCTTGAGGGTGCCGCGTCGCCGCGCGATGTCGATCCCGTTCACCAGGGTGCCGGCGTCGCACATTACCGCCTTGGACTGTCCCTGCGCGGCGATCATCCAGGCGGAAAGGTTACCGTCGTCGAGCCCGCCGCGCACGCCGATCGCGGTCACGTCGAAACCCGCGCCATAGGCGGGCGCCGTCGCCAGCACCGCCACGCCGAGCGCCGCCATCATCCTCGAGAACATCGTCATGCGCGGTCCGCCCCAGCCAGAAGTCAGCCTCCCTACCGCCCGGGGCATGGGCCGTTAAGAGCCAAGTTCCTTCACGCGCTCGGACGGACCGGCCGCGATCGTTCTTGCTTTTGCCCGTGCATCGTATAATGAAACGATCAAGTTGCCATTATTCGAGTGGCGACAATGGGAGCGGAAGCATGGCGACGACGATGGAAACTGGGGCAATCGAGCGGCTGACCGGTCTGGTCGAATCCCCCGATCGGTACGACTACGCCGCCGCTGACCTGCGCGAGGCGCAGATCGCGGCGATGAACGCGCGCTTCCAGGACCGCGTGGGCAAGATCAAGCTCCTTCGGCATCGCGCCGAAGAGGCCGGGATCACCGAGATCCGCAGCCTCGAGGACGCCGTGCCGCTGCTGCTGCCGCACACGGCCTACAAGTCCTATCCCGAAAGCTTCCTGATGGAAGGCAAGTGGGACAAGCTCTCGAAATGGCTCGATTCGGTCTCGACCCATCGGGTGCCGGCGATCGACGCGAGCACGATCCGCGACGTCGATCACTGGGTCGAAACGCTGCAGGCAGGCGGCCACAACGTGTCCTGTTCGTCGGGCACCACCGGCAAGTCGGCCATGCTCGTGGCGTCGGACGCCGACATGGAATGGTGCAAGCGCGAGGCGCCGCAGGCCTATACCTGGGGTTCGGGCGTCCCGCTCGATCACAGCCGCCGCATTTTCGGACTGGCACCCGTCGCCAGCGTCCCGCGCAACGCCGCCACCGGCGAGGCCTATGTCGCAACGCTGCAGGATCCGAATTCGGAACGGTTCGCTTATCCGGTGCCGCCGATCACCGTCGGCAGCCTCACGCAGATGGTGGTGGCGCGCAAGAAGATCGCCGACGGCACGATCCGGCCCGAGGAACTGGCCGAGTTCGAGCGCATTTCGGCCGAACGCGCCAAAGCGGTCGAAGACGCGGTCGGCGTCACTGCCGAAGCCCTCGTCACGGCGCGCGGCGACAAGCTGCACCTGACCGGGCTGTGGTCGGGCCTCTACAACGTCGCCAAGGCCGTGCGCGACCTGGGCTACAGCGCCAAGGACTTCAGTTCCGAGAACTCGATCTACGTCGGCGGCGGCCTCAAACGCGCCAACCTTCCGGCCGACTATCGCGAGTTCGTCTACGAGACCTTCAACATCCAGCCCGAGCGCAACTATCAGAACTACTCGATGCAGGAACTGCACTCGGGCATGCCGCGGTGCCAGAAGGGCGGCCGCTACCACCTGCCGGCCTGGCTCGTGCCGCTGATCCTCGACAAGAGCGGCGACAACCTGCTGCCGATCGTGGCGGGCGAGTACGAGGGCCGCGCGGCCTTCTTCGACCTCTCGATCGACGGCCGCTGGGGCGGCGTGATCTCGGGCGACAAGGTCTCGATCGACTTCAGCCCCTGCGCCTGCGGCGCCAGGAGCCCGTCGATCCGCGACACCATCGTGCGCTATGCCGACCTCGAGGGCGACGACAAGATCGGCTGCGCCGGCACGGTCGACGCCTACGTGCGCGGCCTTTCCTGAGCCGAAAGGCGAAACGCCCGCCGACCCCCGAGGGGCGGCGGGCGCTGGACATCGGACCCTGGTGATCGCGCGCGTCAGTCGAGGACGAAAGTCGTCGTCGTCGTGCGATGCAGGACGGCGACCTGGCCGTGCGGCGTGTCGAAGCTGCCCTCGTCCTTCTGCGAGGCCGAGAGCAGGTAGCGCCCCTTGCCGAGCAGCGGCACGGTGACGCCGCCCTGGGCGTCGGTCTTGAGCGATCGCGTCCACTTGTCGGGCGAGATCACGGTGATCGCGGCGTCGGCGACGGGCTTGCCGTCGCGCGTCAGCACGAAGCGGTCACCGCCGGCGGTCGCGGGGGCCAGTTCGAGCGGCAGGATCGCGCGCGCCTCGCCGCGACCGGCGCGGGCGTAGTAGACCACGCTCTGTTTCTTGCCTTCGGGGCCCCAGGGCTTGAAGACGTTGTCGTCGTGGACGCGCACGTCGCCCGCGGGCACCGCCACTTCGAGATAGCCCGCCTTGCGCGCCAGCGCCGCGGTGCTCGCCGGCAGTAGCTTGGGCGCCTGGAGATGGTCGAATTCGGGATCGCCGCCGTCGGGCAGCGGCGCTTCGGGCTCGCCCAGATAGATCCGCGCCGGGCCGGCGCCGTCGCGTTCGACCCAGACCTCGTGCGCCTGGGCCGGGACCGCGACGAGAAGACCGAGCGAAAGACCGATGTGCTTGAAGCTCATTTCGAATTCCTTGGCTTGGCGACGGGCGCCAGATTGAGAAACAGGAAGGTCGCGGCGGCGCCGAAGCTCAGCGCCCCCAACCAGAAGATCGCGCCATAGATCGCGCCCTTGGCGGCAAAGGCGAACAGGCAGCACACCGCCACCGCGCCCCAGGCCCCGCGCTTGAAGGCGCGCTTGCGCAAGGTCCCCGGACGCGCGCCGAGCCTCTGCTGATGATGCGTATCGGTCGACAGGCCGAAGAGCGCGAAGGCGATCACCGCGCTGATGATGCAGAGAAGCGTCATTCGGCAGGCTCCAGCTCTCCGAAGGTTTCGCTCGTCGCGGCCGGGGCCGGCGATGGCGCCTCGCGCCGCCGCCGCGGCTCGGCGGCCCGGTGCGACGCGACGCGCCTCGCCGTCGCGAGGAAGCCCAGGCCGAAGAGGATCAGGACCAGGTCCACCCCGGCCAGGACGAAGTCGCCCTGCGCCAAGGTCTCGGGCAACCCGCGCGACGTCGCGACCACGTTGTAGAGCGGCAGCGCGGCCAGCAGAGCGCCCGTGGCGCCGAGCAGCAGGGTCCAGACCTGCCGCGCCTTGAGCAGGCTGGCGAGGACCAATGCCAGGCCCCAGGCGATGAACAGGCCATGCACTTCCCATTCGGCGCGGCCCTTCAGGCCCAGCGGCAGCAACCGGTTGGCCCAGAGCATCGCGGCGATGCCGAAGGGGAAACCGCCGACCACGTCGACGTTGAGCCATTCGACCAGGCGGAACCCGAAATGCGGGCGCGCCGGATCGGGCAGCTTCTCGCGCCGCTTGACCGTCCACAGCACGAGGCCGCTCGCCACCATCAGACAGCCGCCCAGGCCGCAGAGGAAATAGAACCAGCGCAGGCCGTAGTCGGCATAGCGCCCCGCGTGCAGGCCGATCATCGCGCCGGCGGTCTCGTTCGCGCCGCCCGGCGGTGGCGACTGCCAGACGAGCTTGCCGGTCGCATCATAGGCCAGCGACGGCTCGCGCGACGACAGCATCGAATTGGCCGACCGCGTGACCGTGATCAGCCCCGCGGCGTCGCCCGGCTCGCGCACGCTGATGAAGCCGACGGGGCCGCCCAGGCGCTTCTCGGCGTCGCGCACCACCCCGGTCAGATCGACCAGCGGCACCGGTCGGCCCGAACGCTCGGGCTCCTCGACATGCGGGAACAGCTTGTCGGAGATCGTCTCGCGATCGGTGTAGTTGGCGACCACGGCCCAGGGCATCAACATCGCCATCAGGGTGACGAGGCCGGTATAGGTGATCATCAGGTGGAACGGCAGCGACAGCACGGCCGTGGCATTGTGCCCGTCGAGCCAGGAGCGCTGGCCCTTGCCGCGGCGCAGGGTGAAGAAGTCCTTGAAGATCTTCTTGTGCGTGACGATGCCGCTGAGGAGCGCGATCAGCATGGCCATGGCCGAAATGCCGACGAGCCAGCGCGCCCAGATGATCGGCATGTAATGCAGGTCGAAATGGAAGCGGTAGAAGAAGTCGCCGCCGCGCGTGTCGCGCGCGACCGTGGCCACGCCGTCGGCACCGATCAGCGCCTGGTTGTCGCGACCGCGACGACCGCCGCGGCGCCCCTTCTCCTCGCCCTTCTTGGGCTGCGGCTGCCAGAAGACCTGCGAACCCGGCGAGCGCGCGCTGGGCATCGAGATCGACCAGGACTTGGCGTCGGGCACCTTGTTCTGGAGAAAGCGCTGCGCCCCGGCGAGCACCACGTAGGGCTCCTCTACGCGATCGAGCTCGGGCCGCATCCAGCGGTTGAGCCCCTCGCGCCAGAAGGCGATCGTGCCCGCGACGAAGATCACGAACAGGACCCAGCCGAGGATCAGCCCCGACCAGGTGTGCAGGAAGGACTGCGATTGGCGGAAGCTCTTGCTCATAGACGCCCCGTCGATGCGATGGACAGCCAGGTGATGCCGCCGGCCAGGCCGCCGAGCAGCGCCAGGGTCCAGAAGGCGCGCCAGCCGCTGCGCGCGGCGAAGGCCCACATCGCGGCGAAGGCGCAAAGCGCGAAAGCGACGAGCGTCGCCGTGACCGTCGCCTCGGCCCTATCACCGGGCAGCAGCCGCGCGAGCGCCATGGCCCAGAGGCTGCCGACGGCGTAACCGAGCGGCACCGCGGCGATCACGCGCAGGGTCATGTCCCCGCGCCTCCGCCAGGCCTCGACCCGCGGGCTCGTCGCTTTCGTGCTCATTGGCCTGGAAGTCATTGGTAGGTGAACCGCAGGGTCGCGAAGACCGTGCGCGGACTTCCGAAGAAGTTGCCGCGGCCCGTGGTGCCGATGCGGGCGTAATAGGTCTTGTCGAACAGGTTGTTCACATTCACCGAGAGCGAGACGGCCTCGTCGAACTCGTAACCCGCGCGCAGATCGGCGACAACATAGCCCTTCTGGCGGACGATCGTGGAGCGGGTCGTGACCACCCCGGCGGCGTTGCGCACCGCCGGATTGCCGGCCCAGGTCTCGCTCAGATAGGTCAGGCCGCCGCCCAGGCTGAAGCCGGCGAGCGCGCCCGTCTCGGGCTTGTAGTTGGTGAACAGCTTGACCGAGTGCTTGGGAATGACCGGCGTGAGCGGCAGCCCCTCGAAGATCGGATTGGCATCTTCGAGATACTTGGTGTGGGTATAGCTGTAGCCGCCGTTGACCCGCCAGCCGGGCAGGATCTCGCCGGCGACCTCGAACTCGACGCCGCGCGCGCGCACCTTGCCGATCTGCAGCACCACGGTGGGGATGTCGGGATCGTTGAACAGGCGGTTGGTCTGCTCGATCTGATAGCCGGCGAGCGAGATCAGCAGGCGGTCGTTCATCAGCGAGAGCTTGGTGCCGATCTCGTACTGCGCACCGAGCAGCGGATCGATCGCCTTGCCGTCGGGACGCGTGCGCCCGGTGGGCGCCGCCTGCGGGGTGAAGCTGTCGGCATAGGAGCCGTAGACATTCCAGTTCCCGGTGACGTCCCAGACGATACCCGCATAGGGGGTGAAGCGCGAGTCGATCGAATAGCCGGTCGGTGCGAGCCGGGTCGGCAGGATGGTCTGGCTGTTGGTGTCCCACCAGGTCATGCGGCCACCGCCGATCAGGGTCAGGCCCGCGACCGGATTGAACCGCAGCTGCCCGTAGATGCCGTACTGCTCGATCTCGCTCGTCGTCCCGCCCCAGACCTGCGTGACCGTGCTGGGCCCGCCGGGAACCAGCGGTCCGCCCTGGATCGGATAGGCCGGCAGCGCCCCGCGCGGATCGAGCGGCGGCTCGAGCGGCGAGACCGGGTTGTAGACGTCGATCCGCGCATAGCCCGACAGGCGGGTGAAATACTGCTCGTTGGAGATGCTCTGAACATCCATGCCCAGGATCAGCGTGTGATCGCGGCCGAAGGCAGGGAACGAGCCGACCGCGTTGAAATCGAACGAGCGCGTCTTTGCATAGGAATCGCCGCGATAGGCGATGTGGCTGGTGACGCCGTTGGTGGCGGTGACCGGTGCGCTGCCGATGTAGGAATAGACGTCGATACGATCGACGTCGGTGAACAGCGTCGAGGCACGCAGGGTCCAACGATCGCTGATCTTGTGCGTCAGATCGGCGAAGAACGACCAGGTGTCCGACTGGAAGCGGTTCCAGTCGGCGCCCAGATAGGTCGAGCGACGGACGTCGAGCAACTGCCCCTCGCTGCCGTCCGCCCCACCGATCAGGCCCGGCAGACCCGTCTGGATCGCGGGCCTGAAACGCTCGTAGGTCGCGCCGAACGTGAAGGTCGTACGATCGCCGATGTCGATCTTGCCGACGCCAAAGGCGCCGATCCGGTTGCGATGCGCAATGTCGTAGAACTGGTCCTGATCCTGCGCCATGACGCCCGCGCGCACGGCCACGCCGTCGCTCAGGGGAACCGAGACGTCGATCTCCGAACGCAGGTTGTCGTAGCTGCCGTAACCGATCGCGCCCTGTACCTTGAGTTCGTCGAGCGGACGCTTGCGCACGATGTTGATCGAGCCCGCGGGATTGCCCGAACCGCTGAACAGACCGGCCGGGCCGCGCAGCACTTCGAGCCGCTCGTAGAAGAACAGGTCGGGGACGACCGCGGGGAAGTCGAACGACAGGGTGGGCGTGCCGTCGACGAGGTAGTTGCTGATCGCAAAACCGCGCGACATGAACGTGGCGCCTTCGCTGCCGACGCCGGTGACGGTGATCCCCGTCGTCGCCGTCAGCGCGTCTTCGAGCGTGAACAGGTTCTGCGCTTCGATCTGCTCGCGGTCGATCAAGGTGACCGTGTTCGGAATGTCCTTGAGCGGCGTGACGGTCTTGCCGACCTCTTCGCCATAACTCTTGCCCAGAACGACGATGTCGGCGCCACGCGCCTGGTCTTCGGCCTCGCTGGCTTCGTCCGCCCAGGCGGCCCCGGCCTGCAGCGATCCGGCCAGAATTCCGATGATTCCAACAGACTTACGAAGAATATGCTTCACGATTTGCTCCCTGATTCGGGAGCGCCAATAGCCTTATATCTATTGCGAGTCATTCTCATTTTCACATCGGTGTGACGTTTCCGATCACACCGATGTGGAGAAGGCCTCAGAGCATGACCTGGCCGCCGTCGGCGTTGATCGTCTGGCCGGTGACATAGCGGCTGTCCTCGCTCGCCAGGAATACCGCCACCGGCGCGATGTCGGTATCGAGATCGCCGAAGCGGCGCAGCGAAATGTCGTCCATGTATTTCTGCCCACGCTCGGGGTTTTCTTCGAAGAAGCGTGCGGCCGCCGGGCTCAGACCCGCCGGATTGATCACGTTGATGCGGATTCCGAACTGGCCCCACTCGCGCGCGGCCGAGCGCGACAGCGCGCGCACGCCTTCCTTGTTGGCGCCGTAGATGCCGTCGCCGGGCTCGCCGTAGATGCCCTGTCGCGTGCCGAAGTTGATCACCGAACCGCCGCGTTCCTTGAGGTGCGGGAAGGCCGCCTGCATGTGATAGAGCGTGCCGAACAGGCCCGACCCGAAGGTCAGCGCGATTGCCTCGTCGGTGATGGACTCGACCCCGGCCTGGCGCGTGGTCTGGGCATTGTTGACCAACACATCGAGCCGCCCGAAGCGCTCGACCCCCGCGGCGATCGTGCGACTGGCATCGTCGCGGCTGGCGACATCGGCGGTGATTGCCAGGACCTGCGCGCCGCTGTCGGTCAGCTTCCTCGCCTCCTCCTCGAGGACCTCGCCACGCCGCGCCGACATCACCACGGCCGCGCCCTCGCGCACGAAGGCCTGGACAATGGCGAGGCCGATCCCCTGACTCGCGCCCGTGACCACGGCGACCTTTCCGGTCAATCTAGTCATGCAGTGTCTCCCTGATCAGCCGATGCCGATGATGGTGTTCTCGCCCGAAAAGTCCGCCGCGATCGCGCTGGCGCCCGGCGAAGTCTCCGCGTGGGTGCGTTCGAGCTTTCGATAGGTGAAGCGCCAGGCGCCGTCGGCCTCCTTGCGGTAGGTCTCGTGGTAGAATCCGAAACCGCGCAGCCACTGCTTCTCGCCGTTGCGGTACCAGAAGAGGTTGTCTTCCATCGCCCAGACGCCGGTGGCGTTGTGACTATCCTGGAACTCGATCACCGGCGTGTGGCAATGGTGGACCGTAGTCACCCCGGCCATCTGCACCGCGAGTTGCGCCGCCGCGGCCTTGCCGCCGACGATCGGCTCGGCGCCGATCGACATCGCGACATAGTCGTCGCTGTGCAGCGCGGCATAGGTGTCCCAGTCCTTGCGGTCGACCGCATGATCGCGCCGCGCCTTCATGTCGCGGATCGCCTCGAGTTCGATCAGGCGTTCGAGATCTGTCATTCCGTCGGCTCCCCGACCACATGATGCGCGCCGGAAAGCCGCTCGCGCCGGCTCTCGATCACCCGCCGTACGCCTTCGCCCACCGAAACCTTGTTCGGCCCGAGCAGCGAAACCATCTTCGTCGTGTCACCCCAGATCGGCCAGGCCTTGCTGTTCTCGACGAAGATCGGCTCCTTGCCGAGGATCTCGCCGGCTATCCTGCAATAGTCCTGGATCGTCACCGGCTCGGTACCGCCGACATTGACCACTTCGGCGCCGACCTTGGCGATGCCCGCGGCGGCGATCGTCTTCTCGACGTAGTCGTCCTCGTAGAGCGGGGTGTAGACATTACGCACCCCCGGATAGACGCTCACCGGCTGGCCCGCGGCGACCTGGTCGATCCGCTGGGTGATCGCACCTCCCCGCGGCCCGTAGAACGAGAAGATGCGCACGATGGTGACCGGTAGGCCGTAGTCCTCGCTCACATGCTTGAGCAGGAATTCCGACGCGATCTTGCTCGCCGCGTAGTTCTCGATCGAGGCGTGGAGGCCATAGGGATCGTCCTCGCGCAGCGCCCGCTCGCCCTGGTATTCGTAGGCAGACCCGGTGCCGCCGTGAACGAAGGCCTGGGCATCGCGATAGCGGCGCGCAAGACGCCCCGTCGCAGCCGTATTCACTTCGTAGGACTGCGGGTACTGCTGGGGCAGCACGGCGTAGTTGATCACCACGTCCACGTCCGGCAGCGAAGACAGATCCGGGTTCGCGAGATCGAACGTGACCGCCCGCGCGCCCGTGGCTTCCATCTTGCGCTTCTGTTCGGGGTCGGACCAGCGCGCGAGCGCATGGACCTCGTTAGCCTTGGCCAGTTCTGTAGCCACCGGAAAGGCGACGAGGCCGCTCGCCCCCGTCACCAGCACCCTCTTGCCCGAAAGTCCCGCCATCGCTGATCCTCTTCCGCATTGTTTTGTGCAGTCGCCTAAATCTGTCGGACGGGACCTTCGCTGTCAATGGCTCAGGCTGGGGGTTCAGGCGGGGAGCGGCGCGCCGTCCTCGACATGGGCGATCAGCGCCTCGATCCAGCCGAGCGTCTCCTCGTGCCCGCAATCGACGCCGAGCACCGAATCCATGGCCAGCAATCGCGACACCGCGAGCGCGAGGACCGAGAGGATCATCGGCGGCAGCGGCGCCGCGCCACCGCCGGACTCGGCGACCGCGCGCTCGATCACGGCGGACTGGAGCAGGCGCAGGCGCTTGCTCGCGCGAGCGATCTCGGCGCGCAGAACCTTGCGGTGCGTCGCCAGCGCGCTGAGTTCGAGCACCATCGCCGTGTTGGTCGAATCCATCGAGAGCCGCCACAGCGCGCGCAGCGGTTTGCGCTGGGCGAGGACCTGGGTGAGCTGGGCGAAGTGTTCATCCTCAATGCGCTTGAACACCGCGAGGAACAGCTCGTCCATGTTGCGGAAGTAGTAATGGACCAGCTTCGACTTGAGTCCGGCGCGCGTGGCGATGCGGCGCGACGAGACCGCGGCATAGCCTTCCTCCCGCAAGAGCCCGATCGTCGCGTCGAGGATCGCCACGCGCGGCGGGGACGATGCGTCACTCTCCAAGTCTTGACTCCGCTCTGACGAATGTTAGGCACTTGCTCAAAATGTCTAGCGCGCAATTGCGTGATGCGCCAGACGGGAGAGCAGACATGATCCTGGCGATGCATGCAACCAAGCTCGTGGTCCGCGATCTCGATGCGGCCGATCGGTTCTACCAGGCCGTCGGGCTCAAGCCCGTCGCGCGCAATCTCGGCGGCGAGGGCGATGTCCGCCAGCAGCAGTCGTGGCTCTCGGTCTCGGGCGATTCGACCACGCACATGCTGATCCTCAGCCAGTTCCTCGAAGTCCCCGCCCCGGCCCTTCCCGCCTATCCGCGCGAGGTCTGGCTGGCCTTCAACGTCGCCGATGTCGACGCGACGATCGCCGCGGTCGAGGCCGCCGGCGGCAGCGTGCTGCGCGCGGGCGAGGACCGCCCCGAGCACGCCGTCCGCGCCGCCGTCGTCGCCGACAACGAGGGCCACGTCATCGAGATCGTCGGCCCGATCGGCGGCGCGGATGCGGTGACCGATCCGCTCGCCGCGGGTCAGAAGGACCAGGCATGATCACGATGATCGTGCATCTGCGCGTCGCGCCGGCGAATGCGGCGGCCTTCGAGACGCTGATGACTCACGTCGCCGAGATGACGCGCGCACACGAACCGGGCGTCGCCTACTACGCCTGGTCCAAGAGCGTCGACGAGGCGGACACCTATGTCGTCGTCGAGGTCTATGCCGATGCCGAGATCCACGCCGCGCATATGGCCAGTTCCTGGGTCCGCGAGTCCCTGCCCAGGTCGGCGGCGCTGATCGACGGCCTGCCGCATATCCGGCAATATGTCAGCGACGGCAGCGCGCCCGTGCAGCGCAGCATCGCCTCGGCCTAGGGCCGCACCGCGAACAGCTTGAACTCGACCAGGCGGATCGCCTGTTTGCCCGCAGGTATCATGCGCAGGCGCACGCGATCGGTCGCGACCGTGGGCCAGTCGAGGCGCGTGATGCCATTGGCCAGCGATGCTCCGGCAGGCTTGGCCACGGAATGCCACTGCCCGTCGCGCCAGATTTCGATCTCGACCCCACGCGGCGCGGCAAAGCGCCGACCGTCGGCGAAGAATGCCAGCTCGGCCTGAGCAAGCGGCATCGGCCGGCCGAGGTCAATCGCGAACCATTCGGGCTTGCCGGCGCCCGGGGAGTCCCAGCCGTTGGGCAGCTCGGGATAGAACCAGACGCGGCCGTCGACCGC
>SECS01000256.1 GCA_004211435.1 Novosphingobium sp. | reverse complement strand
CTGGCCGTGCCTGGAGCCTCGGCCTATTTTGTCGGCGGCGCGATCACCTACTCCGCCCGGTCGATCGAAGCACTAGCCGGCATCTCCATCAGGCAAATGAGGGCCGACGGAATTCGTTCAAGCTCCGAACCCTATGCTCTCCTCCTCGCAACCGAGATTCGTGCTCGCCACGGATCGACGAGTTGGGGGCTGTCCGAGACTGGTGCTGCAGGGCCCGCCAACGGCTACGGCGATCCCGCTGGCCACACTTGCATGGCGGTCGTCGGTGCAATCACCGCGGTACGGACGTTGCGCACGGGTGTGGACGACCGCGTTACCAATATGTGGGCGTTTGCTGAGGCTACTCTCAAGTTTTTCGTCGAGATCCTCGAAACCGCGCCGACTTGATGTGGTGTATTCATATCCAGGACGCCCGCTACATGTCTTGTTAGACGATGATGACCCTTCTGCCGGTGACGCGAACAATGCGGTCGCTCGCCCCGATTTGGACGCCTGTAAGCGGGCGAACGTTCATATTCCCAGCCGTGTGCAGAAAGCCTTGAGCCAGAACCGTTCGAGATTCCTGATCAGGATTAGTCGCGCCGGGCGGTGTCGGCGTTTCCAGTGCAGTCTCGCCAGCCTTTGGTCCGATAATCGCCACGGGTCGATGCCTAAACGAGGCAGAACTGCGCCTCGCCGTCGTGGGCGCGGCCGCCGCGTCATATTCGGCGTGACCCCGGTCGGATAGTCTCTCACGGCGCGCGGCAGACGTCGCACGCTTCGAGGAGACGGCGATGACTGCCCCGATCACCAGCGAACTGAACCTCGCCACCCGCTTTGGCGTGCTGGTAAGCGGAACCGGTGCGGCCGACACGATCACGCCGGACAGCGCCCCGCCCGGGCAGCCGCTGGTCGGGGGCGGACCCGACGTGATCCTGGCGCTCGGCGGCGATGATCTGCTCGACGGCGGATTCGGAGCGGATCTCATGCTCGGCGGGGACGGCGACGACACGTACGTGGTCGACGACTACGGCGACCTCGTGATGGAATTTCCGTTCGGCGGGTGGGACACCGTTCGCAGCTCGATCTCCTATTCGCTCGATGCGGCCCCGGACACGCGCTTCACGGTCGAAAATCTTGCCCTGACCGGCGCAGCGGCGATCGACGGTACGGGCAACAGCCTCGACAACCTTTTGACCGGCAACGCTGCGGCCAACGTGCTCGACGGCCGAGCCGGCAACGATCGCATCGACGGCGGCGCCGGTGCCGACACGATGATCGGCGGTCTCGGCGACGACACCTTCTACGTCGACAATATCGGCGATCGCGTAATTGAGCGCGCCGGCGAGGGCAATGACCGGATCTATTCTAGGGTCGAATACAACCTCACGGGCCAGGCCGTCGAAACCCTCGTGCTAATCGGCACCGCGAGTGCCAATGGCTTCGGCAACGAGCTGGACAACACGCTGATCGGCAATGCCGAGCACAATTACCTCGACGGTCTGGCGGGCGCGGACGTCATGCGCGGCGGAGGCGGCGACGATGCCTATAGCGTCGATGATCTCGGCGATGTGGTCGACGAAACCTATGGGACCGGCATCGATGCCGGCGGTCACGATCAAATCTTCACGTCGGTCTCGATCTCGCTCACGGGCACGGCGCGCTTCGTGGAGGACGTCACGGTCTACCGCCCGGAGCCTGTCACCGTGATCGGCAACGATCTCGTCAATTTCTTCATGGGCGGGTACGGCGATGACACGCTCGACGGGGGCGGCAATGACGATCGCATTTGGGCCAGTGTCGGCAACGATCGCGTCTTCGGCGGTGATGGCAACGACGATCTCGACGGCTACACGGGCGATGACGAGATCTTCGGCGGCGCCGGGCGCGACTACATCCGCGGCAGCGAGGGCCTCGATCGCCTGACCGGGGGCACCGGTCCCGACGTGTTCCGCTTCTTCGGCTTCAGCACGACCTATGGCGGCTTCGGCGCGGATTCGACGCTCGCGACGATCAACACGATCACCGATTTCAATCGTGCCGAAGGCGATGTCCTGGAACTGCGCTCGGGCGGCTTCGCTGGCAAACTCGCCTTTCGGGGCGAGGTGACCACGCTCGGATTCAGCCTGACCGCTGGCGCAGCGCTGGGCGGCGAGGACCTGGGACCGGGCTTCAGCCAGATCTGGTCCCATCGCGAGGGCGAGACGACCTACCTGATCGGTGATCTCAATGATAATCGTCGCCTCGACCTGACCGACATGGTCGTCGCCATGAACGGTCCGACCGCGCCGCTGGTACTCGCGATAACCGACTTTATACCAGGGTCATTCACGGTTTGAGGCGCGTGTGGATCACGCTGGTATCTATCTTCACCGTTCCACCGCAGAGCTGACATTGCTTCGGTTCGATTTCAAATTCGCTGCCTGTAGAGCGGTCACTCATTCAGGTTGACCGATGTCGGCTTCCGAGGCGGCGGCTAGGCAGCAGAGGTGGAACCGCGAGGGCCGATCACGATACTGTGCTGATCCTGGCGATGATCAGTCGATCGAGAAGGTTGGCAACCGTGTCCAAGTCGAGAAGCGGTTCCTCGCGGAGCCACCAGTCGAGCAGTTCGATCGTCCCGACGATCGCGAAACGGATGGCGAGCCGTCTCGGCAGCCAGTCTGGCGACAGATCGGGGAGATTGGCCATGCGGTCGAACAGGTAGCGGACGAGCATGCCGCGCG
>SECS01000255.1 GCA_004211435.1 Novosphingobium sp. | reverse complement strand
ACGGTGGTGGCCGAGCCCGGCACCGGCCGGTTCGTGCGGCCCCCGGCCAACCTTTCACTCCAGGATTTTTGATCGCATGACATCCAATCTCGCCGTCAACGCCGACCGGATCGCTGCCGATATCGAAGCGCTGGCTGATATCACCGAGCCAGACCGGCCCTGGACCCGGCGTGCCTTCACGCCGATGTTTCTCAAAGGCCGCGCCTACGTCGAGAAGATCTTTCGCGAGGCCGGGCTCGAAACCCACATCGATGCCGCCGGCAACATGACCGGGCGCCGCAAGGGAACGGTGGAGGGCAAGGGTACAATCATGCTCGGTTCGCATACGGATACAGTGCCGAACGGCGGCCGGTTCGATGGCATCGCCGGCGTCATCGCGGGTCTCGAAGTGGCGCGATCACTCAAGGATGCCGGCATCGCGCTCGAACATGATCTGGAAATCGTCGATTTTCTGGCCGAGGAAGTGTCGATCTTCGGCGTGTCCTGCATCGGCAGTCGCGGCCTGACCGGCGTTCGCCCGCCCGAATGGCTGGAGCGCAGCACCGATGGCGTAACGCTGGCGGACGGCATCCGTCAGGTCGGCGGAGATCCCGACACCGTATTCACGCGCACCGATATCAAAGCCTTCCTCGAACTGCATATCGAGCAGGGCACGGTGCTGGAGCGCGAAAACGTCGATATCGGCATCGTCGGCGCCATCACCGGCATCTCGCGGTTCGAGATCCTTGTCGAGGGCCGCGCCGATCATGCCGGTACCACGCCGATGAATGCCCGTTACGATGCGCTAGGGGCCGCATCGATCATCGTGCTCGGCATCGAGGAGACCGCCCGGGAGCTTGCGTCGGGTCAGAGCTATTTCGCTGGCACGGTCGGCGAGTTCTCGATGGAGCCGAACGCCGCCAACGTCATCCCCTCGCATGTGCGCATGCTGATCGATGCGCGTGCCGTCGATAATGCCGTGATGGACGAATTCGTCGCTTCCGTCACCGCGCTTTGTGCACAGACCGCGAGTGAGCGTAGCGTAACCATCGCCGACCCGCGCCGGGTCTCGCATGCGGCGCCGACGCCGATGTCGGACATGGTGACCGGCGTGCTTGCCGAAAGTGCGCAGCGGATCGGCGCGACCAGCCGACCGATGGTGTCGGGCGCCGGTCACGATGCGGCCTTTCTCTCAAAGGTGGCGCCGGCTGCGATGATCTTCATCGCCAGCAAGGATGGCCGCAGTCACGCCGCGGAAGAGTGGTCCGACAACGACGATATCGCGCTGGGCGCTGCCGTTCTCTACGAGGCGGTCTTGGCACTCGACAAACAATAGGGGCAAGGGCATGGGTCGCATACTGACGGAGAAGGATGTCGAGGCGGCGGTACGCGGCGGCTCGGTCTATGCGGCCGGCGGCGGCGGCTGGTCGGATCACGGGCGCATGCTCGGCTATGCGGCCGTCTCGGTCGGCCGGCCCGAACTCGTCTCCATCGACGAGCTGTCCGACGACGACTGGGTGGCGACGGCTGCCGCGATCGGAGCCCCGGCGTCGACCACGGCCTGGGAAATGCAGGGCATCGACTATGTGAAGGCCGTGCAGCTGCTGCAGGATGCGCTGGGCGAAAAGGTTGCGGCGCTGATGATCGGCCAGAACGGCAAGTCCTCGACGCTTAACGGCTGGCTGCCATCGGCCATCCTCGGCACCAAGGTGCTCGATGCGGTCGGTGACGTGCGCGCCCATCCGACAGGCGATATGGGCTCGATCGGCATGGCGAATTCGCCCGAGCAGATGATCCAGACCGCAGTCGGCGGCAACCGGGCGGAAAACCGCTATATCGAACTCGTCGTGCGCGGCGCCACCGCCAAGGTCTCGCCGATCCTGCGCACCGCCTCTGACATGTCCGGCGGCTTCATCGCCTCATGCCGCAATCCGCTGCGGGCGTCCTATGTGCGCGACAATGCGGCGCTCGGCGGCATCAGCCTTGCTTTGACGCTTGGCGAGGCGATCATCGAGGCCGATGCCAAGGGTGGATCCGCCGTCATCGACGCGATCGTCAGGACGACCGGCGGCACGATCCTGGTCGAGGCCGAGGTGAGCGCCAAATCGGTGGTCTATACCAAGGAAGCCTTCGATGTCGGCACGATCACGCTTGGCCGCGGCGACGGGGCGATCACGCTGCATGTGATGAACGAGTACATGGCGGTGGACGATGCCGGCGGCAACCGTCTCGCCACCTTCCCGGATATCATCGCGACGCTGTCTCCGCAGGGCGAACCCTTAAGCGTCGGGCAGTTGGAGATCGGCATGCCGGTGTTTCTCCTGCATGTGCCGAAGACGCTCATTCCGCTGTCCTCCAGCGTCAAGGATCCGTCGGTCTATCCGATCTGCGAGACGGCGCTGGGGATCAGCATCGCGGATTATGCGCTGGGGTAGGGCGGAACAAGACCCCGCCCCAAACCCCTCCCCACAAGGGGGAGGGGCTTAACCTGCCGCACCGTCACAGCCTTTTGGGGACACGACAGTGCCGCAGATTTTCTCCCCCCTTGTGGGGGAGATGGCCGGCAGGCCAGAGGGGGGTTGGCTGCCCCTCATCCTAACCCTCTCCCCGCGAGCAGGGAGAGGCGACGTGCCTCGATTGGGGCAGGGAGAGTACCGCTGGTTTTCTCCCCCCTTGTGGGGGAGATGGCCGGCAGGCCAGAGGGGGTCTTTCTTGGCCCGGCACTACATTGGG
>SECS01000110.1 GCA_004211435.1 Novosphingobium sp. | reverse complement strand
GGCCTGGTCGCGCCCGACGACAAGACCTTCGCCTATGTGAAAGGCCGCCCCTACGCGCCCAAAGGCGCGGACTGGGACAAGGCCGTTGCCTGGTGGAAGAGCCTGGCGACCGATCCCGGTGCGAAATTCGACAAGTCGGTGCACATCGACGCCGCCCAGATCCAGCCGACCGTGACCTGGGGTACGAGCCCCGAGGACGTCGTGCCGATCGGTGGCACGGTCCCCGCACCCGAGAGCTTCGCCGATGCCTCGAAGCAGCAGGCCGCACAGGTCAGCCTCGACTACATGGGCCTTCAGCCGGGCACGAAGATGACCGACATCGAGGTCCAGAACGTGTTCATCGGTTCGTGCACCAACAGCCGCATCGAGGACATCCGCGCCGCCGCCGAAGTGCTGCGCGGCCGCAAGAAGGCCGACAACGTCAAGTGGGCGATCGTCGTCCCCGGCTCGGGCCTGGTGAAGGCCCAGGCCGAGGCCGAAGGACTCGACAAGATTATCACCGAGGCCGGTCTCGAATGGCGCGAGCCCGGTTGCTCGGCCTGCCTGGCGATGAACCCCGACAAGGTCCCGCCCGGCGAGCGCTGCGCCTCGACCAGCAACCGCAACTTCACCGGCCGCCAGGGCCCCGGCGCGCGCACGCACCTCGTCTCGCCGGCCATGGCTGCTGCGGCGGCGGTGACGGGTAAGCTGACCGACGTGCGGACGCTCGTTGGCGAACCCGCCTGATCCCTCGGCGGCGCGCAAGTCCGCTTTCGCGCCTTTCGTCTTCGCCGATACGCGCGTCTTGATTCTCGGCACCCTGCCGGGCGAGGCTTCGCTGGCGGCCGGGCGCTACTATGCCCATCCGCAGAACCAGTTCTGGCGGCTCACCGGCGCGGTGATCGGGCGCGAGGACCTGGCCTCGCTCGAATACGAGACCAGGCGAGATGCTCTGCGCGCGCACGGCATCGGCCTGTGGGACACGATCGCCTCGGCCGTGCGCCAGGGCAGCCTCGACGCGGCGATCCGCGAGGTCGAACATGCCCCGCTGGCCGAGCTCGTCGCCGGCCTGCCCGCCCTGCGCGCGGTCGCGTTCAACGGCGGGACTTCGGCGCGGATCGGGCGCAAGTTGCTCACCGACGCGACAGTCCGCCTCGTCGATCTGCCGTCGAGCAGCCCGGCCTATGCGGCCATGCGCTTCGAGGCCAAGCGCGAACGCTGGCTCGAATTGCGGGAATTCCTGTCCTAGAAACCGCAGCCGAAGCTTGCGTCCGCGCGCAGGCATGCACATAGGAGGCCTCATGACCGACAAGACCGACAAATCGAGCTGGACGGGCAAGGCCGCGCTTGCGGGCGCCGCGATCGGCTCGGCCGCGCTGACCGCGGCGCTGCTCTACAACTCGCGCCGCAAGGAGCGGGCCCAGAAGGCCTTGCCCAAGCCCGTGAGCGAGACGCCGGAGACCGATTGATGGAGCCGATCAATCACGTCCACGGCCGCGCGATCCCGTTCGGACGCAAGAACGTCGACACCGACGTCGTCATTCCCGCGCACTGGCTCAAGACGATCACGCGCGAAGGCCTGGGCAAGGGTGCCTTCGAGGCCGTTCGCAAGGAACCGGGCAACGTCTTCGAAGATCCCGAATATGCCGGCGCGCCGATCCTGATCGCCGGCGACAACTTTGGTTGCGGATCGAGTCGCGAGCATGCCGCCTGGGCGTTGCTCGACATGGGCGTGACCTGCGTGCTGGCGCCGAGCTTCTCGGACATCTTCTCGGGCAATGCCTTCAAGAACGGCATCCTCGCCGTGGTCCTGCCACAGGACGCGATCGACCGGCTGATGGAGGTCGCCAAGACCGATCCGATCGACGTCGATCTCGAGACGCAGAGCGTCACGACACCGTTCCAGGACCGCTTCACCTTCGAAGTCGATCCGTTCCGCAAGCACTGCCTGCTGAACGGGCTCGATGAGGTCGGGCTGACCCTGGCGCAGGCCGATGCGATCGGTTCCTACGAGAAGCGCGCCGACAACGACCTGCCGTTCCTGGCGCACCCCGGTCGCCAGGCCGCCTGACTTGCCCCGGACCGCGCCGAAGCGCGGCAGGGATTGAATGCGCGAGCCCGCCGCCCTATCGCGGCGCGAACACCACAAGGAGCCGAGATGACGACCTTCGAGGACCGCGAACGCGGAGAAGAAGCCAAGTTCGCCCACGACGAAGAGATGCAGTTCCGCATCCAGGCGCGCCGCAACCGGCTGCTGGGCCAGTGGGCGGCCGAGCGCATGGGCCTCTCGGCGGCTGAAACCGAAGGCTATGCCAAGGGCGTCGTCCAGGCCGACTTCGAGGAAGCCGGCGACGAGGACGTGATCCGCAAGCTGCTCGGCGATCTGGTCTCGGCCGGCGTCGACGCCAGCGAGGGCGAAGTTCGCACTGCGCTCGCCGACAAGGCCGTCGAAGCCCGCCGCGCGCTGATGGGCGAGGCCTGAGCCCATGGCGATGCCCGCCGAAGAGATCGAGGCGCTGATCCGCGCCGCCCTGCCCGATGCCGAGGTCGAGATCACCGACCTCGCCGGCGACGGCGATCACTATGCGGCGCGCGTCGTCTCCGAAAGCTTCCGCGGCAAGTCGCTCGTGCAGCGACACAAGCTGGTCTACGAAGCGCTCGGCGGCCGCATGGGCGGCGAGCTCCACGCCTTGCAACTCAAGACCGAGGTTCCCAACTAGGAACCGCATAAATCAGGGTCCCTACCAAGCCATGTCCGACGCACAGAGCCGCATCGCCGAAATCGTCCAGTCCAACCCGGTCGTCCTTTTCATGAAGGGCACACCGCTGTTCCCGCAGTGCGGCTTCTCGAGCCGCGCCGTGGCGATTCTCGACCATCTCAATGTTACCTATGAGAGCGTCGACGTTCTCCAGGATCTGGAGATCCGTTCGGGCATCAAGGAATTCTCCGAGTGGCCGACGATCCCCCAGCTTTACGTCAAGGGCGAGTTCGTCGGCGGGAGCGACATCATGATGGAGATGTTCGAGGCCGGCGAACTGCAGGGCCTCTTCGCCGAGGGCTGAGGCCCTCCACCCTCACCGCTGCGACTAGCTTCGCTGCGCTCAGCAGTCTCGCTTCTCTCCCGTCAGCGGGAGAGGAATGGCGAAGCTTGCGCCCGCAGGACGTTAGCGAAGCTGGGATGAGGGTGGCGATTTTGGAAAACCCCGTCCCGGAGGGGGAGGAGGCGGAGCCGGGGAGACTAGATCCGGCCCCGCCTCATATTCGAGACTACGTTGGGGTACCCCATACATAGCATGAGGCGTGCCAATTCGTAGAAATGGCTTATTTTCGGGGCTTTCGGAAGAATGCCTACCGGAATTTCATCGCGACTTGTAAGGTTTTCCGACAGCACGTGCCGGTTCCGGCCCGCCGCTTTTTCCTTGCCACGCGCGATTGGCGGCAGGACAATACACCGATGAACGCGCAATCCGACGACACCGCCGCCGTACCTGCCAAAGTGATCCCCGCGGCCACCGTCGTGATCTTCCGCCACTGCCCGCAGGGCGGTCCGCCGCAGCTCCTGATGGTCCAGCGTGCCAAGGAGATGCGCTTTGCCGGCGGCGCCGCGGTGTTCCCCGGCGGGCGTGTCGACGAGGCCGACCGCGTGCTCGCAGCGCGGCTCGCACCCCAGGCCGATCCCGAGATCGCCGCCTCGCGTGTCGCAGGCGTGCGCGAGACGCTCGAGGAGACCGGCCTCGCCATCGCCGTCGAGCAGCCCGTCACCGTCACCGATGCGATCGCCGCGCGCGCGCTGCTGCTCGAGACGGGCGAACTCGCGCCGGTACTCGATCGCTTCGGCTGGACGCTCGATCTCGCCGGGCTCGTGCCTTTCGCGCACTGGTGCCCGATGCGCGAGGGCTCGTTCGACACCCGCTTCTTCCTCGCCGATCTCGGCACCGGTGCGGTCGACATTACCGTCGACGCGACCGAGAACACGCGTCTGTTCTGGGCGAGCGCCGCCGAGGCGCTGCGCCTGGCCGACGCCGGGGACATCAAGGTGATCTTCCCGACGCGGCGCAATCTCGACCGGCTGGCGCTGTTCTCCTCGTTCGCCGAAGCGCGCGCGCAGGCCGAGGCGATTCCCGTGCGGATGATCACCCCGCGCCAGGTCGACCGCGACGGCGAACGCTGGCTGACGATCCCCGAGGACTACGGCTACCCCGTCACCGGTCAGTCGATGGTGACCGTCCAGCGCGGCTTCTAGGCCGCGGCGGGCGCCGCCACGACGGGGGCCGCACGCTTGGCCGAGGCCCATAGCGCGAGCAGCACCGACACCGCGAAATAGCCGACCATCGCCACGATCGTCACCGCATAGTCGTGGTTGATCCGATAGACCGTGCCCGTCCCCACCACGCCGATGACCATCAGCGGCAAGGTCAGCGTCGTCGCCAGGCCATAGGCGCGGCTGAAGCTCGCCGCCCCCAGGGCGTCGGAAATGGCGCGGCTGAGCGCGGGGATCGCGCCCGATCCGTGCATGCCGATCAGGCCGACAATCACCGCGACGACAGGAAACGGCAGGCCGAGCAGGAGGGCCAGCCACAGCAGGCCGGCGTCGAAGGTGATCAGCGCCAGCGTCCGCCCTCCGCCGATGCGGTCTGAAACCAGTCCGAACAGGATCGAGCCGAGAATACCGACCATCGACATGACCGACGCGAGCAGCGCCGAGTGGTCGCGCGTGAAGCCCCAGGATTCACCCATCGACACGAGATGCACGCCGAGCAGCACCGAACTGGTGTTGATCGATCCCACGGCGATGGCGAGGCCCCAGAATACCGGATTCTTGAGCAATTGCGCTAGGCCCAGCCCGGTATCGGCGATCACCGGATCGCCGGTGCTGACCGCCTGCTTGGCGGTCTCGCCCGGCGGATGGTCGATCACGAGCAGCGCCGCGGGCAGCAGCACGAGGCCGGACAGCGCCGCGAGCGCGAGGAACAGAGTCTCGACGCCATGATGCTCGACGACCCAATTGCCCGCTACGGGCATGATCGTGACGATCACGGGCAGATGGACGAGGCCGATGGCGAGTCCGCGGTTGCGGTTGAACCAGCGCGTGACCAGAGTCGGCGGCACGACAGCGCCCGCCAGCGACATGGCCGGGCCGAGCAGCAGACCGAAGGCGATGAGATAGGCGACGAAGCTCGTGGTAAAGGCGAGCAGCAGCCAGGCCAGCGCCGAGGCTATGGCGCTGCCCGCGATCAGGCTGCGCAGCGAAAAGCGCGAAGCGAGCACGCCCGCGACCGAGGCGAGGATCGCCGAACCGAGAATCACCATCGGCACGCCGGCCGAAGCCAGTTCGGGAGTGACCTGGAGCCGTTCCTGCATGGGCTTGAGCAGAATACCCGCCGTCCCGAAGATCGAGCCGATCAGGACATTGTGCGAGAGCCAGGCGATCACGCCCATGCGCACGGCAAGCGGATGGTTTGGCGCGTCCTGCGCCGATTCGGAACGGATGGCGGTCACTGATGCATCTCCCATCGGCGCGCTGCGACGCCGCTTTGGGAGGAGTGTTGCAGCTAGCCTCGGGCTTGGCCAGCGCCTTTCCGGCCGGTCAGCAGGAGGAGACGGCCACCGGCTGGTTCGCTGCGTGCATCTGGCTGAGATGATCGACCACCGGGCCATAGAGCGGCGCGTCGAACTCGATGCCCGCATGCGGCCCCTCGATCCACCGAACCGTCCCGCTGACACCTTCGAGCCCTTGTGGGCGGATGACGATACGCGTGCCGATCCGCACGGCCAGCGTGCTCGTGGTCAGACGACAGCCATATTGCGATATATCGGAAATATAGCCATTGTCGCGCATCCCGCTCTGCGTGCGGCAGGTAGCAGCCATCCTCACGGGACGACGTTCGTCACGGCGCGGAGTGATCGGGTGCGACATGGCGCTTTTCATAGCCTCAAGATGGTAAACGCATCCTGAATTCGCCCTTGCCACGACTACGCGGTCGGACCGCGGACATGCGAGTGTAACAGTGTGTTCCTACGCCCAGGGTCGAAGGGACGAATCGACCATGGCAACACTTACCGCAGACATCGCCGAGGCCGGCCGACCGAACCTCGACCGCGGCCTGGGCCGCGCCGGTTTCGTGGGCTTCGGCGCCGCGATCCTCGCCGCGCTGCTCTACGTCGTCTGGAGCGTCTATGGCGATGCCAGCGCCGCGGGGGTCGATACCACGGTGTTGCTGCCCTTCGTCCTGCTGTTCGTCGCGCTGCTGATCGCGCTCGGCTTCGAATTCGTGAACGGCTTCCACGATACGGCCAATGCCGTGGCGACGGTGATCTACACCAATGCCCTGCCCGCGCACGTCGCCGTGGTCTGGTCGGGCTTCTTCAACTTCCTCGGCGTGCTGCTGTCGACGGGCGCGGTCGCTTTCGGCATCATCTCGCTGCTGCCGGTCGAACTGATCCTCCAGGTGGGCTCGAATTCGGGCTTCGCGATGGTCTTCGCGCTGCTGATCGCGGCGATCGTATGGAACCTTGCGACCTGGTTCTTCGGCATTCCCGCCTCAAGCTCGCACACGCTGATCGGCTCGATCATCGGCGTCGGCATCGCCAATGCCATGCTCCACGGCCGCAGCGGCACGGCCGGGGTCGACTGGACCAAAGCCACCGAGATCGGCCAGGCCTTGCTGATCTCGCCGCTGATCGGCTTTGGCGTCGCCGCGCTGCTGCTGCTGACGATGAAGGTGCTGGTGCGCAACAAGGCGCTCTACGAGGCGCCCAAGGGCGATACCCCGCCGCCCTGGTGGATCCGCGGCCTGCTGATCTTCACCTGCACTGGCGTCAGCTTCGCGCACGGCTCGAACGACGGCCAGAAGGGCATGGGCCTGATCATGCTGATCCTGATCGGCGTGGTTCCCACCGCCTATGCGCTCAACCGTGCGGTGCCGGCGCAATACGTCAGCGAGTTCCACGTCAACTCGGCCGCGGCCAGTGCCGTGCTCGATCCTACCGCCCCCGCCGGGGCCGATACCGTCGCCGCTCGCGCCACGGTCACGCGCTACATCGCCGAGCGCCAATATGCGCCCGAGACGAAGCCCGCGCTCGCCGTGCTGATCCGCGACATCGACGGCCAGGTCCAGGGCTACGGCTCGCTGGCGAAGGTGCCCGGCGCCGCGGTCAACAACATGCGCAACGACATGTACCTGGCCTCCGAGGCGATCAAGCGGCTGAGCAAGGACAAGCCCGCGGGTATCGCGGAGCCGCAGGCCGCCGTGCTCGACAGCTACAAGAAGGACCTCGACCAGGCGACGCGGTTCATCCCGCTCTGGGTCAAGATCGCCGTCGCCTTCGCGCTCGGCCTTGGCACGATGGTCGGCTGGAAGCGCATCGTCGTCACGGTCGGCGAGAAGATCGGCAAGTCGCACCTGACCTATGCGCAGGGCGCCTCGGCCGAACTCGTCGCCATGGGCACGATCTTCGGCGCCGATCACCTCGGCCTGCCCGTCTCGACCACCCACGTCCTCTCCTCGGGCGTCGCCGGCACGATGGCGGCGAACAATTCGGGTCTGCAGATGAGCACGGTGCGCAACCTGCTGATGGCCTGGGTGCTGACCCTGCCGATCTCGATCCTGCTCTCGGGCGGGCTCTACGCGCTGTTCTCGGCCCTGATGTAACCGGCTTGGCGGAAGACCGTCCCGCATCGGATCCGCTCGGGCCCGGCCTGATCTGGGGCATGGCCTTCGCGGCCGAGGGCGCGCGCGAACTGACCGGCTGCGACGATCGCGACACGGTCGGCGAGACCTTCCGCTGGTTGCACCTGAGCCTCGCCGACCTGCGTACGCGCCGCTGGCTCGAACAGTCGGCCGACCTCCCGCCCGAAGTGCGCGAACTGCTGCTGTCCTCCGATCAGCATCAGCGCTCGGTGGCGCAGGCCAATTGCGTCGGCTGTGTCATCCACGATTTCGAGCGCGACTTCGAACGCACCCAGACCGACCGCATCGGCGCGGTGCGCATCGCGCTTTGCCCGAATCTGGTGATCACCACCCGGCTCCACCCCGTGCGCTCGGCCGACATCGCCCGGCGCCGGATCGAGGCCGGCGCGCTCCCGGAAAGTCCGGCCGCGGCGCTCGATCTGATGGTCGGCGCGATCGCGCAGAACATCGGCGATATCGCCCGCTCGCTCGAGCGCGAGGTCCAGGCGGCCGAAGACGCGTTCCTCGATGGACATCACACACCCACCAGCCGCGAACTGATCACCTTGCGCCGCCGCCTCGCGCAGATCCACCGCCTGCTCGAGGGCATGCGCAGCGTGTTCCAGCGGCTGGAACGCGACAGCGACGTACCCGCGACGCTCCAGCCGGTGATGGAAAATCTGTCACAGCGCCTGCTGGGGCTCGACGGCGACATCATGTCGATCCAGGGTCAGCTCCGCGTCCTGCGCGACGAGATCGACATCCAGCAGGAGCAGCGGACCAACCAGAACCTTTACCTGCTTTCGATCATGACCGCGCTGATGCTGCCAACGACTTTGGTGACCGGCGTGTTCGGCATGAACACCGGCGGCATGGGGCTACAGGGCTCGGGCGGAACGGTGATCGCCATCCTGCTGGCGCTCGCCGCCGCAGCCGGCACCTATGCGCTTCTTCGCTGGATGGGCTTCATCCGGCGCTGAGCCGGTCAGATCGTGAAAATGCCGCCGACGGAGTCGAAACCGACCAGCGTGACGATCTGACCTTGCAGCAAGGCGAGTTCGACGGCGTCATCCTCCCCGGCTGTGGCCGACGCGACGGGCGCGACGAAGACAGGCGCCGGCTCGATCGGCGCGTCGGTGGCCTGGACGTTGACGAAGGTCAGGCCGTCGACGGCTTCGCCCAGCGAAAGATACAGATCGGCCATGGCTTTCCCCGAAGATTCCGGTGCGGCGTCCAAGCACGCCTCGCGCCCCACTGACAAGGAATTTCATCATCCGGCACGATCGAAGACGGCAGGCTTCAGCCCAATCGGCTCTGCAGCGTCGCATCGACGAATTTGAGCAGCGAGGCCACGGTGAAAGGCTTTGGCAGCACCCGCACGTGCGAAAACCGCGGCGCGATCGCATTGGGCGCATGTCCCGTGGTGATCGCCCAAGGGATCTGCAGTTCATCAAGCCGGCGACCGACGTCGAATGAGACGTCGTCGTTGATCTGGAGGTCGATCACGGCCGCGTCGACCGCGCCGTCTTCAAGAAGTTTCATCGCGCGCGGTATGGTCAGCGCCGGACCAACGACCTCGTGCCCCGCAGCCTGGAGCGCTTCCTCCATCAGCATGGCGTTGAATACGTCGTCCTCCAGGACGAGAATCCTGGCGGGCTGGGCTGCGGCGGCGGACTGGACCTGCATGACACCCCTCGCTTGATCGAAGATCACGATCTGCTCGAGAAACGCGCGATCCGGCGAAATGGTTGCGCAGGGCCCGTCTAGCCGTCGCGCCTGCGATAGAGGTCCATCACCTGGCGCGGCAATCCCTTCACGTCGAACGGCTTCGAAATCAGGCCGAGCACACCGATATCCTCGTATCCGTTGAGGTCACGCTCGAACAGGGCAGCTGAAATGAGGATCGCCGGAAGGTCCGCATAGGCGGGGATGGCCTGCATCTTCCGGATGAATTCCAACCCGTGCATGCCGGGAAGCCTGAAGTTCACCACGGCAAGATCGTAACGATCCCGCTCGGCCGACAGATGTTCGAGCGCCGAGATTCCGTCGTCGAAAGTCTCAATCGCGAAATCGCCGCTCTTCTCGAGCACGATCTTGACGATCAACTGAATGTCTTTTTCGTCCTCGACGAGCAGGATCTTGATGACCGACATGGATGAGGTCTTTCGCTTGGGTTCGGTATTGGATCTCCCCGATTCAGAAAGGCCTAACGCCTGAGACGCACGAATGACCCGTGCCGGCGATCAAAAAACTACGTCCGTTAGCGACCGAATTAGAACTTGGCCGGCACGTACATCTCGTCGGGAACCGGATGGCGGATGTAGTCGTCGTGCCGCACGCGGTCCGGCAGGTGCACCGCTGCCTTGGGAACGTCGGTATAGGCGAACTGTGAAAGCAGGTGATCGATGCAGTTGAGCCGCGCGCGTTTCTTGTCGTCGGCCGCGACAACCCACCAGGGTGCTTCGGGAATGTGCGTGCGATCGAGCATGGCTTCCTTCGCCCGCGTATAGTCCTCCCACATGCGCCGCGATTCCACGTCCATCGGCGAAAGTTTCCACTGCTTGAGCGGATCGTGGATGCGCAGCGCAAAGCGGAACTGCTGCTCCTCGTCGGTGATCGAGAACCAGTATTTTATGAGGATGATGCCCGAGCGCGCGAGCATCCGCTCGAACTCGGGAACCGAGCGGAAGAATTCCTCGACGTCGTCCTCGCTGCAAAAGCCCATGACACGCTCGACGCCGGCGCGGTTGTACCAGGACCGGTCGAACAGCACGATCTCGCCCGCCGCGGGCAGGTGCTGGACGTAGCGCTGGAAATACCATTGCGTGCGTTCGCGCTCGTTGGGCGCGGGCAGCGCCGCGACGCGGCAGACACGCGGGTTAAGCCGCTGGGTGATGCGCTTGATCGCGCCCCCCTTTCCCGCCGAGTCGCGCCCTTCGAAGATCACCACGACGCGCAGGCCCTGGTGGACGACCCAGTCCTGCAGGCGGACGAGCTCGTGCTGCAGGCGGAACAGCTCGCGGAAGTAGACGCGGCGGTCGAGCCGGCGGCTTCGCCGCGCTTCGAGGTCGAATTCCTCGTCGTCGATCCCTTCGACGTCCTCGAGCCGTGCATCCTCGAGCTCGAGCTCGAGTTCCTCGTCGAAATCGTCGCTGATCTCTTCCTTGATGCGGTCGAGGTCGGCGGGGCTGGCGGGCGGGTTCATCGGCGTGCTCCTTCGAGCACCAGACCTGCCCCAGCTCGGTTACAATCCCGCGACGATCGCGATCATCGCTTCACTGGCGCTTGAGCAGATGTTCGAGCGACCTGCGCGCGGTGTCCTCCTCGCCCGGCTTGCAGCTGACCTCGCGCTCGAGCGCGGCGCGGATATTCTCGATCTCGCGATCGGTCAGGTGCTCGATGGCGATGAACTGCTCTCGCGCATTGTCGACGGCGCGGATCAGTTCGTCGAGCTTGGCCTGCATCGCCGCGGCATCGCGGTTCTGGCTGTTCTGGATCAGGAAGACCATCAGGAAGGTGACGATCGTCGTGCCCGTGTTCACCACGAGCTGCCAGGTATCCGAATAGTGAAACAGCGGCCCGGTGACGCCCCATACGACGATCACCCCGAAAGCCAGAACGAAGGCCAGGGGCTGGCCGGTCGCCGCGGAGATCAGCGTGGAAAAGCGGGTAAACAGGCGATCCATCGCGGCCGGTCCTCGTGTCTTGAAACATGATCTCGATCAGCCCTCAGCAACCTTCCGCGCGACCGGTGGTTTCATGCCAAACCGAAATCGAGGAGTTAAATCATGGGCAAGGCTCTGCTTCTTTGGCTGGTCGGCGTTCCGATCCCCGTCATCCTGATCCTCTGGCTGGTATTCTTCCGCTAAGGAGTCGGCGCTGAGCTGATCCGAGCTTCCGGTCGCGCGCCGCGCCTGCTAGGCGCGCGCCATGCTCAACCTTTCCGGCATCACGGTTCGCCTTGGCGGACGCACGATCATCGACGACGCTACGGCCAAGCTGCCGCCACGCGGCCGCATTGGCCTGATCGGCCGCAACGGCGCGGGCAAGTCCACGCTCGTGCGCGTCATTGCCGGCATGCTCGAACCCGATACGGGCTCTGTCGCCATGCCGCGCGGCAGCCGGCTCGGCTACATCGCGCAGGAAGCGCCGGGCGGGGATGCCACCCCGTTCGAGACCGTGCTGGCCGCCGACGTCGAGCGCGCCGCGCTGATGATCGAGAGCGAGACCTGCGAAGATCCGCACCATCTGGGCGAGATCCACGAGCGGCTGATCGCGATCGACGCCCATTCGGCACCCTCGCGCGCCGCGCGCATCCTGGTCGGCCTCGGCTTCGACGAAGAGGCGCAGCACCGCCCGCTCGAAAGCTTCTCGGGCGGCTGGCGGATGCGCGTGGCCCTCGCCGCGCTGCTGTTCTCGCAGCCCGACCTGCTGCTGCTCGACGAACCGTCGAACCACCTCGATCTCGAAGCCGTGCTGTGGCTGGAGGACTTCCTCAAGTCCTATCCGGCGACGATCCT
>SECS01000254.1 GCA_004211435.1 Novosphingobium sp. | reverse complement strand
TCGGCGCCCAGACCGGTCAGCGCGCGGTGCGATACTCGACACTCGACCTGCCCTCCAGCCTGGCCGATCGCGAGGCGTTTCAGCGTTTCGCCCGGCCGCAGTCGACGTCGTTCTGGTCCCTGCCCGGCCAGATCACGCGGGTGGAGAACGCCGGCTTCTCGTCCACGGCCTACCGGCTTCGATTGCAGCAGCTGCTGGCCACGCCGCTGATGTTCGCGGCCATGTCGATCCTGGCGGCGGCCTTCTCGCTGCGCTTGATGCGTCTGGGCGACCTGGTGAAGATGAGTGTGGCGGCGGTCGTGCTCGGCTTCGCCTTCTTCTTTGTGAACCAGTTTTCGGCGGCGATGGGCTCGGCCGAGGTCGTGCCGCCGTTCCTTTCGGCCTGGCTTCCGCCCGTTCTGACCGCGCTCGCCGCCTTCACCTTGCTGTTCTATACCGAAGACGGCTAAGCGCTGGCCGAAGGCTTGAGCAGCGACGGACAGAGTATGCGTCAGGAACGTCAGCGTCGATCGATGCGGTCGCAGCTGCGCACGGGCGCGGCGCTGAGCACGCTCGCGGCGATGTTCGTCTCCGGGGCAGCCCTCGCGCAAAGCACGACGGCGACGGAAACTGCCGCCAGCGACGGTCTGGGCGATGGCGGCGTCTATGTCGACGCCCAGTCCGCCACGCGACAGGGCGATCTGATCACCGCTCAGGGGGCCGACGGCGGCGAACGCGCCTTGGTGCGGGCCCGAGGCTATACGCTTCGCGCCAATCAGGTCGCCTACGATCTGGGAACCGGGGTCGCCTCGGCGGCTGGGCAGGCGGAGATTGTCTCCCCGAACGGCGATGTCGCCTACGCCAGCCAACTGCGGACCGATGCGGAGTTGCAGGTCGGCGTCGCCGTCGATTTCGCTACCCGGCTCAGCAACGGCTCCAGCCTGATGGCCGCTACGGCCGTGCGGCGCGGCGAGAGCGCGAACGAGCTGAACTACGCGATCTTCACCCCCTGCCCGATCTGTGACGAGAAGGGCAACCCCAAGACGCCCAGCATCTCGATCCAGGCCGAGAAGGTGGTGCAGGACGAAGAGCTGCGCGCCATCCTCTACCGCAACGCCGTGTTCAAGGTCGGCGGAGTGCCGGTCCTGTATCTGCCGTTCTTCTCGCACCCCGACCCGACAGTGGAGCGGGCTTCCGGCCTGCTGGTGCCCATCATCAACTACGACGACGGTCGCGGCCTGTCGGTGGAGACGCCGTATCTGCATGTCGTCTCGCCGTCCGAGGACTGGCTGATCAGCCCCCAGTTCAACGGCCGGGTCGCGCCGTTCCTGAACCTGCAATGGCGACGCCGCTTCGATGACGGCACGATCGTGCTACGTGGGGGCTACACGTACGAACGACCATTCGGCGACTATGACGCGGACGGGGACGGCACGGCGGACATTCCGCTGGAGACCGAAAGTCGCAGCTACGTCCTCGGCTGGGGCCGGTTCGACCCTGACGGCCCGTGGCGGTGGGGTTTCACGGCCGAGCGGACCTCGGACAAGACGTTGTTCGACCGATACGACATCTCCAGCCCGTATCAGGACAACGGTCTGTATTTCGGCGACCAGCGTCGGCTGATCTCGCAGCTTTATGCGGAGCGTCAGACCGAGCGGTCCTACGTGTCCGTCGCCGCCTTCTCGATCCAGAGCCTGCGCGTCGCCCAGACCAACGAGGACGCTCTGGGACTCAACGTTTTCGAGGATGACGACAGCCTGCCGGTCGTGGCGCCGTTGGTGGACGCGCGGTGGGAGCCTGAAGACCTGATGTTCGGCGGTCGCCTGCGCCTGCGCGGCTCGGCGGTCGCCCTGTTCCGCGACGCCTACGTCGGCTCGCCCGTTCTGCGCCCGGAGATGATCCCGGCTACGACCCTGGGCGCCGGCGGCGTAGACAGCCGCCGCATTTCCGGTCAGGCGGAATGGCGCCGCATCGTCACGACGCGCGAGGGCTTCCGCTTCGAGCCGTTCGTCGATCTTCGCGTCGACGCCTATTCGATCGGTGACCTTCCGCCGGCGCTGGGCCTCGACGATGCTACCATCACTCGCACCCGCGCCGCGGCCGGTGTCGATTTCAGCTACCCGCTGTTCAAGCCGCTGAGGGGCGGCGCCTCATTGATCCTCGAGCCGGTCGGCCAACTGCTGATCGCCAACGATCCGGACCTCGATCCGCGCATCCCCAATGAAGACAGCCAGACCTCTGCGCTGGACGAGACCAGCCTGTTCGCCGTCGACCGATTCCCCGGCTACGACCTGCTGGAAGGCGGCGCACGTATCACCGCCGGCGGCCGCGCGACATTGCGCTGGGCCGAGGGGCGCACCGCCAGTCTGTTCGTCGGCCGCAGCCTGCGCGCGGACCGCGAAGACGGGTTCCGCGTCCCGATCCCGGACGATCCCACCGACCTGTATGATCCCACTGGTCTGGCCGATCGCACCTCCGACTGGGTGGTCCAGGCGGACTTCGAGCCGTCGGACCGCATTCGCGGGCGCGCACACGCCCTGATCGACTCGTCCGGCGACATCCGCCGCGCCGAGGCCGCGCTCGACGGTCGCTGGGGCCGCCGCAACCTGGCGACCGTCAACTACATCGTCGATCGCTCCAATCCCGTCGAAGGCCCGCTGAACCGCAACTACGAGTTCGTCCAGCTTACGGCGCAACAGTTCGTCTACGGCAACTGGGGCGTTGCGACCGCCGGTATCGCCGATCTGGACCGAGACCAGATCACG
>SECS01000109.1 GCA_004211435.1 Novosphingobium sp. | reverse complement strand
CTGATCTCGCCGTTGTCTTCCTCGCCGTCCTCGGTGAGGTTCTCGGGCTTGGGCTCCTTCGAGAGCATCGCGTCGAGATCGAGGATCTCGCGCAGCTGCATCTCGCCGTTGTTGAGCGCCTCGGACCACTGGATGATCGCGTGGAACGTGATCGGGCTCTCGCAGAGGCCCAGGATCATCGTGTCGCGACCGCACTCGATGCGCTTGGCTATCGCTGCCTCACCCTCGCGGCTGAGCACCTCGGCCGCGCCCATCTCCTGCAGGTACATGCGTACTGGATCGTCGGAACGGCCAGCAGTCTCCGCCTTCTTGCTGCCCCCACGCGCCGCGATCGCCTCGTGGTCAGCTCCACCGCGATCCTGCTCCGCATCATCGTCATCGGAATCATTGTCACCGGACGGATCAGCATCGGGATCCGTCTCTTCGTCATTCTCGACGATGTTGATGCCCATCTCGGAAATCGCCGCCATCACGTCTTCGATTTGGTCGGTCGACATCTGCTCACGTGGCAGCGCAGCATCGAGCTCTTTGGCCGATATAACGCCGCGGTGCTTCGCACGCGCGATCAGCCGCTGAATCGAGCCCTTGTCGAGATCGATAACCGGCATGTCCTCATCCGCACCGTAATCGTTGCTAGTCATAAGCCCGCTATTTTCCTGAAACGTGTCGTATGGCGGCGAGGCCGCAACGACAAAAACGCGATTTCGGCGGCCCCTTGCCCGACCAAGCTCCCGAGCGCCAGCAAACTATGATGCTACGCCCACTTCCATCGAAGGTACGGCGTCGCTGTTCGGCGACTGGATGTCGGACGACGGAGGCGTCGCTTGCAGCCGTCGGGCGAAAATCAAGGCCTTCGGGTCTGTCAGACCTGGCCTCGATTTCGTCCTGCAAACCTCAGGAAGTCTGCGGTCCGAAAACCGTCGAGAAACTGCTGATCCGGTCCTGCCGCCAACAGATCCCGATCTAGCGCACCTTTGAGCAGCGTAATACTCTCTCCTGAATTCGCCGCGATCTTCTGGGCAAGGTCCTGGCAGCGCGCCGCGACATCGTCATCGAGAAGATCGACCAGGCCGATACGCGCCGCCTCCTGGGCATCGATGGTTTCTGCGCTGTATAACAGACGAGCGGCCTGCCCTGGACCCACGAGCCGGGCGAGTCGGCGAATGTCACCGCTCGGATAGGAGATTCCGAATTTTGCAGGTGGGATCGAGAATGTCGCGCGCGGACCTGCTACCCGAATATCGCAAGCCATAGCGATCGCAACGCCGGCGCCATGGCAAGGTCCCGCAATGGCGGCCAAGGTAACCATCGGTCCCGCGCCGAGTTGCTGCATCACCCGCTGCATCGCGATCGCAAAAGGAGCGGCATCGCCTGGCTCTTTGCTCAAAGCTTCGACTTCGACGAGATCCGAACCAGCAGAAAAAACCTCCGGGTCCGACGACTCGATAATCAACGCTTGGACTCCCGCCTTCGAGATCACCTCGAGCATGTCGGACAGCTTTGCCCAGTCCGCCATCCGCAGCGCGTTACGCTTGCTAGATCGACAGAACGCGAGATGGCCAACCTTGTCCGAACGCCTCCAGCGTACCACGTGATCCATAATTCCTCGACTCCCACTCGACTTCAGCACGTCTGTCGCCCAGCGACGGCTAACAATCGCCAGGCGATGAAGCGCTCGCGGCCAATCGTGTAAGTCAGTGAGTGCCTTGGCTTCCACAGAAAACAAGAAAAGCTTCTGGGATCATGTCAGGGATCGAACGCGACGTCGGACGCCAACTTCAAGCGATCAAACCATCCGCCGGACGCCGGGATTCTACATTGCCCCCTCTCGGACGTGCGGTCCTAATGGGGTGGAGCGACCCAAGCGCCCATCGCGTGTGAACGCTATGCCGATCGTGTCGGCCGCGGCAGATCGCGGAGAGACATCGTCACGGTCAGGCCCGGACGATTGTCGTCGAGCTCGACCGTGCCGCCGTGGAGATGCGCGACGGCGCTCACCAGCGAAAGGCCCAATCCGGAACCGGGCAGATGGCGCGCAGGATCGAGTCGACCGAAGCGGGTCAGGGCCTCTTCGCGCTGTTCGGGCGCGATTCCCGGGCCGTCGTCGGCCACTTCCAGCAGCAAGGTGCCGCGCCGCTCGCGCGCGGTCAGGACGATTCGCCTGCCACCCGCGGCATATTTGAGCGCATTCTCGATCAGGTTGCCCAGCGCCTGGCTGACGAATTCGCGATGCAGCATGACCTGCAGACCTGCCGGCGCTTCCGCCGCCAGCGTGAAGCCTTCGTCCTCGGCCAGCGGCCCGTAGATTTCGACGAGATCCTCGAGCAGGCCGGGGAGGTCGACCGCGGTGAACCGCTCGCGGCCGATACCGGCCTCGGCGCGGCTGATCTGAAGCGCGGTGGAGAGCATCGCCAGCAGCGCTTCGGCCTCCTGCGCTACGCGATCGAGCGAGACCAGCGCCTCGGGATCGCGGGTATCGACGATCGCCCGCTCGATCAGCGACTTCATGCGTGTGACGGGCGAGCGCAGATCGTGGGCAAGGCCATCGGTGATCAGGCGCAGCTGCGAAACCAGCGCCTCGATGCGATCGAGCATGGCGTTGATCGAATTACCGAGGACGTCGAAGGCGTCGCCACTGCCGCTGGTTTCCACCCGCGCGGCCAGAGCGCCCTCGCCGACCGCATGAGCGGTGGCGGCGATCGTCTCGATCCGGCGCGACAGCGCGCGGCCGATGATCAGCGCGCCGAGCAGCGCCATGACCAGGCTGGCCGCGAGCGCGGCCAGCATCGCCTCGCGATTGACCCGCGCGATCAGCAGGTTGGCTTCGATGACGTGGCCGGTCAGCAAACGGCTGCCGTCAGCCAGGCGGATCGCGGTCACGCCCATGCGTTCGGGCTGGTCGCTGCCGGTGCGGTAAAGGTCGATCGTGCGCCAAGACGTCGTCGGCGCGATCACCGTGGGCCAGGCGCTGAGATTGCCGGCGATCGGCGTGCCGTCGGCCCGGGCATAGAGGATCACCGCGACCGCGCCGTGGGTGGCTTCGAGGCGGTCCTCGATCAGGCCGCGCAGTTCGGCACTTCCACCAACACGCCAAGCGGCTGCGAGTTCATCGCGCAGTTCGTCGATCGACTCGCGCTGCTCGGCCGCGAGCGCACGCTGGCTCGCCTGCTGGACGAAAACGAGCACCCCACCCGTGACCGTGAACTGCAGCGCAAAAGCCAGCAGGATGATACGCGCGGTGATCGACCGGATCGGAATGCCCCAGCGCACGATGGTCAGGCCGAACTGCCAAGGCGATAGCCGGCACCGCGCACCGTATGAAGAAGCGGATGGTCGGCGCCGTCATCGATCTTGCGGCGCAGGCGGCTGATATGGACGTCGATCACGTTGGTTCCGGGATCGAAATGATAGTCCCACACGCCCTCGAGCAGCATGGTGCGGGTGACGACCTGGTCGACGTGGCGCAACAGGTATTCGAGCAGGCGAAACTCGCGCGGCTGCAATTCGACCGGTTTGCCGCTGCGGCGAACCTTGCGCGAGAGCAAGTCCATCTCGAGATCGTCGCACGAGAGCGTGGTGATAACCGCCGGTCCCGGCCCGCGCTTGCGCATGAGCAGGCGGACACGCGCCAGGAGCTCGGCGAAGGCGAAAGGTTTGGTGAGATAGTCGTCCGATCCCGCCGTGAGACCGGCGACGCGATCGTCGGGCGTGCCGAGCGCTGAGAGAATGATCACTGGCGTCTCGATCCCCGCGGCGCGCAATGCAGCCAGCACGGCCATGCCATCCATGCTCGGCAGCATGCGATCGAGCACGATGGCGTCGTAGGCGCCGTCGGTCGCGAGGAACAGGCCGTCGCGGCCGTTGTCGGCATGGTCTACCGAGAAGCCTTCCTCGGTCATGCCCTTGGCGATGTAAGTCGCGGTGGCCGCGTCGTCTTCGACCACCAGCAGCTTATGACCCATGCCCGTCTCCTTGGCGTCCCCGATCAGAGGGCCAGCCGAACCTCACGAAGTTCGCGACCGTGAAGTATCCGCAGCGCCACCGTGCCGGCCTTGTCCTTTTGCAGGCTGCGCCGCGCCTGATCCAGCGAGAAGATGGGCTCACCGTCGATCGCCAACACGGCATCGCCCACGGCCACGCCGCGACCCGTCGCCGGGCTGTTCGAGCGAATGCTGGTGATGACGAGCGGGCCGCGCAGGGATGAAGCGGCCTCGACGGTGAGCCCCGGCAAGATCGCGGCACCCTTGGGATGGGCAGCGCCGCGATCGAGCCAAAGGCTGCCGGCATGCGAGAGAAGCAATAGCAACGCGACAATGGGGGAGAGGAACAACGCGAGCCATGGGGTCAAGCTCGGGCGATGGCGCTGGGGTCGGCGCAGGGGTCCTCTGGTACCGCGCATCCTTCCTCGCACGACTGGAACCATTGCGGGGGCGCAAGGGGACGCCCCCGCAAGAGGTAGGGACGGGATCAGCTGCGCTTGCTGGCCTTGGGCTTGGCGACCGCGGCGTGGTGAACCGGCGCGGCGTGGCTGTGTGCCTTGGGCGCCTTGGCCGAAGCGGCAGGTGTCGTGGTCGCGGCATTGGCGGTCGCGGCGCCACCCAGGGTCAGCGCGGCGATGAGCATCAGCGTCTTCTTGTTCATGACGATTCCTTTGGTCTTTCAGCGGCGGGTCCGACCGGAATTGGCTCCCTGCCGCTGACTTCGAAAATCGTCGGAAAGGCCGCCGCGTTCAACTTAACCTTTGGTCATGCGGCGGCCACCTTGACCGCCGCGACACAGCGCAATCACCCGCGTTTCATGCGAAAAGATGATGGCGCCCGGCCGCGCGAAGGATGAACGATCGGTCATGTGCGGAGCTTGGGAGAAGGCTGTAGGATCTCTTGCCATGACGCGAAAAGGAAGAACCCGTCTCGCCCTCGCCGCGGCCGTGCTGGCCGGCTTCTCCGGCTGGCTCGGCCATATCGGCTATTTCGGCGGCGGCACCTATTTCGAGGTCCCTGCTGGACGAGCCGCGGTCGCGCTCGCTCCACCGCGTACCGTCGCCGTGCTGTTCTCGGGCGACATGGGCTTCCGCGTCGGCATGGGACCGAAAATCGCTGACCGGCTCGCCGCCGACGGGGTTCCCGTGCTCGGCGTCAGCTCGCTGGTCGAATTCCGTCGCAAGCACAGCCCGGGCGAAGTCCAGGCCTTCATCGCCCGCTCTATCCGGCGGGGCCTCGCCTTTGCGCAAGCCGATCGCGTGATCCTGATCGGGCAGTCGTTCGGCGCCGACATGCTGCAGGTGGGCGCCACCGGCCTGCCCGAAGATCTGCGCCGGCGCGTGCAGATGGTCGCCCTGGTCGTGCCCGGCGATACCGTGATCTTCCGCGCCTCGCCCGCCGAGCTGTTCAACTGGGCCAGGCCCGACGCGCAGGCGCTGCCGACGGCGCGCCAGCTCACCTGGGCGCCGGTGATCTGCATCCAGGGCCGCGAGGAGGAAGACAGCCTCTGCCCGCACTTGCGCCAGGCCAATGTCGAGCGCGTGGCCCTGCCCGGTGGCCATCCGCTGCACTGGGACGCCGATGCGCTCTATGCCGCCCTGCGCAGCAAGATCGCGGAGACCGGTCCGCAGCCTGCCGACATTACCAAAAGTTCGCGATCGAGCCATCGGGGCGAAAGCCTGCGTGCAGCACAGGCCGGTCCAGACCGGACTGGAGGATAGCGATGACCCGGACGTTTCTGACCTTGGCCGCGGCGGCCATGACCCTGCTTGCGACCAACGGCGAGGCCACGCCAATGCCGACGGTCGGCTTCGAGGCGATCGGCACCTGGATCAATCCGCACGGTTCGGTGAAGGTCCAGACCGGCCCATGCCCCGCAGGCGCCATCGGCCAACTCTGCGGCTGGGTGGTCTGGGCCGCGCCACAGGCCGAGGCCGACGCCCGCAATGGCGGCACCGGGCGGCTGATCGGAACCGAACTGCTGCGCGGCTATCGCGCGACCGGCCGCGGGCTCTACCGCGGCGAGGTCTATGTGCCCGACATGGGCCGTACCTTCGCCTCGACGATCGAGCAGCGCGGCGCGAACGACCTCAAGATCAGCGGCTGCATCCTCGGTGGCATCATCTGCAAATCGCAGGACTGGCACCGCGTGTGAGCGGGCGCGCGAAAGGACCAAGATGACCTTCCTGACCCGGCATCGCCGTTCGCTCGAACTGCTCGCGGTTCTCGCGGTCGGGCTGCTGACACTCGCCGCGCTGCACGCGCTCGTCGAGGAGGTCCACCTCGCCGACATCCGTCGCGCCTTGGCCGCGCTCGCCGGCTGGCAGGTCGCCGCGGCCCTCGCACTCACCGCGACGAGCTATTTCCTGCTGACGCTCTACGACGTGCTGGCGCTGCGCATGATCGGCCGCCCCCTGCCCTATCGCACCGCCGCGCTCGCCTCGCTGACCTCCTATACGCTCAGCCACAACCTGGGCTTCGCGCTGCTGACCGGCGGCTCGGCACGCTATCGCGTCTACACGGCCGCAGGGCTCGAACCCGCCGACATCGTGCGCGTGATCGCGATCGCCAGCCTGACCTTCTGGAGCGGCGTGATCGCCATGGCCGGGACCGCGCTGCTGATCCACCCGACTGCGCTGGAAATGGCGGGATGGTCGCTCGATCCCGCAGTGCAGCGTGGGATCGGCGGCCTATTGCTGGCACTACTCGCTGGTGCGATCGTCTGGATCGGGCGCCGCGGCGGCGGCACAATCACGCTCTGGCGCTGGAGCTTCCCGCGCCCCAGCCCGCGCCAGGCGGCGGTGCAGCCGCTGCTCGCCGCGCTCGATCTCGCCACCGCCAGCGCCGCGCTCTACGTGCTGGTCGACGGGGCTACGCCCGATCAGTTCCCTGCCTTCTTCCTAGGTTATGCGCTGGCGATGATCGTCGCGCTGCTCTCGCACCTGCCAGGCGGCCTGGGCGTGTTCGAGGCGGTCATGGTCGCCGCGCTGCCGGGGATCGAACCGGCCCGACTGCTGGCCGCGCTGATCCTCTATCGCATGATCTATTACCTGCTGCCGCTGGCGATCGCCGCGGTATTGCTGGCGCTGCACGAACGACGCCGGCTGCGCGCGCCGCTCGATGCGATGCATATGGTCCTGCGCGGCATCTCGCCTGCTTTCCTCGCGGCGATGGCCTTCCTCGGCGGCGGCGTGCTGCTGATCTCGGGCTCGCTGCCCGCCATTCCCACACGCCTGCACGCCTTGCGCCATGTCCTGCCACTGCCGTTCGTCGAAGCCTCGCACATCGCCGCAAGCCTGGCCGGCACCGGCCTGCTGCTGCTCGCCCCCGCGCTGTTCCGCCGCGTCGACGCCGCCTTCGTGCTGACCCGCGCGCTGCTCCTGGCCGGCGCCGGCTTCTCGCTGGCCAAGGGCTTCGACTATGAGGAAGCGACGATCCTGCTGGTCATGGCCGGGGTGCTGCAGATGGCGCGGCCGGCGTTCTATCGGCGCACCGTGCTCTCGGCCGCGCTGCGCTATCCTGGGCCGATCGCCGCGGTCGCGACCTGCCTCGCACTGACCGTCTGGATCGGCTTCTTCGCCTATCGCCACGTCGACTATCAGAACGACCTCTGGTGGGAATTCGCCTGGAATGGCGACGCCTCGCGCTTCCTGCGCGCGACTTTCGGCGTCGCGGTGATGCTCGTCTGCTTCGGCGCGACCTGGCTGTTCGGCCACGCCCGGCCGCAGGCATTGGCCGGCGACATGGACGTTTCCGCCAGCGCCGCTGCGATCGCGCACAGTCCGCGCAGCGAGGCCCTGCTCGCGCTGACCGGCGACAAGCGCTTCCTGCGCTCACCCTCGGGCGAGGCCGTGCTGATGTACCAGATCCAGGGGCAGAGCTGGATCGTTATGGGTGATCCGCTCGGCCCGAAGGCCGAATGGGCCGACCTGCTCTGGCGCATCCGCGAGATGGCCGACCAGGCGCAAGGGCGGCTGCTGCTTTACCAAATCGGCATCGAGGCCATGCCGATCGCCGTCGATCTCGGACTGCAACTGCTCAAGTACGGCGAGGAAGCACGGGTACTGCTGTCCGACTTCACGCTCGACGGCGCAGCGATGAAGGACCTGCGCCACGCCGAACGGCGCGCCGAGCGGGAGGGCGGCAGCTTCGCCATCGTCGCCGCGGCCGAGGTGCCGCCGCTGATGGAAGAACTCCGCGCGCTGTCCGACGGCTGGCTGGCGATCAAGGGCCAGACCGAGAAAGCCTTTTCGGTCGGCCGCTTCGATCCCGCCTATATCGCGCGCTTCGACTGCGCGGTGGTGCGGCAGCAGGGACGCATCGTCGCTTTCGCCAACATCTGGGCCACGAGCGACCGCGAGGAACTGTCGGTCGACCTGATGCGCCATGCCGAGGCCATGCCCTATGGGACGATGGACTATCTGTTCGTCCAGCTGATGAAATGGGGCAAGGACCAGGGTTTCCACTGGTTCAACCTGGGCCTCGCGCCGCTGTCGGGACTCGAGGCGCGCCGCCTGGCGCCGATCTGGGCGCGGCTCGGCGGGCTGATCTACCGCCATGCCGGCGGGCTCTACCGCTTCGAGGGGCTGCGCGCCTACAAGGAGAAATTCGCACCCGTCTGGCAGCCGCGCTACATCGCCGCGCCCTATGGCCTGGGCCTGGCGCGCGCGCTGATCGACCTGCAGACCCTGGTCGGCGGCGGCCGGATGAGTGCGGCCCGCCCACGCAAATTGCCGCGTCCGCTGGCGGTCGCCTGATCAGACCAGGCCGCGCCGCACCGCCTCGCGCGTGGCTTCGGCACGGCTCGATATGCCCAGCTTCTGGTAGATCAGCTTGACGTAGCCGGCGACGGTATTGGTCGAGAGGCCGAGCTTGCTCGCCGCCTCGGACACGGTCAGCCCGCGCGCGATCAGCGCCAGGGTCTCGGTCTCGCGCGCGCTGAGGCCCGCCTCGTTGGCGCTCGGCGCTGCCGGCGCGCGGAACAGCGCGAGGATGCGCTGGGCGATCGAGGGCGAAAGCGGCGGCTCGCCGCGCTCGATCCGCTGGAGCGTCGCGACGATCTGATCGCGGTTCTCTTCCTTCAGGATGTAGCCCTGTGCACCCGCGGTGATCGCCTCGATCAGGTGTGCGTCATCGCCGTAGATGGTAGCGACGACGCATTGGGTCGCGGGCGACGTCGCGATCACGGCCCTGACGATCTCGATGCCGCGGCCATCGGGCAGGCCGAGATCGACGATCGCCAGCCAGGGCGCCCTTCGCGTGCGCTCGGGCGCGTGGAGCCATTGCAGCGCGCCTTTCACCGTAACCTGCTCGACCACGGTCACCGGGGTAAAGGCCAGCTCGATGGCTTCTCTCAGCCAGGCGCGCGTCGCCGCCTGATCCTCGACCAGCAAGCACAGCCGCGCGTCGATCTGTTCCCCCATCGCGCCAGATTAGCACATCCAACATATTGAACATCCCCGATTTGGGGGGTTTCTCTCGGCGGATTACGGCGTAGCCTCCGAGACGGGCAAGAACACGCATGGGGGTGCGGGTGATACGGAGATTGACACCAGGCGACCGCATGATCGGCGTGGTCGCGATAGGACTGCTGTGCGCCTGCGCGGTGCTCTATTTCGCGGTCTCGCAGCCCTGGCTCGGGCTCAAGCTGGCCGTCGACGGGCATGGGTCCACCGTCGCGGCACGCGTCCAAGGGCCTTCGCGCGCAGTGCCACTCGGCGCCCACCTGACAGCGATCGGTGACGGCACCAGCCGGATCGAGCTGACCGCCGGCGACCTGCTGATCGAGCCCGACGGCAACCTGCCGCGCTTTGCCGATTACGAAACCTTCCTCGCCCGGCAGGACGCGTTGGCGGCGGTGATGCGCGCGCCGCGGGTGGAGCTGTTCGGGGCGCAAGGGGGCATCTGGGCGGTGACACCGCTGCCCCAGCGACCGATCGGCGACCTGCCCACCGAATTCTGGGTGGCGCTCTTCGTCGGGCTCGTTGCCTGGCTGATCGCGGGGTCGATCTGGGTCTTCCGCAGCGAGCTGCGCAGCGCGCGCTACCTGCTGCTCAGCGGTGCGAGCACCTTGGTCTTCTCCCCCTTCGCCGCGGTCTACGGCACGCGCGAACTGGCCATGGCTTCCGCGCCGTTCCGCTTCTTCAGCGACATGAACTTCTTCGGCGGCAGCCTGTTCATCGCCGCGCTCGTCGCGCTGATGCTCTACTACCCCCGCGCGATCGCCCCGGCCTGGATCGGCCGCGCGGTGGTGGCGCTGTTCGTCGGCTGGTTCGTGGCCCAACAGGTCGGTCTGTTCGATTCGATGGTCTTCGCACGCCGCGCGCTCGTCTTCGTCGGCCTGATCGCGACCTTCGCGCTCGCCGCCGTGCAATGGCGCGGCACCCGCTTCGATCCGGTCGCGCGCGCCGCGCTGCAATGGTTCCTGCTGTCCTGGCTGGTCGGCTGTTCGGCCTTCGCGGCACTGATCTTCGTGCCGCAGATGTTCGGCATCGACACCTCGAAGATGCAGGCCTTCGGCTTCCTGCTGTTCGTGCCGGTCTATGCCGGCCTCGCCTTCGGCATCATCCGCTATCGCCTGTTCGACCTCGGCGAGTGGTGGGCGCGGACGATGACCTGGATGCTGTCGCTGGTCATGCTGGTGGTGCTCGACATGCTGTTCCTGCTGGTGCTGCACCTGTCGCCGGGGCTGTCGATCGGCCTGGCGCTGCTCGTCTGCGGCCTGGTCTGGCTGCCCTTGCGCGGCCTGCTCTGGGGGCGGCTCGTGGTCCGCCGCCCGCTGGACACGCGCGGGCGGTTCCAGCGGCTCGCCGACGCGGCCTTCCAGGACGGCGCCGAGGCGCGCGGCGAGGCCTGGACCAGGTTGCTGCAAAGCATCTACGATCCGCTCGAAAGCACACTGCAAGCGGACTGTAGCGAGACCGCCGAAGCCCGCCTCGCCCAGGACGGCCTGGTCCTGATCGTTCCCGCCGCGGGCGATGTGCCGCCGCTGCGCCTGGCCAATGCCCAACGCGGCCGACACCTGTTCAACCGCGCCGATGTCGATCTTGCCAACGACCTCGCGGCGATGTTCGATCACCTCGTGCGCAACCGCGGCGCCTTCGACGCGGGGGCGGCGACCGAGCGCAAGCGCATCGCGCAGGACATCCACGATCACGTCGGCGCGACCTTGCTCGATGCGCTGCACAGCCCGCGCTCGGATCGCAAGGACCGCCTTATCCGCGACACGCTCTCGGACCTGCGCGGGATCATCAACGGTACCGGTCAGCAGGACCTGCCGATCGGCGAGGCACTTGTCCCTATCCGCCGTGAGACCGCCGAGCGGCTCGAGACCAAGGGCATCCGGCTCGACTGGCAGGCACCCTCGGCCGAAGCGGTGCTCGACGCGGCGCGGCTGCACACGGTCCGCTCGATCGTGCGCGAGGCGGTGAGCAATGCGATCAAGCATGCCGAGTGCAGCCTGCTGCGGGTCTCGATCACGCTCGAGGCCGGCGAACTGTCGTTGGTAATCGAGGACGACGGCAAGGGCTTCGACCCGCACGGCCCGGCGACCGGCGCAGGGCTCGTCAACATCCGCGATCGTGCGACCGTTGCGGGCGGAGACCTCTCATGGCTGGCACCTGCAGGCGGCTTCGTCTCGCGCCTGCACGTACAATTGCCCGTCCCGGCAGGCACTTAATTGCCCACAGACCCCCTGAACGCGGGGTGACGAAGCGCGCGCGCGCGGCAAATCTGCTCTCGCGCCGGTGAACGAACCGGCGAGCGGATCGGACCGCGGGGGCAAGGACGGGCAGATCACAGGGGCATGGGCATCGCCTGCCGCGAACACTCGCGAGCGGCGCACCCGCTGCGACGGCCGAGCGAAGCCACGTCATCCATGCGGTGACGACCCGGGATTCCCACCGCGATCGTCGCTGAACGGGCGCAGCGACGGGCCGGCACCTGCGGGATCGCCGGACTTCGTACCGGACGCAAGACGCGCGTCCCTTCGCAGTTCAACAGGGGAATGACATCATGAACAGTGGCTCGCTGAGAGCGTCGATAATCGCCATGACCGTGGCGCTGGGCGCCTGCAACAACGACGGCATCAATTCCACGCCCGTTCCGACGCCGGCGCCCACGCCGGCTCCAACACCTGCGCCGACTCCGGCACCGACGCCTACTCCGACCCCGGCACCGACGCCCACTCCGACACCAACGCCAACGCCAACGCCAACGCCAACGCCAACGCCAACGCCAACGCCGACGCCATCACCCACGCCAACGCCAACGCCAAC
>SECS01000253.1 GCA_004211435.1 Novosphingobium sp. | reverse complement strand
TGTTCACCATCATGGCCGGCCTGCCGGTGACGATCCGGCTGCTGGACCCGCCGCTGCACGAGTTCATCCCGCACACGGATGCCGAGATCGACGCCTTGGCGGCCGGATCGGGCCTCGACGCCGCCAAGCTGAAGCGGCGGGCCAAGGAACTTCACGAGACCAATCCTATGCTGGGACACCGGGGTTGCCGCCTGGGCGTCGCCTATCCCGAGATCTACGAGATGCAGGTCCGGGCCATTCTGGAGGCGGCGCTAGTGGTCAAGCAGACGGCCGCCGAGGCGCCCATCCCGGAGATCATGCATCCGCTGGTCGCTCTCGGTCTGGAGATGAAATATCTACGTGAGCTGACCGACCGCACGGCCGAGGCGGTGTTCGCCGATGCGGGCGACCGGGTGGAGTATCTGGTCGGCACCATGATCGAGCTGCCCCGCGCGGCGCTGCGCGCCGGAGACCTCGCCGAACACGCCCAGTTCTTCAGCTTTGGCACCAACGACCTGACGCAGACCACCTTCGGCATCTCGCGCGACGACTCGGGCCGCTTCCTGCAGGCCTATCTGGACAAGGGAATCTTCGAGACCGACCCCTTCGTGCGTCTGGATCAGGCGGGTGTGGGCGATCTCATCCGCATCGCGGCCGAGCGCGGCAAGGCGGTGCGGCCTGATGTGAAGATGGGCATCTGCGGCGAACACGGCGGCGACCCGTCATCCATCGCTTTCTGCGAAAGCGCGGGCCTGGATTACGTCAGCTGCTCGCCCTACCGCGTGCCGATCGCCCGGCTGGCGGCGGCGCAGGCCGCGTTGTCGGCCCGCAGCGGGACAGAGCGCGAGAAGGACCGCTAGGGCGGCTCGGCCGCCTTCCCGGAAGCAGTCGTCTAGGTCGAACGCGACAGCGCGCGCGACAGGGCGGTGCGGATGCTGCGCGCCTCGTCGGTCGTCACATCCCCGAGAACGCCGCGGCGTTCCGGCGCCAGGTGCTCGGCGGCCGGCCCGTTGTCGAGGAACACATAGTGGTCGAACAGCGTGCGCCATGCCGCGCGATGCGTCGGCGGCAGGTCTCGCAGGGCCAGGATCGCGTGCAGAAACGCGTCGCGCGGCGCGCTGCGTACGCCTTCTTCCCACCAGTAGTTCACCAGCATGTTGATCGCTTCGATCGATCGGACGTGGTGCCACCATTGATAGGGGATGTAGAGCGCGTCGCCCGGCTCCAGGTCCGCCACCACGGCCGCCTCCATCGCCTGCGCAAAGCGCGGGTAGCGCGCCAGATCAGGATTGTCGAAATCGACCATGCTGATGATCGCACCCGCCGGCGTCAGCTCGAACGGACCGACATAGAGGTTCGGCAACTGGTCAGGCGGGAACAGCGTGAAGCGCCGGCGCCCGGCGATGCAGCAGGCGATGTTGTCGGAGGGGTCGTGGTGGGCCGCGACGATGACCCGGTTTCCGATCCAGATCCGCGCCTCGACCGATGGGTCCAGCAGCGGCATCCGATTGTCTTCCTGAAAGCCGGGCAGGTGGCCGCGCACCGGAACGGACTGCACCGCCAGAGCGGAGGCTTCGGGATCGTCCCTGTGAGAGGCCAGGTAATCCAGGGCGGCGACGATCTTCGACGTGCCTGACCGGAAGTTAAAGCCGCTGACGTCGTCATTGTAGAAGAAGCGGCCCTTGGCGCTGGGCGGCGCGAACATGGTGCTGACCGATGCGCCGCGATCAAAGCGGCGCAGGTATTCGAACAAATGGTCTGACGATTGAAGCGCCGCCTGCGTGACGGGCCAGTCGCGCACCAGCCCCCGGAACACGACAGGCATGCCTGCGGGCAGGATCTCGTTCCGAAATATGTCGGCCGTGACGCCAGTGAACTCGGGGATAAAGGCGGGAGTGGGCATGCCCGGGGTATAACGTGACCACAATCAGGCGCCAGTGCGGCGATGTGTTCGCCGTGCAACGGGCACGACGTTTTTATGGCAATGGCCAAAACGCTTTCGAATAGGGACTGGCGCGACTCCGAACCGTGGTCCAAGAAGGCGGTAACCCACGTATAAAAAGATGGGGAGGAATATCCGGGGGCCTGTGTCCGACTTCGTGCAGAGCGAAGCGGGCGCTCTTCCAGTCGATATCGCCTGATGTTCGGATCGCAGACGCGGCGCCGCCGCTTTCCTGCATCCGCTGCATGCGTGTCGACATCCTAGATTTTCCGTCCGCCTCGGCGTGGCGGGCGAACAAAACAACGACGGGCGGTCTTGCCGCTCGCCATCATCGATAACGGGGCGGTCTTCGCCGCTCCGAAATGACCTCGAGGGGAGGCGTTATATGAAGAAGTCCATGACCGGTTACGGCTCGCGGGCGACGGCCCTGAAGGCCGGCGCTTCGATCGCCGTGCTGGGTGCCCTGATGCTGTCGGCGATGCCGGCTTACGCGCAGGACGCGGCGGGTGATGACGAAGCGGAAGTGTCCGACGTCATCGTCACCGGCACGCGCGCCGCGCTCCGCAGCGCCCAGAACATCAAGCGCGACGCCGATACGGTCGTCGATTCCATCACCGCCACCGACATCGGCGCCTTCCCGGACAAGTCGGTCGCCGAAGCCCTGCAACGCGTCGCCGGCATCACGGTGAACCGTTTCGCGGCCTCGAGTGATACCGCTCACTTCTCGGCCGAACCGTCGGGCGTCATCGTCCGCGGCCTGCAGCAGGTCCGCACCGAGTTCAACGGCCGCGACAGCTTCAGCGCCAACTCGGGCCGCGGCCTGAGCTTC
>SECS01000108.1 GCA_004211435.1 Novosphingobium sp. | reverse complement strand
GGGGTCAACGGCACCCAGGGCGTTGGCGCCTATTCGGCGGCCAAGGCCGGGTTGCAGATGCTGACCAAGGTCATGTCGGCCGAATGGGGACCCAGCGGCATCCGCGTCAACTGCGTCGCACCGGGCATGACCGCGACCGAAGCGGCCGAACTCGGCTGGGACAAGCGCGGATTCGACGCCGCCGCGGTGGCCAAGTCGGCCTTCTCGCTCGGCCGCTACGGGACGATGCGCGAGGTGGCCCAGGCAATCGTGTTTTTCGCCAGCGACGCCGCGTCCTACATCACCGGCGAGACCTTGGCTGTGGGTGGCGGTGCCAAGCTCGGCGGGATGATCAACGTCGAAGACGACGAGGAACTGGGGACCCTGCTGACGAAAGAATGAGGCGCGGAGGCTGGGTTGAACGGAACAGTGCGAGGGGCGCTCGGCAGCCCCCCTCGCCTTCCCATCAAAAATCGAACTTCAGGCTCACGCCATAGGTCCGCGGCGGCGCGTATTCGCTGTGGTCGCCGGTCGTGCCGCCGACGCCGGTCTGGTAGTAGCGCGCGTCGAACATGTTGTTGCCCCAGAGCTCGATGCCCCAGTTCTTGTTCGGCCGCAGCTCGAACGACAGGTTCACCACGTCGTAGGCGCCCTGCGTCAGGCGGTTGTCGGCCTCGAAGAAGATCCGGCTGGAGTGGTTCCACAGCGCGTTGAAGATCACTTCGGCATCGTTGCCCAGGTTCTTGCGCCAGTTGAGGCTTATCGTCGAAGCGAAGGTCGGCGAGAGCGGCGTCTTGTTGCCCGTGGCATCGCCGAAGCAGTTGATGCCGCCACCCGTCGCCGGGCCGGTCGACTGGCCCGCCGGACGCGCGCGTCCGGCCGGCTGACCGGTCGTGCAGACCGCCGGGCTCTGATAGGTGAATTGCGCGCCGGGGAAGTCGGTAAAACGCGAATTCAAATAGGTGCCCGAGAAGTTGAGCGTCAGTCCCTCGGTCGGCGCGATCGTCAGTTCGCCTTCGAGACCGTCGACCTTCACCGTCGCGGCGTTGAGCAGCAGGGTACGACCCGGCGAAGGCTGTGCACGGATCTGGTAGTCGTCGATCTTGTAGTGGAAGCCCGCGAGGTTGAGGCGGACCAGGTTGTCGAACAACTGCGACTTGAGACCGACCTCGAAGGCATCGATCGTCTGCGGACCCACGGCAGGATCGAGCGGGCTGCCCGTCGCCGCGAAGATACCCGACTTGAAGCCGCGGTTGTACGAGGCATAGACGTTGATCTTGTCGCCGAGGTCCTGGCGCAACGCCACGCGATAGGTGACCTTGCCCGTCGACAGCTCCTGCTGCGGCGGTGCCACCGTGACCACCCCGGTCTGGATGGCGGTGACCGTCCCGCGATAGGTGCGCTCGTCCTTGGTGTAGCGCACACCGGCGATCAGGTGCGTGGTCGGGGTGATGTCATAGCCCGCCTCGCCGAAGGCCGCATAGGAATTGGTCTTCATCTCGGCGCGCGTCGACGTGCCGTTGTTGAGCCCCCCGAAGGCCAAGCCGCGCAGGGTGAAGCCGTCGACGTTGGCCTTGGCGTGGTAGTAGAACACGCCGAGTTGCCAGTTGAACGGCGTCGTCGAGGCCGAGGCCAGGCGCAGTTCCTGCTGGAACGTGTTCACCCGCGACGGCACATAGGCGATCACCAGGCGCGACGAGGTGTAGTCGGCGTCGAACGAGGACTGGACCTTGACCCCGCGGCGCGCGGTGATCGAGGTCAGTGTCGCGAAATCGAATTCGTGCTCGACCGTCAGCGAGCCTCCGAAGGTCTGGATATCGGCATAGCCGTTGTCGAGCGTGTTGAGGTTGTACTCGCCCGGGAAGCGATAGCCGCCGGTGCCGACACTACCCTTTGTGAGGTAGAAGCCGTTCACGTAGTCGTTGTAGTCCTTGTAGTAATCGCCCGAGAGGACGATCTTGGTCGCGTCGCCCGGACGCCAGACCAGCTTCGAGCGCGCGCCCCAGTACCAGCCCTTGCCGATATCGTTGCCGGTGGCGAGATTGGTGCCGAAGCCGTCGTTCTGATCCTTGCCGGTCAGCGCCACGTCGAAGCTCAGGTTTTCGCCCACCGGCGTCGCCGCGTAGAGCTGGCCCTGCAGGGTGTTGTAGTTGCCGTAACCGACCTTGCCCTGGACCGTTGCCTCGTTGCCCGGCTCTCGCGTTATGATGTTGACGAGGCCGCCCGACGAGTTGCGTCCGAACAGCGTGCCTTGCGGGCCCTTGAGAACCTCGATGCGCTGGATGTTGTTGAACTTGGTACCGGCCGAGGTCAGATCACCCAGATATACGCCATCAACGTAGAAGGCGTTTGCGCCCTCCTCGCCGACGTTGCCGCTGGTATTGCCGACACCGCGCATGAAGAAGATGTTCGAGGGCCCCGACGAGGTCACCTGGACGCTGGGGACGATCTGGCTGATCGAGGTCGTCCCGCCGACGCCGACGGCCTGCAAGGTCTCGTTGCTGATCGCCGTGACCGAGATTGGCACGTCCTGCAGGTTTTCCTCGCGCCGCTGCGCGGTGACGACGATGTCTCCGACGCCGGTGCTTTCGACCGTCGCGGTCTCCTGCGCCAAGGCCTGCGTCGAAACCCCGGTCAGGGCCGTGGTGATGCAAAGCGCGAGAAGCGTGCTCGCGACGTGTCGCCGATTGGCATGCCCGCCCATATCCAAATCCCCCATGTGTTTTATTGGGGGGGATGCTCAGCGAGCCGGCCGGTCGTGTCAAATGAGGCTGAAACGCTGTTCAAGCGTTCAGTTGTTCCGGTTTTCCAATATCTTACAGACGCTTAAAGGAACCGACCGGGGCCATTTTTGACATTGCGGTTCCGACACGGACAAATGCCGTTGCTGCGGACAATGGACCGCAACGCGGCGAGACGGCGACTTGTGATATTCGCCGTCTCATTTCGCTCTCAGTCGGGCCAGATCGCATCCGCTGCGGCGACCGCCTGGCTCCCGCGTCCGCCGAGTTCGGCGGTCAGCAGCTTGAGGCGATAGGTCCACAGGTGAAGCGGGTGCTCGAGCGTCATGCCCATGGCACCGAGGAACTGGTGGAAGTCGTAACCCACGCGCTTCGCCGTTTCCTGCGCGTGCAGCGCCGCCAGCGCGGCATCGCCGGCCGTGCCGGTCATCGCCGCGCGCAGGGCGAGCCAGTAGACGCCGTTGGTCGCGACCTGGATCTCGGCGAGGCGATGACGCAGCGCCTGAAAGGTTGCGATCGCGCGGCCGAACTGCTTGCGCTCGCCGACATAGGTCGTGACCGAGGCCAGCGCCGCGGCGAGCAGGCCCGCGGCCTCGGCCGCCAAGGCACCGCGCCAGGCCGTCAGCAGCCGCTCGAAGGTGACGTCATGGCTGCGCGTCTCGGCGGGAACGCTGGTCAGGAAAGCCACCGGATAGCCGTAGAGCACTTCGTCGCCGGCAGAGCGGACATGCTCGTCGCTGGCAGTGAAGCTGCGCACCCCGCCCTCGCCCACGACGACGACGGTCGCGCCGGGCTTGAGGAAGCGCACGGGCTTACGGAGAGAGCCTTCCTCGACGAGGCACAGCGGCCGCGGCAATTCGGGATCGAGCAACGGACGCACGAGCGCAGAGGCGGCCGCCTCGACCGCGAAAGGCAGCCGCGCGAGCTTCTCGACCACCAGCGCCGCCGTGACCGCACCGAGCTCTTCCATCGCCATGACGTCGAGGAAGCCGCCCTCGACGAGTTCGCGGTCGAGATCGTCGCTGGTCAGCGCGAACGACACGTCGTGCATCGGCACCGTCGCATAGGGCCGCGTCAGGCTGTCGATGAAGTCGAGGATCTGGGTCTGGTCTTCGGACAGGGACAGAAGCATCAGCGCGGCTCCCGCGGCAATTGGAGGACATCGGAAGCGATGATGTTGAGCTGGATCTCGGCCGCGCCCGAAGCGATGCCCGCGACGATGCCGCGCTGGTGGTGCATCTGCAGGAAGGCCGACTGGCCGGCCAGCGCCTCGGGCACATATTCGACGACGAACTCGCCGACCGCACGCTCGGCTTGAACCGTGGCATAACGGGCCGAGGAGCTCTCGGGCCCGACCGTGCCACCGTCGACGCGCTTCTGGACGATCGCGTAGATCGCCGTGCGCGCCGCCTCGCAGAGCGCGGCGCAGCGCGCGGCCTCGGCCTTGACCGTCTCGCGCGTGAACTCGCCCTCGGCCTTGAGGATGCCAACCGCACGGTCGAGCGCCTCGCGCGCGAGGTGGTAGCGCGGGATGCCCAGGCGTTCGTTGGTCAGCGAATAGCCGATGATCTCCCAGGCCTGGCCTTCCTCGCCGAAGCGCTGGCCGACGGGAACGATCACGTCGTCGAAGAACACCTCGTGGATGTCGCCTTCGCCGATCAGGCTCGGGATCTGGCGCACGGTGATGCCCGGCGTGTCCATCGGCACGAGCAGGATCGTGATGCCCTTCTTGCGATCGTCGCTGGTGCGCGTCAGCAGGAAGCAGGTGTCGGCGAGGCCGGCATAGGAGGTCCAGATCTTCTGGCCGTTGACCTTGTAGTGATCGCCCTCAAGCTCGGCGCGCGTGCGCAGGCTGGCGAGGTCGGAACCCGAATTCGGCTCGGAGAATCCCTGGCACCAGAGCATCTCGCCCGCCGAGATCTGCGGCAGGTACTTGGCCTTCTGGCCTTCCGTGCCGTATTTCAGCATCGTCGGGCCGATCCAGTTGACGTTCATGTACTGGCCGCCGCGCGGCTCGCCGTACTCCCACATCACTTCGGCCAGGATCTGCTGCTCCCAAGGGCCGAGCCCTTCGCCACCGATGTCCTTGGGCCAGTGCGGGAACAGCATGCCGTTCTCGGCCAGCTTGCGGCAGAACCCGCGCGCGAACTCGGTCAGCGCCGGCGAGGCCGGGCCGTGCTTGGAGAATTCCTCCCAGTCCTCGGGCAGGTTCGCCGCGAGGAAGTCGACCAGCTTGCGGCGGAACGCCTGCTGCTCGTCGGTCCATTCGAAGTTCATGGGGCTGTCGCTCTCTCAGGTCTGCGGCCCCGTTAGACGACAGATGGGCCGCGGAACAAGGCCTCTGCGCCCAGGGTCAAACGAAACGGGCTCCGGCCTTGCGACCGGAGCCCGTCCCTGATCCCGCAGGACCGTGTTTTTAGCGGATCTTGCCGCTGAACGAGACGCCGAAGATGCGCGGCTCGTTGTAGACGGCCGCCATGTAGTTCTCGATCACGCCCTTGAGGTTCTTCTCGTTGGTGATGTTGCGCGCGAAGGCCGCGAACTCCCACGACTTGTCGGCACCGGTGATGCCGATCTTCAGGCCGCCCTCGAAGTTGTTCTTCGAGTAGAACTCGCGCGTCTTGTAGAGCACGAAGTTCGTGTAGCCCTGGACGTTCCAGTCGGTGGCGATGAAGAAGCCGCCGGCATCGCCGACCGGGATGTCATAGCGCGCGGCGAAGTTGACGTTCCACTTCGGCGCGTTGGGCAGCGGGTTGCCGTCGATCGAGGCGAAGACCGTCGGCGCGCCGAAGACCGGACGCGTGATCGTCGGATCCTCGACCGTGCAGACCACGACGCCGTTGAGCGCGCAGACCTGCGCATAGACGCGGCTGTCCTTGATCTTGGTGTGCAGCAGGCTGCCACCGAGCGAGAGCGACAGGTTGTCGACCGGCAGGAACTCGATCTCGGCCTCGGCGCCATAGGCATCGGCCTTGTCGGCGTTGAACAGGACGCCGTTGCCGTCCGAATCGTTGCCGTTGAGCTGGATGTCGTTGACGCGCCAGTAGAACGCGCTGGCGTTGAAGCGCAGGCGGTTGTCGAGCAGCTGGCTCTTGAAGCCGACCTCGCCCGAGGTGATCGTTTCCGAATTCGCCGTGGTGAAGGCCGAACCGAACACGGCCGAACGGCCCTGGATCGTCGGCCCGCGGAAGCCGCGCGCGACACGCGCATAGACGCTCGCCTGGTCGCTCAGCTTGTAGAGCGCGCTGAGATCCCAGCTCGGCTCCTTGCCGGTCAGGCTGACGTCACGCGCCGCCGTCGCCGGGAAGTTCACCGTCGAGCCCGTGCTCGCCACCTTGATCAGCTGGGTCCGCTTCTTGTCCTCGGTATAGCGGCCGCCGGCGGTGATCGTCAGGCGATCGCCGATCGTGTAGCTGACCTGGCCGAACAGCGCCCACGAGGTGTTGACGTTGTGCAGGCGCACCCAGTTCTCGGGGTTGTTGGTCTGGGCGTTGGTCGCGCTGAACGGCGCGGTCAGGAAGTAGCGACGCTGGTAGAAGTCGGTGATGTCGCGGCTGTCGAAGTAGTAGCCGCCGACCTGCCACTTGAACGGACCGTCGCCGGTGCTGGCGAGGCGCAGTTCCTGCGTCCACTGGTCGAGATCGCGGATCTGGCCCTGCGACTGGCCGTAGCCGTTCGCCACGCCGTTCACCGGGAAGTTCGCCGCAGCGCCGCCGTCGGTGTCACCGCGGCTGTAGCCGGCGGTGTGCTCATAGGCGGTGATCGAGGTCAGCTCGATATCGCCGAAGTTCCAGGCGAGACGCGCCGAGGCACCCTTGGTGTTGTAGGCCTGCGGGTTGTTCTGCGCCTCGTCGAAGGCGACGCGCGTGCGGGAGGCGGTGCTCTCGTTCGAGCCCTTGGTCAGCGCGCCGCGCAGGAACAGGGTCGAGGTGCCGTCATAGTCGCGGACATGGCCCGAGAGCAGCAGCGAGAGATCCTCGGTCGGCGTGAACAGCACCTGCAGGCGCGCGTTCTGGTCGGTGAAGCCGCCCATCGTGTTCTTGGCGGGCGACACCGTGCCGTCGAGGCTCAGGCCAGTGTAGGTGTTGTCGACGTAGTCCTCGCGGTGCTGCGCGAGCACCGAGAGACGCACCGCGACCTTGCCGTCGATGATCGGGCCGCCGATGCCGGCGTCGAGGTTGACGCTGTTGTAGGTACCATAGGACAGCGAGGCGCGGCCCTGGAGGTCCATGGTCGGGCGGATCGTGTCGAACTTGACGATGCCGGCCGTGGTGTTGCGGCCGAACAGCGAGCCCTGCGGACCGCGCAGCACTTCGACCTGGGCGACGTCGTAGACCGGGTTCGACTTGAGCACGACGTGCTCGAGCACGACGTCGTCCTGGATGATCGAGACCGGCTGCGAGGCGCCGAGGTAGAAGTCCACGTTGCCGAGGCCGCGGATGTAGAAGCGCGGGAAGATACGGCCCGTCGTCGATTCGACGTAAAGGCTGGGCACGCGGCCCGCGAGCGAGAGCAGCGTGTCGTCGCCGCCGCCGGTGAAGGTGCGCAAGGCATCGCCGCTGACCACGCCGACCGAGACGGGAACGTCGGTCAGGTTCTCGGCGCGGCGTTCTGCGGTCACGACGATTTCGCCCAAGCCAGTTTCGGGGCCGGTGTCGGCGCCGGCATCGGCGGTCTGCGCGGCGGCGATCGACGGCAGGGCCACCGTGGCGAGGCAAAGCGCCGTGAAGGCGAGTGCGGTCTGCGATTTCATGTAAAGGTATCTCCGATTGATCGAAGACGGCCGTTGCGCGCAGACGAAAGTCGTCGGGCCAGCCATCTTGGCGGCCCGACTAGGCTTCGCGGGTGTTAGATCAATGACAGTTGTGTTGCAGCGCAGCATTTCCCCGGAGGGTGACACTTTTCAGCAACAGTCTGGAAACACTCTACTTCCGCTCGGCGTTCACCGCTTCGGGCGCCAGATAGCGCGTGGTCGAGATACCGCCGTCGACCGCGATCGTCTGGCCGTTGACGAAGGCCGCGAGGTCCGAGGCGAGGAAGGCGGCCATGTTGGCCACGTCCTCGACCGTGCATTCGCCGGGGAACGGCGTCAGCTCGTGATTGGTGCGACGGAAGAAGTCGAGATCCCAGAAGGCGTCGGTCATCTCGGTGCGCACGACGGTGGGCGCGATGTAGTTCGCGCGCACGCCCTGCGGGCCATATTCGGCCGCCAAAGTCTGCATCAGGCCGATCTGCGCGGCCTTGACCGCCGAGTAGGCGCCGCCGCCCGGCGTGCCGTAGATGCCCCAGGTCGAACCGACGAACAGGATCGAGCTGCCCTGCCCCAGATGCGGCAGTGCCTCGCGCGTCAGGCGGAACGGCGCACGCAGCGAAATGCCGAGCACTTCGTCGAGCATGTCGTCGGTGGTCGAATGGACCGGGCCGAAGTTGAACGAACCCGCGTTGTTCACCAGGATGTCGAGCCGGCCGAACTTTTCCAGCGCATGCTCGACGATCGCCTTGGGCGCATCGTCGGAGGTCGCGTCGACTGCGATCGACGAATAGGCCACGCTCGAGCCCAGCTCTTCGCCGAAGCGCGCGAGCTTGGCCTCGTTGCGGCCGGTCGCAACGACCTTCACGCCCTTCGCGCCGAGCGCGCGGACGATGCCCGCGCCGATCCCGCCGCCGCCGCCGGTGACGATCGCAACTTTGCCTTCCATGCGTTCGAACTCCTATCTTTCTTCGTCACCCTGAACTTGTTTCAGGGTCCATTTCCCGTCCTGCACGACCTCCGCCGGGAGGCACGATGGATCCTGAAACAAGTTCAGGATGACGGGTGCAGTGTGATTCCGCTCAAGCCCGCTGGTTGCCAGAGCGCTCTGCAATGTCGTTGGCGGCGATGTAGCCGAAGGTCATGGCCGGGCCGATCGTCGCGCCGGCGCCCGGGTAGACGTCGCCGAATGGCGTGCCCGACTGGTTGCCCGCGGCGTAGAGCCCGGCGATCGGATTGCCCGCCTGGTCGAGCACCCGCGCCCGCGCATCGCAGCGCAGGCCGCCCTTGGTGCCGAGATCGCCGTTGTTGATCGGCACGGCATAGAACGGTGCGGTGTCGATCGGGCCGAGGTTGGGATTGGGCGTGACCGTGGGATCGCCGAACATCTGGTCGTAGGGGTTCATGCCGCGGCCGAATTCGGGATCGATGCCCGTCTTCGAATACTCGCCGATCTTGCGGACCTGTTCCTTGACCTTGTCGACCGGCAGATGAATCTTTTTCGCCAGGTCCTCGATCGTGTTCGCGCGGAAGACATAGTGGTCCCACCAGTCCTCGGGCACCTTCTTCTCGGGCGTGTGCACGGTCGGCATCAGGCCGCCGGCGCTGAACTTCTTGCGGAACTTCGCGTCGAAGATCAGCCAGCAGGGCATGTTGGCGCCGGTCTTCTGGTGATCGGCGACCATCGCCTGGCCGAACTGGTCGTAGCCGCAGGCCTCGTCGACGAAGCGGTCGCCGTTGCGGTTCAGCACGACCGACCACGGCCGACCGACGTCGAAGGCGGCCTGGTGAATCTCGTGGAAGTTCGAGGCGCCGGGCATCGGCAGTTGCATCGTCGGGATCCACCAGCCCGCCTCGGTGTGCTCGGTCGAAGCGCCGATTGCCTCGGCGGCAATCAGGCCCTCGCCGCGATTGGCATCCTCTGGCGTCGACGAATGGCGGGTCAGGCCGGGGACCGGGTAGAAGCGGTCGCGCAGCTCCTGGTTCCACTCGAAGCCGCCGGCGGCGAGCACGACGCCGTGGCGCGCATTGATCGTGTAAGTGCGGCCGAAGTTGCTGACCTCGACGCCGGTCACGCGGCCGGCGTCGTCGACCAGCAGACGATCGAGCTTGGTCTCCATGCGCAGCTCGGCGCCGCGGTCGAACACGGCCTTGTAGGTCGCGCCCATCAGCGCCGCGCCCGAAGTGAAGCGCTTGTCGCGGTGCGAGACCGCACGGGTCGAACGGTCCATCCAGTAGCGCGCGATGACCTTGGCGGCGACGCCGCGCCACCCCTTCGACTGCATCATCAGAGTGAAGGTCTCGGTCAGGTCCATCGCGTAGCGGCCGAACAGCTTGAAGCGGTTGTACTGCTCGCGCATCAGCGCATAGCGATTGTCGCCGAGATCGCGGCCGTCGAAGGTCGGAACGATCACCGACCGGTCGGCGCGCGCGCCGGGATTGCTCGGATAGTAGTCGGGCCAGGCGGCGGCGGCGACCTGTACGCCGGTGCTCTTGAGATAGGCGAGCATCTTGGGCGCTTCGTCGACGAAGGCCTCGAGCCGCTCGCGGTTGACCGGCTTGCCGATCAGGCTGTCGACATACTGGAGGGTCGCCTCGCGGCTGTCGCCCTGGTCGCCATCGAGCTGGTGGTTCGGGATCCACATGACCCCGCCCGAAGTCGCCGAGGTGCCGCCGAACTTCTGCGCCTTCTCGATGATCAGGACCTTGAGCCCCTGGTCGGCAGCGCGCAGCGCCGCCATCGCGCCGGCCGAGCCGGAGCCCACGACGACGACATCGAAAGTCTCATTTTCCTGCACGCGTCCACTCCCCGGCACCCATCTGTGGGCCTGTGCCATTATCGGTTTGGACAGTGCCGGAGAAATGACCGGCAGGGTAGAGCCAATTGCTTCCGCGCGCGTTTGGCGGCAAGGGCGGATTGAACAGCGGCCTAGACCCTTTCAGGGGGCGCCGAGATCGACCTGAAAGAGAGTACCCGAGACAATGAGCGAAAAGACCTTCGTCGCCGTTGCCAAGCTCGACGAACTGCCCGCGGGCACCAAGATCGTGGCCATGGCGGGCAGTGTCGAACTCGTGCTGTGCAACACGAAGGACAAGATCTTCGCCGTACAGAACCTCTGCAGCCACGCGCACGAAAAGCTCGACTGCGGCAAGATGAAGAACGGCTGGCTCTCCTGCCCCGTCCACGGCGCGCGTTTCGATCTCGAGACTGGCGAGCCGATGAACCCGCCCGCGACGATGGCGATCAAGACCTACGAGGTTCGCGTCACCGGCGACACGATCGAAGTCGCGATTTAACGCTCCTGCGTTTGACGACCAACCCGACGCGCTGCAAGAGGCCCGCATGAGCGACACCACGCAACTCGACACACTGCGGAGCGAAGTCCGCACCTGGCTCGCCGCCCATGCCCCGACGGGCTGGCGTGAAGCCTACAAGACCATGAGCCACGCCGAGTTCGCCCAGGCGCAGCGCGACTGGTTCCAGACCTTGGTCGCGGGCGGCTATGCCGTGCCGCACTGGCCCGCGGGCTCGGCGCCCGGCGCCGGTCGCAGCCTCGCCGAGCAGAAGGTGATCTACGAGGAACTGGCGCGCGCCGACACGCCGCGGCTGCTGCTCTCCTTCGTCTCGACCTATCACGCCGCCTCGACCTTCCTCGAATGCGGCACCGACGAGCAGAAGGCGCGCTATCTTCCCGCGATCCTCGAGGGCGAAACCTGGTGCCAGGGCTTCTCCGAGCCCAACGCCGGCTCCGACCTCGCCTCGCTCAAGTGCAAGGCCGAACGCCAGACCCGCGACGGCCAGGACGTCTACGTGATCAACGGCCAGAAGGTCTGGTCGACGATGGCGCAATATGCCGACAAGTGCCTGCTGCTCGTGCGCACATCGAGCGAAGGCGCCAAGCAGGCGGGCATCACCTTCCTGCTGATGGACATGAAGGCGCCGGGCGTCTCGGTCCGCCCGATCGAACAGATCCAGGGCGACGAGGAATTCTGCGAGATGTTCCTCGACGACGTGGTGATCCCGGTCACCGATCGCGTCGGCGAAGAGGGCAAGGGCTGGGCCGTCAGTCAGGCGACCTTGTCGTCCGAGCGCGGCCTGACCTTGATGGAGCTGACCTACAAGATGCGCGGCGCGCTGAGCCGCGTGGCCGAACTGATCCGCAAGAACGGCTATGAGGAAGACCGCGGCGTGCTGCGCGACTTCGGCCAGCTCGTGACGCGCTGCGACGAGGCCTGCGCGATCGCCGACCGCTTCCTGCAGAACCGCATCGACGGCCACGAAGGCCTGGGCGACGCCTCGATCGTCAAGAACACCTACTCGCGCGTGCTCCGCGAGTTCACCCTGCTCGGCACGCGCCTGGGCGGGATCGACGAGCAATACCGCGCCCCGATCGTCTTCGGCGATCTCACCACGGGCAACTGGATGGCCGATTTCATGAACAGCTACGCCTGGACCATCGCCGGCGGCAGCGAGGAAGTGCAGCGCAACATCGTTTCCGAGCGCATGCTCGAAATGCAGCGCGAGCCGAAGGGGTGGGTCCTGTGAGCATCGACCGTAGCGAACTCCACGACGCCGCGCAGAAGGCGTTCCCTGCCGACCAGCTCAAGCCCGCGCGCGAAACCAGCTGGCCGCTGATCGCCGAGATGGGCTGGCTGCTGCTGCCGCTGCCCGAAGACGCGGGCGGCCTCGGTCTCGGCCGCGACAGCTCGGCCGCGATCCACTTCGAACTGGGCAAGGTCCTTTCGACCGCGCCGCTGATCCCCGCGCTGCTCACTGTCCAGGCGCTCGCCGCGGCCGACGAGCTCGCCGACCAGGCGAGCTGGATCGAACGCGCCACCACGGGCGAACTGATCACCACGAACCTGCTGCCCGCGGCGGTCGAGGTGACCAAT
>SECS01000252.1 GCA_004211435.1 Novosphingobium sp. | reverse complement strand
TCACAAGGGTTAACCAATCTATGGAAGGTTATAAGTACAGGGCAGTTATTACCCAATCTGATAATGCTTGTGCGGCAGTTAATTCTACAGCTGTTAACTTAACCATAGATTCAGATAGAGATGGGGTGCCGGATACAATTGATCTTGACGATGATAACGATGGTATAACAGATATCGTTGAAGGTAGTACTGATAAAGATGGTGATGGTATTCCAAATTATTTAGACGTAGATTCTGATAATGACGGTATCGTTGATGCAATTGAATCGAATGGAAATCCTGCGAATGACCCTAATAAAGACGGAAGATTTGGAATAGGCACATTTGTGGATGTAAATGGAAATGGCTTACTAGATTCATTAGATCCGGCAGCAGGCGGAACGGCATTAGTTATTCAGGATAAAGATAAAGATGGCAAACCAAATTACTTAGACCTTGATTCTGATGCAGATGGTATTCCTGATAATTACGAAGCTGCTTTCTACATTATAGATGGTGATAATGATGGTATCATTGGAACTGGGCCAATAGTAGATGCTGATGGAGATGGTTTATCAGATTTAAATGATCCAGATTTTGTAGCCATTAGCAGTTTGTTTAATCAGGATCGTGATTTTGATGGTCTTTCTAATTATTTAGATATTGATGCAGATAACGATGGTATCATTGACAATATTGAAGGTTTACCAACTACAGTGTATGTTGCGCCAACAGGTATTGATACCGATGGTGATGGTATTGATAATGCTTATGACATTAATAATGGTGGTGTTGCTTCTGGTTATTCAAATATTGATGGAGGTAGTGCCCCAGATTATGTAGATACCGATTCGGAGAATGACGGATTTAGAGATTGGTTGGAAAACGCGGTAGTAAGTCCGCTGGAAGTTGACGTAAAAAATAACCAAACCGGAGCAAACGGTGCCGATGGAATAATGGATGTTTTGCCAGATGCAGATAACGATGGTTTAGCAGATATCTATGATAATGATAATGGAAATCCGAATGTAACCAGGTATGCTACAAATGGTGGTCAAACACCAGCCAGCATGCCAAATACACAAGTTCCAGGTGGCGAAAAAGATTGGAGAGCTTCAACAGATTATGATAAAGATGGGGTGCCAGATGGCGTAGATTTAGATGATGATAACGACGGGATTTTAGATACAGTAGATGGCATATTGGATACAGGTGGTAGAGACGGTTTGCCAAACTATCATGATCTTGATTCTGATGGTGATGGTATTCCAGATGTGATTGAAGCTGGTGGTTCTGACCCAGATAATAATGGTTTACCAGGAATTGGTTTAGTTGGAAACAAGGTTGATGCAAACGGAATTCCTTTAGCTGCAAATGGCGGTTATACACCGAGAGATAAAGATGGTGATGGTGTTCCAGATTTCTTAGACCTGGATTCTGATAATGATGGTATTAATGACGTAATTGAAAATGGCGGACCAGACCCCGACGGTGACGGAAAAGCTGGTATCGGTTTTACAAATGATTTTGATAATGATGGAATCAACGACTTGGTTGATGATTATAATAACAATACGGGTAGTTTAACTGGTGAACCTTCTGGAACACCAATGACAGTGAAAGATGCGGATGGTGATGGCATTCCGAATTATTTAGATATCGATTCTGATAATGATGGTATTTTGGATACTGTTGAAGGTGCCGGCGATCCTGATGGAGATGGAATCCCTAATTTCTTAGATTTAGATTCTGATGGTGATGGTATTCCCGATAACATCGAGGCACAAGCTACAGCAAACTATATCGCGCCGACTGGAATTGATTCAGATGGTGATGGTTTGGATAATGCTTATGAAGCAACAAATGGTTTAACTCCGGTAAATAGTGATGGCACAGATCAGCCAGATTATTTAGACTTAGATTCTGATAACGATGGCGATAGCGATACCATTGAAGCATACGATACAGACAATGATGGTGTAGCAAATATTGTTGCATCAGGTGCTGATGCTGATAAAGATGGTTTAGATAATAACTTCGATAACAACGATGCCGCATTTAATCCAACTAACGGACAAACGCCTACTTCGTTCCCAAATTTAGACACACCTGGTACACCACAAAGAGATTGGAGAGAAGATTATAACATCGCTCCGGTAGCAACCGTACCAGCAACTATTGTTCTAACGGAAGATACGCCAAAAGCAATCACAGGAATTAGTTTTGTAGATCGTGATGCGGGTAATAATTCAGTAACAGCTACACTAAGCGTTCCTGCAAATCAGGGTACCTTTGCTGCAACAAGCGAAACAGGTATTGTAATCGGAGGGGCGGGTACAAGGTCAGTTACCATTACTGGAACCATTGCAAATATTAACGCCTTTATTGCTGCCAATAAAGTAACATTTACCCCGTTTGCCAACCTAAATGGAAACATTGCTTTAACTACGTTGATAAATGATTTAGGCAATACAGGTGGTGCACCTTTAACAGATATCAAAACAACAACATTAAATATTCAGGCAGTTAACGATATTCCAGTAGTTGCAGATATCAATAAAACAGGAACAGAAGATACGACAGTTCCATTTGCAGCTGCAGATTTTACCAATCAATTCACAGATGTAGATGGTACTTTGGCTAAAGTTAGGATCAATACTTTACCAACGCCAGCCCAAGGTTTATTAAAACTGAATGGCGTAAATGTTACCGCTAATCAGGAAATATCAGTTGCCGATTTAGCGCTGATCACTTTTGTACCAACCGCTAATTTTAATGGTAATGTAACGTTTAGTTACAATGGAAATGATGGCGTGGATTACGCTGCTTCGCCTGCAAA
>SECS01000107.1 GCA_004211435.1 Novosphingobium sp. | reverse complement strand
CTGCGCGCGGGTGAGCCGGCGATGATCATCCTGGCGAACAAGGCGACGCGCGGGACCGCGCTGGCCCTGGCCGGCAAGGTCGCCGCGGCGACCGGAGCGAGACTCGGCTCGCAGTTCTTCACCGCACGGATCGAGCGCGGCGCCGGACGAACGCCGCTCGAACGCATTCCCTACTCGGTCGCGCCGGCGCTCGCCTTCCTCAAGGACATCAAGCACCTGATCACGGTCGAGACGAGCGAGCCCGTCGCCTTCTTCTCCTATCCCGATCAGCCGAGCCTGCTGAAGAACCCCGAGGCGCTGGTCCACCCGCTGGTCGAGGCGGATGAGGACAGCGCGCTCGCCTTTGAAATGCTGCTCGACGCGCTCGGCGCGGCAGGCACCGCCCCGCTCGTCCAGCAGCGGATCGAGACCGCCGCACCGAGCGGCGCGCTCAACCCGCTGTCGATCGCCCACGCCCTGGCCAGCGCGATCCCCGAAAACGCGATCGTGGTCGACGAGTCCCTTACCACCGGACGCGAGACGATGGGTCACACGCTGGGCGCGCGGCCGCACGACATGATCAACAACATGGGCGGTTCGATCGGCTACAGCCCGCCCGTCGCCACGGGTGCGGCGCTGGCCTGCCCGGATCGACGGACCTTCTGCATGGTCGGCGACGGCAGCGCCATGTACACGATACAGGCACTGTGGACCCAGGCGCGCGAGGGCTTGCCGATCACCACGATCGTGTTCGCCAACAACAGCTATGCGATCCTCAAGGCCGAATATGCGAACATGGGCGCTGGGAAAAGCACCGGTTCGGGGCCCGGCCCACAAGCGCTGTCGATGATCGACATCGACAACCCGAGGATCGATTGGCAGGCGATGGCCAAGTCGATGGGCGTGCCGGCCGTCGCGGTCGAGACCGCCGAGGACTTCACCCAGGCCATGATCAACTCCACGCGCGAGAGCGGGCCAGTGCTGATCGAGGTCAAACTCTGAGCTTTCCGACAGTTACGGAAAGATCGGCGGGACGAGGACACCGCCCCCGCCCCGCCTATCTCGTCACCAGCCGCAGGTCTTGCCGCGGTTCTGCTGCTGCAGCCACTTGGTCAGCGGCGCGAAGTAGCGGATCATCGGCTTGCCGCTGATCTCGCGGCTGCCAGTGAAGGCCTGCAGCGCATCGGGCCAGGGCTTCGAAGCGCCCATCGTCAGCATCGCATCGAGCCGCTCGCCGACCTGCTTGTTGCCGTAGAACGAGCAGCGGTGCAGCGGACCGCGCCAGCCGGCCTGCTTGCACGCCGCCTCGTAGAACTGGAACTGGAGGATCCGCGCGAGGAAGTAGCGCGTATAGGGCGTGCTCGCCGGGATGTGATACTTGGCGCCGGGATCGAAGGCGTCGGCCGGCCGCTCGGACGGCGGGACGATGCCCTGGTACTGGAGCCGCATGTCGGTCCAGGCCTTCTGGTAGTCGGCCGGCTTGATCTGGCCCGAGAAGGCCTGCCAGCGCCAGCGGTCGATCAGCAGGCCGAAGGGCAGGAAGGCCACCTTGTCCATGCCCTGGCGCAGCAGCAGGCCGATGTCCTTGTCGGCGCTGGGCACCTGGGCACGGTCGAGCAGGCCGATCTGGACAAGGTATTCGGGCGTGATCGACAGCGCGACGGTATCGCCGATCGCTTCGTGGAAGCCGTCGTTGGCGCCGTCGAGATAGAGCGCGGGCTGCTTGTTGTAGGCGCGCTGGTAATAGTTGTGGCCGAGCTCGTGGTGGATCGTGGTGAAATCGTCGCCGTTGACCTTGATGCACATCTTGATGCGCAGGTCGTCGACATTGTCGATGTCCCAGGCCGAGGCGTGGCAGATCACCTCTCGATCGGCGGGCTTGGTGAACTGCGAGCGCTGCCAGAAGGTCTCGGGCAGCGGCGCGAAGCCGAGCGAGGAGAAGAAGCCCTCGCCCGCCTTGACCATCTTGTTGGCGTCATAGCCCTTGGCCTCGAGCAGCTTGGTCGTGTCGTAACCGATGTCGCCGGCGCCCGGCGGCGCGACGACGTCGTAGATGTTGCCCCATTCCTGCGCCCACATGTTTCCGAGCAGATCGGCGCGGATCGGCCCGGTCTTGGCCTGCACCGTGTCGCCGTAGCGCTCGTTGAGCTTGGTGCGCGTGTAGCAGTGGAGCTGTTCGTAGAGCGGCTTGACCTCGTTCCACAGCTTCTCGGTGAGCGCGGCGAAGGCCTCGGGGGTCATGTCGTAGTTCGAGCGCCAGAGCGCGCCGGTGTCGGCATAGCCGAGTTCCTTGGCACCCTGGTTGGCCAAGTCGACGAGCTTGGCGTAGTCGCCCGCCATCGGCTTGCCGACGTTGTCGTGCCAGCTCGTCCACATCTCCTGAAGCTCGGCCGGGTTGCGGCTCGTGCCCATGGCCGCCTCGATGTCCGAACCGTTGATCGGCTTGCCGTTCAGGGTACCGCGGCCCTTGCCGTAGATGCCCTGGAGCCGCGCGCCCAGTGTCGCCAGCTCCTCGGCTGCGCCCGGACGCGTCGGTGCGGGCAGGACGATCAGGGTGCGCATGCGATCGAGCTTGCGCGTGGTGTCGTAGTCGAGGCCCTTGGCGGTCGCGAACTTCGCGGCCTGGATGGCGTTCGCCACCTGCAGTTCGGTGAGCTTGGCGCCCGCGCGCGCGGTCAGCGCCTCGGTGTCCTGGTTGATGTAGGTCGCATAGACCCAGTCGGCCTGGGCGCCTTCGATCAGGGCCTTGCCATAGGCGGCCTCGGCCTCCTGCACGAAGGCCTGCGGCGTCTGCGGCCCGGTTTGCTGGGGCGCCGGTGCGGCGGGCTTGTCCTGCCCGAATGCGGGAGAGGCCGCGAGCGCAAGGGTCAGCGCCGCGGTCGAAACGAACTTGAGCATGATGGCAGTCTCTTTCCTGCTTTCTGTTATGTCAGCAGGATTAGCGCGAAGTCACGCGGACAGGAAGCGCACTATCGCATCGCCGAGCTCGGGCTTGGTCACCGAGGACATGTGCGTGCCCGGCACTTCGACATAGCTGCCCCCGGGCAGCGCCGCGGCCAGGTCCGGGGCGGAGCCGTTGTCGTCGTCCTCGGCACCGCAGACCACCAGCGTGGGCATGGTGATCTCGCGCAATTGCTCGGCGCGGGTATCGTCGACCGACTGGAGCAGCAGCCGCGTCGCCACGCGATCGACCTTCTGCGACTTCATGAACTGCTGCGCGACATATTCGGGATCGCCGCGCTTGATCTCCTCGAAGCGGTCGATCGCACCGATGAAGAAGGAACTGCGCCGCTCCCACTTGTCGAGCCCTTCGAGCCCCATGCCGCCGAGCACGAGCCGGCGCGGGGTCAGGCCGGCCAGCACGGCCCGCACCGACGTGCGCGAGCCGAGCGAGAAGCCGCAGAGGTCGAACTCGGCCAGGCCCAGCGTCTCGACCACCTTGAGCGCGTCCTGGACCAGCACGTCCGACGGATAGGCCGCGGGATCGTGCGGCGCGTCGCTTTGCCCGTGCGCGCGCAGATCGGGCATGATCGCCTCGAAGCCGGCCGCGGCGAGCTTGGCGGCGTGGCCGAACTTGATCCAGTTGACCAGCGCGCTCGAGAACAGGCCGTGGAGCAGCAGGACAGGCCGTCCGCCACCTTCCTTGGGCCCGATCCGATGAACCGCCAGCTTCGCTCCGCCGACGCTTTCAACAAATTCCACGCGCTGTTCGCTCACTCGGGTACCTCCCTGCCCGCCGCCTTCCAGCGACGGGAAACGCTTTCGATGTCCTTGCTGTAAAGACGCGGCAGGTCCTTGATGTCCAGCCAGGCCTCGTGGAGGCTCTCCGCGCCCGAGTGCAGGATCGGCACAAAACCCGAGGGATCATCGAAGCTGCCGATCGTGAGGTCCATCTTGTCGTCGCCCTCGAGAAAGGCGAAGCCGAGCGGCGTGCCGCAGGCCGAACAGAATGGCCGGTGCGCGATCGGCGAGCTTTGGAACCAGTCGGGCTCACGCTCCCAGGTCAGGCCAGCGAGCGGCACCTGGGTGAAGGCGGCTGCGAAACCGCCCGTCGCACGCTGGCACATACGGCAATGGCAGAGGTAGGCCTCGTCGTTTTCGAGGTCGACGCTGTAGCGGATGCGGCCGCACTGACAGGCGCCGGTAAGGGTCTTGCTCATCGCTTCTGCCTAGAAGCTGAGCCGGCTAGCGGCAATCGCGAAGCTTTCCCCGCGATGAACCCGGGGCGAACCGAAGCGAGGCCTGCGACGAAGCGTTAAACGCCCCGGAACAGCGCGTGCGGCAAACGGTTGATCGCCCAGGGGATACGCGAGGCCTTGTCGCCCGCGCCTTATTCCGAGGAGAATGCCATGTTTCGCAAGACCTTCATCGCGCCGCTGTTGGCTGCCAGTGCGCTCGCGCTGACCGTATCGCCGGCCTATGCCGGCAAGGCCGACCGCGCTCGCCAGGCGATCGCCGCCGCCGAGGCCAAGATCACCACGGCCGAGCAAATGGGCTCGGCCACCGAACTGCCCGAACGCACGGCCGAGGCGCGCGCCGCGCTGGCGCTGTCGAAGGAAAAGCTCGACGCTGGCCAGAAGTCGACCTCTATCACCGAAGCGATCCGCGCGACCGCGCTCGCCGACGCGACGATCGGTGAACTGCAGCGCCGCAAGGATATCGCCGTTGCCGATGCCAACGCCGCGCGCGAGGCTGACGTCTCGGTCGCCCAGCAGCAGGCTGCAGCCGCGCAGGAGCAGGCCGCCAACGCCAGCGCCCGCGCCGACATGGCGCAGCAGCAGGCGGCCAATTCCGCGGCCGATGCCAATGCCGCGCGCTCGGCGCTGATCGCCTCGCAGAACCAGCAGGTCGAGACCACGGTCACTACCCAGCAGCCGGCCCCGCGCCGCGCCGCACGCACCGTGACGCGCAAGACCACGACGACCACGGCGCGTCGTGCCCCGGCACCCGCGCCGGCCACGACGACCACCACGACGACGATCAAGCAGGCGGTGAACTGAGCCTCCAGCCCAGGTCACCAAATGGATCGGGCCCGCCCCCAGGAGGAGCGGGCCCGATTTCGTTTCGGCTCACGGAAGGCGCTGAGCCTCAGCCCTTCTTGAGATGCCGACGTCCCAGCAGCTCGGCGATCTGCACCGCGTTGAGCGCGGCGCCCTTGCGCAGGTTGTCGGCGACGCACCAGAGCACCAGGCCATTGTCGACCGTCGGGTCCTCGCGCACGCGGCTGACATAGGTGGCGCCGTCGCCGACGCATTCGATCGGCGTGACGTAGCCGCCGTCCTCGCGCTTATCGATCAGCATGACGCCCGGCGCTTCGCGCAGGATGTCCTGCGCCTGCTCGGCCGAGAGTTCGTTCTCCATCTCGATGTTGATCGCCTCGGAGTGGCCGACGAAGACGGGCACGCGCACGCAGGTGGCGACGACCTTGATCTTGGGGTCGAGGATCTTCTTGGTCTCGACGACCATCTTCCACTCTTCCTTGGTGAAACCGTCGTCGAGGAACACGTCGATGTGCGGGATCACGTTGAAGGCGATCTGCTTGGTGTACTTGCGCGGCTCGACCGGATCGCCGACGAAGATCGCGCGGCTCTGCTCGAACAGTTCGTCCATGCCCGCCTTGCCCGAGCCCGAGGTCGACTGATAGGTCGAGACGACGACGCGCGTGATCTTGGCGGCATCGTGCAGCGGCTTGAGCGCGACGACCATCTGCGCGGTCGAGCAGTTGGGGTTGGCGATGATGTTCTTGGCCTTGTAGCCGTCGATCGCCTCGGGGTTCACCTCGGGCACGATCAGCGGCACGTCGGGGTCCATGCGGTAGAGCGACGAGTTGTCGATCACGACGCAGCCGGCCGCAGCCGCGCGCGGGGCGTGGATCTTGGTCGGCTCCGAACCCACGGCGAACAGCGCGATGTCCCAGCCGGTGAAGTCGAAATGATCGACGTTCTTGACCTTGAGCATGCGGCCGGTGTCGCCGTATTCGATCTCGCTGCCCTGCGACCGCGACGAAGCCAGGGCTGCGATCTCGTCGCAGGGGAATTCGCGTTCGGCGAGGATGTTCAGCATTTCGCGCCCGACGTTCCCCGTCGCGCCGACGACCACTACCCGATAACCCATGATGGCATTCCCTGAATAAGGAAAAGGCCGGCTTCCTGTGCGGGAGCCGGCCTTCTCGATCTGTCTTGACTGAAAAGCTCAGTCGGCCGTGGCTCAGCCCTCGACCTTGACGTCGCGGCGCTCGGCGATGCGAGCGCGCTTGCCGGTGCGGCCGCGCAGGTAATAGAGCTTGGCACGACGCACGACGCCCTTGCGGACGACGGTGATGCTGTCGATGTTCGGCGAATAGAGCGGGAAGACGCGCTCGACGCCCTCGCCGAACGACATCTTGCGAACGGTGAAGTTCGAGCCGATGCCCTTGTTCGCACGCGCGATGCAAACGCCTTCGTAGGCCTGAACGCGGGTGCGCTCGCCTTCGACGACGCGCACGCCGACGCGGACGGTGTCGCCCGGGCGGAAGGTCGGAATATCCTTGGCAGCCTTGGCGATTTCCTCGGCTTCGATCTGCTGAATCAGGTTCATTGACCCTGGTCCTTACTTTTACGCTGCGCGCCAGAGGCAGGCTGGGCCCGAGCGTCGACATGACGCTCCCAAAGGTCCGGCCTGCGTGACCGTGTATCGATCTCCGCCTGGTGTTTCCGCCAGGCCGCGATCTTCGCATGATCCCCCGATCGCAGCACTTCGGGGATCGTGCGCCCTTCCCATTCAACAGGTCGGGTATAGTGCGGGTACTCGAGGAGGCCGTTCTCGAACGACTCTTCGGACCCGCTGGAAGGGGCGCCCATTACGCCGGGAAGCAGCCGAATGCAAGCGTCCAGAAGCATCAGCGCCGCCGGCTCTCCGCCCGACAGCACGATGTCGCCGATCGAGACCTCCTCGACCGCCCGGCCCGCGAAGATCCGCTCGTCGAAACCCTCGAAGCGGCCGCAGAGAATCGTGACGCCGGGGCCCTCGGCGAGCGCGCGCACACGCTCCTGCGTCAGCGGCTTGCCGCGCGGGGTCATGGCGATGACGGGGGCTTCGGGATGGCTCGCGAGCGCATGGTCGATCGCGGCCGAAAGCACGTCGACGCGCAGCACCATGCCCGCGCCGCCGCCGGCGGGGGTGTCGTCGACCGTGCGGTGCCTGTCGATCGCGAAATCGCGGATCTGGACGGTGTCGAGCGTCCACTTGCCCTCCTCGCGCGCACGGCCGGCGAGGCTGACGCCCAGAGGGCCGGGAAACATCTCGGGGTAGAGCGTGAGGACGGTGGCAGCGAAGGTCATGCTTGGGCCTCTATCATCGGCGATGGTCTACGCCCAGCTTGTCGATGCCGCCCCAAAAAGCGCGGAACGGGCGCGAGAAACAAAAGTCAGGCTGATGATTTCGGCGGGTCGTTTTGTTGGACCCGGCTTACCCCTGCCCCTACCTGAGTGCGCATCGGGAAAAGACCAAAGGGAACTGACATGACCCAGTCCTATCAGCCTTGCTTGTATGCAAACGAACCGACCGCGAGGGCCGCGACAGACATGTCCTGGCTTCGCACGATCATGCTGCCTTTCGAGGCGCTACACCGCCAGCAGTGGTCCGCGCCATGGAACGCATCACAGCGCGACGACCGCAAGGCCTACTGATCGACGTAGGCAACCTCGATGACGAGGCCACGCTCGGCACTCCATTCGGGCACCGCCTCGACGCGCATCGGCACCATGAAGCGCTTGGGCTTCGCTCCCTCCTCGACGGGCGGCCGCTCGATCTCGAGCACGTCGCCGGCACCGAAGTTCTCGACCTCGACGCAGACGCCCAAGGCTTCGCCGGTCGTCGAGACCGCGGGCAGGCCGATCAGGTCGGCGTAATAGTATTCGCCCTCGGGCAAGGCCGGCAGCGCCGAGCGCGGAACGGTCAGCGCCGTGCCGCGCAGCTTCTCGGCGGCGGTGCGGTCGGAGACTTCGGCGAAGCGGGCGATGGCGCCGCCCTTGCCGTCGTCCTTGAGCTTTTCGACCGAAAGCCCTGAGCCACCGCCAAAATCATTGAAGGCGCGGTAGCGCTTGAGCGCCACCACGCCTTCACCGAACAGCTTGAGACGGACCTCGCCCGTCACGCCGTGCGCGCCGATGATGACGGCGAGCGTGACGGGCTTGTCCGACAAAGGACTCAGCCCTCGGCCTGTTCTTCGCTGGCAGCCTCTTCAGCGGCCGGAGCTTCCTCGGCGGGAGCCTCTTCGGCAGCCGGAGCTTCTTCGACGGCCGGAGCGGCAGCAGCGGCAGCGGCAGCCTCCTCGGCCTCACGCAGCTTTTCGGCACGCTCCTCGGCGCGATCCTTGGCCTTCTGGCCCGGCTCTGCCTTCTTCGGGTTGTTGGTGGCGACACGCTCCTGGATGCCGGCCTTGTCGAGCATGCGCGCGACGCGGTCGGTCGGCTGGCCACCGACGCCGAGCCAATACTTGATGCGGTCCTCGATCAGGCGCACGCGGTTGGCGTCGTCCTTGGCGAGGAGCGGGTTGTAGGTGCCGACCTGCTCGAGGTACTTGCCGTCGCGCGGCGCGCGGCTGTTGGCAACGACGATCTTGTAATAGGGGCGCTTCTTGGAACCGCCACGCGACAGACGAATGGAAACCGACATATAACTACCTTTCTATTAGATACTTGAAGCTTACTTTTTCAGAAAATTCGAAAGATCGGGGGCACCACCGCCGCCGCCCAGGCCGGGCAGTCCGCCACCGCCGCCGAGACCCGGCATGGCGGCACCGAGGCCACCCTTGCCGAACAGCGCGCCGAGGCCCTTGATGCCGCCCATCTTCTTGATCTGCTTCATCGCGCGCTCCATTTCCTGGTGCATCTTGAGAAGCTTGTTGACGTCCTGAACCTGGGTGCCCGAACCGTTGGCCACGCGGATCTTGCGCTTGGCGTTGAGCAGATCGGGCCGCTGACGCTCCTTGGGCGTCATCGAGCCGATGATCGCATCCATGCGCAGCAGCACGCGATCGTCCATTCCCGACGACTGCATCGCCGCCTTGGCCTTCTTCATGCCCGGCATCATGCCCGCGAGCGCGCCGAGGCCGCCCATGTTCTGCATCTGCTTGAGCTGCATGCGCAGGTCGTTCATGTCGAACTGACCCTTGGCCATGCGCGCGGCCATGCGCTCGGCCTCGTCCTCCTGGATCGTCGCGGCCGCCTTTTCGACGATCGAGACGATGTCGCCCATGCCGAGGATACGGCCGGCGACGCGCGAGGGATGGAACGGCTCGATCGCGTCGAGCTTCTCGCCCGTGCCCGCGAACTTGATCGGCTTGCCGGTGACCGCGCGCATCGACAGCGCCGCGCCGCCGCGGGCATCGCCGTCCATGCGGGTCAGGATCACGCCGGTGAGGTCGACCTGTCCGGCGAAGCTCTGCGCGACGTTGACCGCGTCCTGGCCCGTCAGCGAATCGACGACGAGCAGCGTTTCCTTCGGGCTCGCGATGGCGGCGACCGCCTTCATCTCGGCCATCAGCTGATCGTCGACGTGGAGACGGCCGGCGGTGTCGAGCAACAGGACGTCGACCGCCTGGAGCCTGGCCGACTGCAGCGCGCGCGTGGCGATGTCGACCGGCTGCTGGCCGGCGATGATCGGCAGGGTGGCGACGCCGACCTGTTCGCCGAGCACCGCGAGCTGCTCCTGCGCGGCCGGGCGGTTGACGTCGAGCGAGGCCATCATCGCCTTCTTGCCCTGCTTCTCCTTGAGGAGCTTGGCGAGCTTGGCGGTGGTCGTGGTCTTGCCCGAGCCCTGGAGGCCGACCATGAGGATGACGACGGGCGGAACGTGATCGAGCTCGAGCCCGACCGTCTGTTCGCCGCCGAGCATCTCGACGAGCGCGTCGTTGACGATCTTGACGACCTGCTGGCCGGGCGTGACCGACTTGAGCACCGACTGACCGACGGCCAGCTCGGTGACCTGATCGACGAAGCGGCGAACCACGGGCAGCGCGACGTCGGCCTCGAGCAGCGCAATGCGCACCTCGCGCATGGCATCGCGGACGTCCTGTTCCTTCAGGGCGCCACGACCACGCAGCTTGTCGAATACGCCGCCGAGCCGGTCTGACAGTGTATCGAACATGGGGCGGTTACTCCACAACGCGAAAAACGCCGGTGGGCGAAACCTCGCCGACCAGCGTGTAAATGATCACCGTCCGATCTTCAGGGCCAGACCCTTGCGACCGGATGTAGTGAGATTTGGATCGAACCGGACCGTCGCCCGGCCCGAACCAGATCTCACTAAGAATCCCTGGGAATGGTGGAGCCTAGCGGGATCGAACCGCTGACCTCCTGCATGCCATGCAGGCGCTCTCCCAGCTGAGCTAAGGCCCCATTTCCATTCATCGATGATCACCCTGGGAGAGTGTCCATCGCCCCGCCGTGGCTGGGAGGCCGCCCTCTAGTGGCGGCTCCCGAACTTGGCAAGGGGGTATTTCGACAAATTAATGTTCGTCGCCGTCGTCGTCGCTGACACCGACGCCCAGATCGTCGTCACCGCCGAGATCGACGTCGTTGTCGGGCGAATCGCCGTCGTCGTCGATGTCCAGATCCTCATCGTCCGCCAGATCGGTATCCGCCGTCTCGACGACCTTTTCCTTCTGCAGCTGTTCATAGGGAATCGGCTGCTTCGACTTGAGCACCGGTTCCGGATTCCACGCATAGCCGCACTCGATGCAAGTGACGGGATCGTCCTTGCCGAGATCGTAGAAGCGGGTGCCGCATTTCGGGCAGCCGTGCTTGGCGCCCCATTCAGCCTTGACCATGCAAATTCCTCGTATTGGCCCGGCCGGAGCGGCGAGCCGACAAACAGTGACGTTGATGGGAACTATGAGCACCCAAATCAAGCGCCCGAAAACTCATAGGGCGCGCGCCTTGCCATAGCGAATGAGCGCTGTCAAAAGCCGCGCGCTTTTACCTTTCAGACAACCAAGGCTCCATCGTGACCGCTGCCGATCCCTCCGCCATGCGCCCACGCCGATTCGCGGCCGCCGGACCGCTCAAGGGTCGCATCCGCGTGCCGGGCGACAAGTCGATCAGCCACCGTTCGCTGATGCTTTCGGCCCTGGCCGTTGGCGAGAGCCGCGTCACGGGCCTGCTCGAGGGCGAAGACGTGTTGTCGACCGCCGCGGCGATGCGCGCGATGGGTGCCGACATTCAGCGCACCGGTGAGGGCGAATGGCTGATCCACGGCGTCGGCGTCGGCGCGCTGCTCCAGCCCGAGGCCGCGCTCGACATGGGCAACAGCGGCACTTCGACGCGGCTGCTGATGGGCCTCGTCGCCTCGCATCCGATCACCGCCTGCTTCGTCGGCGACGCCAGCCTGTCGAAGCGGCCGATGAAGCGCGTGACCGATCCGCTTTCGCTGATGGGCGCCGAGTTCACCACCAGCCCCGGCGAGCGCCTGCCGCTGATGCTGCGCGGCGCCGCGCCGGCAGTGCCGATCGAATACCGCCTGCCCGTCGCCTCGGCCCAGGTGAAGAGCGCGGTCCTGCTTGCGAGCCTCAACACGCCGGGAATCACCACGGTGATCGAGCCTGTGCCGACGCGCGACCATTCGGAGCGGATGCTCAAGGGCTTCGGCGCCGAACTGACGGTCGAGGTCGACAGCGACGGCACGCGCACGATTCGCATCCGCGGTGAAGCCGAACTGCAACCGCAGTGCATCGAGGTTCCCGGCGACCCGTCGTCGGCCGCCTTCTTCATCGTCGCCGCGCTGATCGTTCCGGGCAGCGAACTGGTAATCGAAAACGTCGGCCTCAACGCCACGCGCGCCGGGCTGATCGATGTCCTGCGCCAGATGGGCGGCGACATCACCGAGCAGAGCGCGCGCGAAGTCGGCGGCGAGCCGGTGGCCGACCTGCTGGTCCGGCACTCGGTGCTCAAGGGCATCGAGGTCGATCCCGCCGTCGTGCCGTCAATGGTTGACGAGTTCCCCGTGTTCTTCGTCGCCGCGGCGCTGGCCGAGGGGCGCACGACCACGACCGGGCTCGACGAGCTGCGCGTCAAGGAATCGGATCGCATCGCGGTGATGGCCACGGCGCTGACCGCCGCCGGCGCGCGGGTGCAGGAGACCGAGGACGGCCTGATCATCGACGGTAGTGGCGGCGAAGCCCTGCGCGGCGGCAACAACGCGGCGATCGCCACCCACCTCGACCATCGCATCGCCATGTCGATGGCCGTGGCGGGGCTCGTCAGCGCGGGCGGCGTCGAAGTCGACGACACCCGACCGATCGCCACCTCCTTCCCCGCCTTCGAGGCGCTGCTGGACGGCCTGGTCGCTTGAGCACGCCGCTGCTCACCCCACTCGTCGCCAACATCTGCGGCTTCGCGGGCATGGCCTGCATCATCTTTGCCTATGCCTACGTCACCGGCAACAAGGCGGCCAATCCCTTCGTCCAGCACGGCGTCAACCTGGCTGGTGCGGCGCTGCTGACCGTATCTCTGCTGGTCAACCTCAACCCGGCCTCGCTGGTGCTCGAGTTCTTCTGGGCCTCGATCGCGATCTGGGGCCTGATCAAGGCCGCGCGGAGCAAGCGGGCATGAGCCCTCCCCCGACCACT
>SECS01000106.1 GCA_004211435.1 Novosphingobium sp. | reverse complement strand
GATATCTGGGCGATCGATACGCTGATCGGCTTTCGCGACCAGCGACAGGTCCACGCCGTGCCATCCGCGAAGGATCAAGGCGTGCGCCATCCCGCCGAGTACATGTTCCGTGAAGTCCCGGCCGATCTGCCGAGCGACGATCGCTCGGCCGCGATCGCGGAGACGCTGACCAAGATGGACGCGCACAATGTCCGCCACGGCCTTATCAGCCTGTCGGACAAGCTCGCGCCCGAGGCGCTGCGCCGCCATCCCGAGCGCTTTCTCGCCTCGATGTTCGTTGACGGCAACGAAGGCATGGAAGCCGTCCGCAAGATCGCCCGCGCCGTGGAGAAATTCGATATCCGCGCGGTCGGCCTGTTCCCCTCGGGGATCAAGCCGCAGATCCCGATCAACGACAAGAAGTGGTATCCGGTCTACGCAAAATGCATCGAACTCGACCTGCCCGTGTTCTGCGCGACGGGCGTACCCGGGCCGCGCGTGCCGATGATGCCGCAATACGTCGGCCTGATCGACGAGGTCTGTTACGATTTCCCCGAGCTGAAATTCGTCATGCGCCATGGTGCCGAGCCGTGGGAGGACCTGGCCGTCAAGCTCCTGCTCAAATGGCCGAACCTCTATTATTCGACCAGTGCCTTCGCGCCGAAGCATTACCCCAAGGCGATCATCGATTTCGCCAACACGCGCGGATCCGACAAGATCATCTACGCCGGCTACTATCCTTTCGGCATCGAACTGGAGCGCACATTCAGCGAACTGGATGACGTGCCCTTAAAGCCGGACGTCTGGCCCAAATTCCTGCGTGACAACGCCGCACGGCTGCTGCGCCTCCCCACCGACTGAGGAAATCGCCATGACCGATATGCTCGCAGCCGATCGTCTGACCGAAATCGCCCGATGCGAGCGTCGATCCGCGCTTGGGCTATCTCGCCTTCGATGCTGACGGGCATTACTACGAAGCGACCGACGCCCTGACCCGCTACTTGCCCAAAGCTTTTGCCCAGCGCGGCGCACGCTGGATCGAAATGAAGGGCAAGCCGCGGATGATGCTGGGCGACAAGCTCTACAGCCTCATCCCCAACCCGACTTTCGATCCGGTCGCGAAGCCGGGCTGCCTGCATGACTATTTCGCCTGCAGTCCCGACGCCAAGGGATCGGTCTTGGAGCAGATGGGCGAACTGGAACCGATCCGCCCCGAATACCGCGATCGTGCGGTCCGCCTAGAGGTGATGGATGCGCAGGGCCTTGCCGCGACCTGCCTGTTTCCAACGCTCGCAGTGGGTGTTGAGGTCGCGATGCAGCGCGACATGGAAGCCGCCCTCGCGACCTTTACGGCGTTCAACCGCTGGCTCGACGATGACTGGGGGCTCGGCCGCAGCGACAACCGTATCTTCGCCGCCCCCTTCATCTCGCTCTATTCCCCCGAATGGGCGGTCAAGGAACTCGAATGGGCGATAGAGCGCGGCGCCCGGATAGTTACCATGCGCAACGGACCGGTCTTCACGCCGAGCGGGACGACGTCACCCGGCTCGCCCGAATTCGATCCGTTCTGGGCACGGGTCGAGGAAGCCGGGATAGTCGTGGCCCCGCACGCGGGAGACGATGGGTACGATTTCCTGGCGGACATGTGGGAGCCCGGCGCGTCCTTTCGCATCCTGTTCAACTCGCCGATGAAGAAGCTGGTGGCTTCGCAGCGGGCCGTGCCCGATTTCTTCGGCGCGCTGATCTGCCACCGCGTGTTCGAGCGTTTCCCGCGCCTCAAGGTCGCCTCGATCGAGAATGGCGCAGGCTGGATCCCCGCCACGCTCAAACGTCTTTACAAGGGCCATGTCCAGACCGCGGGGTATTACAAGAAGAACCCGGTCGATCAGTTCATCGAGCACATTTGGGCGACACCGTTCTGGGAGGACGAGATCGACGAATTGATCGAGCATATCCCGGCCGACCGTCTGCTGTTCGGCAGTGACTGGCCGCATGTCGAAGGCGTGGTCGAGCCGCTGGACTTCCTCGACAGTCTCAAGAGCCTGAACGCGGGCGACTGCTTCAAGGTGATGCGCGGCAATATCCAGGGCCTGCTGGGCATCGACTGAAGGAACCGCGCGCATGAGTGGGGATCGGGCTTTCCGCGATGTCGGGCCGGAGGAATACCGCTGGCATACCGAGTTACAGGGCGATGCCCTGAAGATCGTCGAACTGCTGTGGATTGACGGGCAGTTCGACAACGGCTGGCAGATCGGCATCGGCCTGCTGCGTGCACGACCGCTGGCAGGTGGCAATCCCGCGATCACGATCAAACTGATGTCGCCCGCGGGTACGGTGTCCGAAGTCAATCACACTTTCCGCCCGGACGAGTTCCACGACGACGGCGGTCTCAGCGCGCGGTGGGGCACGGACAACGCGGTTGTCGGGCATAGGGACGAAAACGGCCGCCTTGCGGGCTACAGCCTGCGCTTAAATGTCGAAGGGCTGCGCATCTCTCTCGATGCCGAGACGGTCTGTGCGGGCGTCAAGTTCGTCGATCGATCGCCGGGGTATACGGTTCACGAGCCCGGCTCGGGCTTGGCCGTGGGCTGGTGGCCGCTGGTGCCCCGCGCAACCTGCACCGGCACGATCGATCAGGCGGGTTCTCCGATCACCGTCAACGGCCTCGTCTATCTCGAGCGTCAGGTTTCCTCCTTTCCGCTCGGCGGAAAGGTGGGAGAGAGAACCGCGCAGTCGATTTGGACCTGGGGACATGTCTTCGCTGGCGACTACACGATCGGCTGGACCGATTCCGGCGCGTCGGAAGATTTCGGCTTTCGGCATTTCACGCCATTCGTGATGTGGAAGGGCCACGACCCGTTCTTTTGGACTTTCGCTTTCGCCAGCTATGTCGAGCGTTTCGCGATCAATCCGGAGAACGGCCTCGCCTATCCCGCGATAGTGACGCTCAAGGCAGCCATGCCGGAGGTCGATATGTTCGTGCGGTTGGAAAACGGCCGGTTTTCCGAACACTGCGTGTTCAACAACATGCCCGGGTCGCTCTACAGCCGGCAGGTCTGCAATGCCCAGGTCCAGTTCCGGCGCTGGGGGCGGACGCATCGCATTGCCGGCCACGGCGTCTTCGAGTGGGGCAGCGCCGCCGGCAATTTCCCATTCGCGCAGGAAACCCAACATGGCCGTTAATCGGGCCGAGCGCGCACGCGATCCCGCCGCCCCCGTGCTATACGACACGATCGGCGCGGTCCTGCGCGAACGCGCGGCGGCAGATCCTGAGCGCCACGCCCTGATCTGGTTCCAGAGCGAAGACATGCACGCCTGCACTTATGCCGAGTTGCATGCCCGCGCCACAGCCTGCGCGGCTTGGATTGCCAGCCATGCCGCTCCCGGCGAAGTGGTGGCCGTATGGGGGCGCAACAGCATCGACTGGGTCATCGCCGAATACGGCTGCGCGCTTTCGGGGACGGTCCTGTGCGGGTTCAACACGGCGTGGACCGACCCTGAAACGGCCCATGCAATCGCGTTGACCGAGCCACACATCGTCCTGGCCGATCTCGATGGCCGGGGGCAAGACCTGCGTCCCCGAGCAAGGGCGCTGGCTGGAGATGCGATAGTCGAACCGCTTCACGGGCTCTGGTCGCGCAGCACGACAAATCCTGCCGACCTGCCCGCCCCAGATCCCGAGGCGCCATTCCTGATCCAGTTCACCTCGGGCACGACTGGTCGCGCGAAGGGCGCCTTACTGACGCAATCGGCAGCGCTCAATGGCGGCCTGATGCGCGTCGTATCGGGCTCAGCCATCCCCCAAGACGTGTTCCTGAACGCCTCGCCGCTACATCATGTCGCCGGGTCGGTCTCGCTGGTGATCGGAACCCTGGTGGCGGGCGCGACCTATGTGATCGTCGAGCGGTTTGACGCCCGCAAAGTGCTGGCGATGATCACCAAGACCGGCGCGACGCGTATCGGCGGAGTTCCCACGGTTCTCAAAGACCTTCTCGAACTCCCTGAGTTCCCCGCCAACGGCATACCTTTGACCAGCGTGGGCATTGGCGGCAGCAGCGTGCCCGAAGATATGGTTCACAGGCTTTCGGCCGCCTTTCACGCCATGGTGTCCGTCGGCTACGGCCAATCCGAAAGCCCGTTGGTCGCCAATAGCGAGATCGGCGATCCCGCGACCATCATCGCCACCACGGTCGGTCGCGGCTGTCCGCAGAACGATGTCAAGCTGGTCGACCTGAGCACCGGCGAAATCGTCGAGATCGGCCAGGTGGGCGAAATATGCGTACGCTCGCCGGCGAACCTGATCGGCTATTTCCGCATGCCCGAGGCAACGGCCGAGGTCATCGATGCCGATGGCTGGCTCCGCACCGGCGATTTGGGCAGCATGGACGCGCAAGGCTACATCAGTGTTCGAGGGCGATCACGCGAGGTGATCATCCGCGGCGGACAGAACGTCTACCCGGCCGAGATCGAGCAAGCCCTCGCACGACATCCCTCCGTCGCTTCCGCTGCCGCGATTGGCATATCCGACGCACGGCTAGGGCAAGCCGTGGCGGGTGTCGTACAGCTTTGCGCAGGCCACACAGGCGACACGGCGGCGCTGGAAGCGTTCCTCGCCGGGCAGATAGCGTATTACAAGATCCCCCGGCACTGGCGCTTCGTCGATGCGATGCCCTTAACGGCCTCTGGTAAAATCCGAAAGGTCGAGTTGGCCAAACTGTTCGCAACCGAAGGAAACCCATGACCCAGGCCCAGGAACCTGCCGAACTCGTCCTCGTTTCGATCGACCAAGGCGTTGCCAGCGTCCTATTCAACCGCCCACACCGACAAAACGCATGGACGCCCGGACTCGGCAGAGCCTACTTCGACGCGCTGCTCGCGCTCTCCGAAGACGAGCGCGTGCGCGTAATCGTGGTCTCGGGATCGGCCGGCAGCTTCTCGACCGGCGCGGATGGGACGCTGCTTGGCGATATCGCCGAAAAAAACGGTCATGTCTCTTCCGGGTATCGCCCCTATTGGTTGCCGCTGTCGATCGGCAAGCCGATCATTGGCGCTATTGCGGGGCCCTGCTTTGGTATCGGACTGCAGCAGGCACTGTGTCTCGATTTCCGCTTCGCCGATGAAGGTGCGAAGTTCTCCACCGCCTACGTTCGCCGCGGCCTGATCGCAGAAATGGGCATGAGCTGGTTCCTGCCACGCGTGGTCGGTACGGGTGTAGCAGCCGAATTGCTTCTATCGGGCCGTGTCGTCCGAGCCGACGAGGCGGTTCGCATCGGTCTTGCGAACCGAGTTTGCACCGCAGGCTCGGTGCTTGAGGAAACGCTTGCCTTCGCGCGGACCATGGCCGCGAACTGCAGCCCCCGCGCAATGCGCGAGCTCAAGGGCCAGCTCAACCGCGACATCATGTCTTCGCTGATCCCAGCCTACGATCGTGCCGAAGCTCTGTTGCCACAAGCTTTCACCTGGCCGGACTTCGCCGAGGGTGTGAAAAGCTTTGCCGAAAAGCGCCCTGCCGCCTTCCCACCGCTCGCGCCCGACTTGGCGCGAATCGATGTCGATCCACAGGCAATATGAGGGCCGTCGTCGCTCGAGAACTCGGTCCCCCTGACCTATTGACGATCGAGGACTGGCCGCCGCGGGCGCCCGCGGCCGGCGAGGTGCGACTGCGCATCCACGCCGTGGGCGTTGGCTTCGTCGACGGGCTGAGACAGAGTGATGCCGCTCGCCCGGGTCGCATCGAATGTGGTCGCGGACATGGTGGGCGGCGACAGCCGATCGCGGCCATCATTCCACTGGAACAATTCGTCGAAGCAATGCACCTGGCGGCAAGCGGTACGCTGCTAGGACGCGTCGTCATGCAAATGGTTTGACCGGGGATCGGGTATGGAACGAAAGGCCAGGACGAGGACGAAAGGACTGAGCAAGCGCCAGAGCATCGTCGATGCCGCTGCTAAAGCCCTGGCTGATCGAGGCTACGCGGGCATGACCTTGCAGGACGTAGCCAACGAAATCGGGATCTACGCCGCCAGTATCTACTACTACTTCCCGTCGCGCGAAGATCTGGTCCGCGAAGTGGCTTTCACCGCGCTTGAAAGGCTGCAGAGTGCGATTACCGACGCGCTCGCGACCATGTCGCGCGAAGCGACGCCGCTTGATCGTGTCAAGGAGGCGATCCGATCGATGGTGCTTCTATACACCGCGCGCGATCCGTACTTCGTCGCCTACGAGCGTATCGTCGGCCAGGTTCCGCCATCACTCGCCGCCGAACTCCGCGAACGCCGCCTTGCCATTCGCAGACTGTGGATCGACCTGCTCGAACGCGCGCAGACCGTAGGTCAGCTGTCTGCCACGATCGACATCAAACTGCTGCGCTTCATCATCCTGGGAGCAACCCACTGGGTCACTCAATGGTACGATCCCAAAGGCGCACGCAGCCCCGCAGAGATCGCTGACACATATGTCGAAGTCATCTTGAACGGAGCGGTGCAGCGCGACTAGCGGTTCCGGCAGCAGCGCGCCGCGGATGTCAGTCTAAGCGAGCCAGCGAGGCAGAGCCCCCTCCGTGCGCCGCCTTAGTTCGACTGCCACTCGGCCAGAGCCGGACGAGCGGCGTTCCCTGTAGGTCTGTCGATCTACGAGAAGGCACTCCTGGCTGAAGCGGCTGATCGCGCTGCCGTGGACCAAGGCGAACCTCTGAAAGGGTCTTCACCGAGCATCGCCCGCTCCCGCGAGCCTGCGTTTCTTGCGCTGCATCGCTTGAACTGGCGCCATACGAATTCATGGAAGCCTGTCAGGAATAGCTGCTATCGAGGCCAATGTCCGTTTGGAAAACTGGCCTGGCGATAGCCGGCCTCGCGTTCACGCCCTTGGTGGTGATGGGCTTTACGTATGGCAGCAGCGCTGTGCTGGGTAAGCCCGAACAGGGCGCTGCGCACGGAACGGAAGGTTCGCGGCGAGACGTCATTCTTGCGGGCCTGACCGAAGTCTACGTTTCGCGCGGACATCCCGCGACATCCGCCATGCAGCAGGGCAAGGCTCTCGCACCCATCGACTACCTCAATCTCAAATTGAAGAGCATGGGACTGCCTTGGCGCGTGACGCGTACCGACGGCTCGACAGCGAAGACCTACGCGGTCTCGTAAGCGGGACGCCGATCATCCTGCCCGGCTCCACGAGACGATCGGCAGGATGGGAAACCTTACATTCTCGCCCGCCCGGGCCTTCAAAGCCGATCGCCGCTGGCGATCACCGAATTCGAAAGTCGTCCGAACCGCATGTCGCTACTCGACCATCTCGCGCTCCACTCGTCCGATTTGGCGATCGATCTGGGGACTGCCAACACCGTCGTCTACGTGAAGGATCAAGGTGTCGTCCTGGCCGAACCGTCGGTCGTCGCGATCGAGACGATCAACGGCGCTATGCGCGTTCTGGCGGTCGGCGAAGATGCCAAGTTGATGATGGGCAAGACGCCCGATCACATCAAGACGGTACGCCCGCTCCGCAACGGCGTGATCTCGGACATCGATGTCGCGGAACAGATGATCAAGCACTTCATCAAGAAAGCGCAGGGGCGACGCGGCAAGCCCTTGTTCGGACCCGAAATCGTAATCTGCGTTCCGTCCGGATCCACTCGCGTCGAACGCCGCGCGATCCGCGACGCGGCCTCCAATGCGGGGGCACGCAAGGTCTGGCTGATCGACGAATCGATGGCAGCGGCGATCGGGGCCAATCTTCCCGTTACCGATCCCTTGGGATCGATGGTCGTCGATATCGGCGGGGGCACGACCGAAGTCGGGGTCATCTCCCTGGGCGGGATGAATATGAGCATGTCGGCCCGCGTCGGCGGCGACAACATGGACGAGGCGATTGCGCTACATGTCCGCCGACACCACAATCTTCTGATCGGTGAAACCACAGCAGAGCGTGTCAAGAAGACCCTCGGCCGTGCAGGCCCCATGGACAAGGGCCAACCCGTGCAAGCCCTGATCAAAGGACGCGACACCACACGCGGCGTCCCGCGCGAGATATCGATACTGCAATCGGAAATTGCCGACGCCTTGGCCGAGAGCGTCGGACAAATACTAGAACTGGTGCGCAGCGCGCTCGAAAAGATCGCCCCGGAAATCGCCGCCGATATCATCGAAAGCGGCATCTGCCTGACTGGTGGCGGAGCACTTCTCGCCGGGATCGACGTCGCCTTGGCAGAAGAGACCGGCTTGCCCGTCCTCAGCTTACGTCGCGTGCGACGGATATCGGGCCGCTTGGCGCCCCCTTTGTCCCTCTAGCCTCACAAAGCCGGGATGTGCCCGCAAAGGCCCATGCCCGTCACTCCTGGGATAAAGGATATCCATATGATCACCGGAACCGTAAAATTCTTCAGCGCCGACAAGGGCTATGGCTTCATCGCGCCCGAGGGTGGCGGCACGGACGCCTTCGTTCACATATCGGCCGTGGAACGTGCAGGCCTGCAAACGCTCGATAAGGATCAGCGCATTTCCTACGATCTGGAGCAGGATCAGCGCGGAAAGACGTCGGCCGTAAACCTTCAGGTCGCATGAGCCATACGGGGGCGCGGGATCAAGTATCCCCACCCCCGTATTTCCGCCAGCCGGTCGCGTTTTGCCTGGAGCGCCCCGGCGTTCCTGCGATCGCTAGCGCGCCTTTCGACAGGAGTTTTACGAATGGCCAAATCGCAGAAGCGCAGCAATCGCGAAGTCCGCAAACCCAAGGCGGAAAAGACCAAGCCTTTGCCGGGCTTGGCAAACACCTCTGCGTCACCGGTCCACAACTTGATGCAGAAACCCAAAGACAAGCGCTGACTTCTCCCGTGCCGGTGCCTTCGCCGTCGCGTGCTCGATACGATAGGAACAGGTTCACATGAGCAATTCGCCGATCGATGCGCCGCGGCCTCCAAGAACCATGCGCTTTCGTCGCAGTGGCGATAAGCTTCCAGCGGATGCCGCGCGGCGGCAAGGCGAAGTGACCCATCTGGCGTTCCTGGCGCTAGGTGGGCGAGATGCCGCCGTGGAGTTCCTCAATTTGCCCGATGCCGATCTCGGCGGACGCCCGCTCGACGTCGCGCTTGCCAGCGCCGAAGGCGCCGCGCGCGTGACGCAGGCGATCAAACGCCTTGCCGGTGCTCGGACCCAATGATCGCCTGGGCCAAGCCTTATTGGACGGCGCTGATCGGCTTCGCCGGCTTGGCGATCATGGCTGCCGCATGGCACGCAGGCGTCTCCCGGCCCGAGACGGTATTGCAGGAGATATCCTCCCGCGCCAGCATTGGTGCCGAGTAGGAAGCCCAGGACTTCGGCTGCCGCAGGCTATGCGGCTACGCGTTGGTCACGTAGATCAATCGCCTTTCCGCGGACGCGGCGATAGCGGGTATTACGGATTGGGCCTGCCCCCAGGGAGCCCTTGACGATAGGCGGTCGAAAATGGCCGCCTATCGCGCACGATCAATCGGCGAAACGCGCCACATGGCGAAGTCCATATTTCCCGACCAGTGCGCCGGCCCCAAAAGCTCAAATTAAGGTCCACCTGAATGAACGGCCACTTTCAAGGAGCCCATTGGGGCTTTTGAAGGACGGCTATCCCGGCGCTTCCCGCTCAGGTGTTGGCGGCGCCGTTCGCCAGGATCGTGCCCGCCGTCACCCAGGCGCCCTCTTCCGAGGCCAGGAAAGAGACGATCGAGGCGATTTCGCTGGCCTTGCCGATGCGCTTGAACGGCGAGGCCGCCTCCATCATCGGGCGGTATTGCGGCGAAGCGTCCATCATGCCGGGGCTGACCGCGCCGGGGACGATCGCATTGACCGTGATGTTGCGCGGCGCCAGTTCGCGCGCCCAGCTTTCGGTGAAGCTCTCGATCGCCTTCTTCGCCGCCGAATAGAGCCCGGCGCCGGCGAGCGGATATTTCGCGACGCTCGAGCTGAAGTTGATGATGCGACCGCCGTCGCGGATGCGCTTGATCGCCTCGTCGACGATGTAGAGGGGGCCAAACACGTTGACCCCGAAGATGAACTGGACGGTCTCCTCGGTCAGATTGCCGAAACCTTCGGTGGTCATGACGCCGCTGTTGTTGACGACGATGTCGAGCACGCCCGGATTGGCATCGACCTGCTCGAACAGGCGGACGATCTCGTCGCGCTTGGCGATATCGGCCTGGTAGGCGACCGCCGTACCGCCGTTTGCGGTGATCTGCGCGACCACCTCTTCGGCGCCGTCCTTGCTGCCCGAATAGTGCGCGATGATCGAAGCGCCGTCCTGCGCCAGCCGCAACGCGATCTCGCGGCCGATGCCGCGCCCCGCGCCCGTGACGAGCGCGATCTTGCCTTCCAGATTTGCCATGGTGTTCCTGCTTTTCCTTGAGTTTATTCTGCGGCGATGCCGAGCGCCGACGCCTCGTGGCTGGCAGGACGGTGGTCGATCACCCAGCGCACGTTCCGGCGCAGTGGCTCGATGCCGTCGTGCGGCATGCCCGGCGGCAAGGTGTGCATGTCGTGGAATATCTGCATCGGATCGCCGCCCGACAACGAAACCATCCGCTGCACGCCGACGAGCGAGAAAGTGTCGAGCAGGCGATCCCGGATCGTCTCGGGATAGATGCCCACGGTCTGGGTGGTGTCGTCGCACCATTTCGCCACGTCGAGCAGATCGGGCACCGGCACGATGTTGACCACGCGATTGTTGAGCTGGTCGTAGAAATCGACGCGGTCGGGGAACTTGGAGATCACCACGCCGCCGGTCAGGGTATCGCCCTCGACGTGATAGAAATCGTCCTCGAGCGAGACCGCCTCGAGCTCGGCTTCGAGATCGCGGTTGCGCGTTTCGGCCGGGGTGGAGATCACCGGCGGCAACGCCGCGAAGGCCGCGACGATCCGGCGCCCGAACTGCACCAAGCGTTCGATATCCGCTTCGTCAGTGCCCGATTCGACATAGACCACGCGCGTGTTGGCACAGGCGGTCTGGTTGTAGAAGCCAGAGATCACCGCGACGCCCAGCGCCGCCTCGTCCATCGCCGCCTCGCTTGCCAGCGCGTCGGCGCCGATCATCGACATCGAGTATTTGGGATTGAGCGCGGTCAGATCGATGCCCGGCGAGAGGAACTTCTGGATGTGCTTGACCGAGCTCATCCCGCCCCAGGCGGTGATCTTGTCGATGCGGCTGGTGCGCACGATCTGCGATTCCATCGCCTCGTCGCCGCCCTTCCAATAGGCCACGGCGATGTGCTTCACCACGGGATGCGCGGGATCGAGATCGATCAACGTTCGCGCGATGGCATTGGCGGTCAGCGGGTCGTTCGACGGCGACTTGATGAGGATGTCGGACTTTGTCAGAGCCCCGCGGATCACGGTCAGCGCGGCTACCACGGGCACGTTGCCCGCGGTGATGTGGAGCTGGCGCGTGCCCACCGCGCGCACGCGGACGTTGTCGTACGGCGCATCGCCCGAAACCCACCCGTCGAGATAGGCAATGCCGATCGTCTGGTCAGCCAGCGCCGTCAACGCACAACCGTCGAACATATAGGGTAGCTGGTCATAGACCCCGCGCAGGATCGGCTCGGCCAGGCCGCCCGCCTGGAGGGCGAGCGCGAAGCTTTCCTGCAGCCAGGCGTTGTCTTCCAACCGCAGCCGCTTGCCCGCCTCGGCGAGGAAATCGACGATGTCGGCGACCTTCGCCGCGTTGAGATCGGCGAGCAGCGCGGCATTGCCGAGCACGAGGCCCTGGATATGACGGTGCGGGTCGGGCGAGCGGAAGGCAGCGCCGCCACGGCCCTTGAACTCCACCGCGTCGCCATCAGTCGGCAGGATGATCCGACCGCGAGCGATGATCGGAATGTCGACCAAGCTGGACATCATTCGCCTCCCGACACGAAGTCAAGGAACTCGTTGTAGGCCTGCTGGGTGCCGGCACAGCTGATCTTGTCATCGCCGCCTTCCATCTCGGCGAAGCGCGTGATCTCGGGCAGGACCCGCGGGCCCTTCCAGCCGCAGGCGCAGTCTTCGTCCCAGTTGATCGTCAGCTGGTCGCCCGAGATGAAGCCGCCCCAATAGGTCTGCGGCAGCAGGTCGTAGAAGGCATAGCGGCCAGTCTGCGTGCCTTCGCGCGGCAGCAGGTTCATCTCGCGATCGAACAGCAGCGGGATCGTGTGCGGCATGATGTGATAGTTGCCGCAGGAGCAGCGCGGCGACATGCTCATCACTTCGGACATGCCATAGAACATGCCAATCGTATCGATTCCGAAATAGTCGCGAACATAGCCTTCCCAGTCGTCGGGCACGTCCTTGAGGCCCTTCATCCCGCCGCCGGTCATAATGAACGATCCCGCGGCGAAATCGGGCTTGAGGCCCTTGGCGATGCCGCTGCGGGCGGTCTTGATCAGGTCGCCGAAGCTGCCGCCCAGCTTGACGCGCTTGCCGCGGTTGCGCTCGAACAGCTCGAAGAACCAGGTCTCGATGTCCTGCTCGCGGCGCTTGCCCTGGGCGATCAGCGCCTGCCGCGCTTCGAGCAGTGCGGGGTCGAGCCCGAGCTGGTCGAGCTCGCCGCGATCCTCGGCCACCTGCATCCGCGCCGCCAGCGAAAGCAGGTCGGACGAGATGTGGTGCGGATAGAGCGTGTGGTAATGCTCGGGGCCACCCGCAGCCGGAACGTTAAACAGCTCGAGCATCTTCATCATCATCTGATGCCCGCCGCGATAACCGGGGAAGAAGGTCTCGACTTTGTCGGTATAGGCGTCGACCCCGGTGGTCGCACGCTGCGCCTCGTAATAGGTCTTTTGCCACGAGGGGAACTCGACCTGCGAGCGCGGCACGAAGCTGAGCTTGCCCGTCGTGCCCGACGAGTGGCCGATCAGCATGCCGAATGCGTCGAGCCGATCGAGCCAGCCGTCGACCGTGTTCACGCCGGTGAGATCGACCTTCGAGAGATCGTGCGTGGTCAGGCGATCGAGCCAGGCGTTGAGCCGGCCGACGTCCCGCTTCTCGATCAGCGACAGCGGATAGTTCTTGAGCACGCGGTGGTCGAACAGCAGCGGCAGGCCTTCCTCGATGCTGTCGATGCTCGTGATGCCCTCGCGCTCGGCCAGCTTGTCGAGCGCGGCGACACGGCCGCTGACCTTGGCGAAGTGGAGCTTGAGCGCCTGGAGCTGCAAGTCCTGATAGCCGCGCCAGCTCATCGCATAGAGCGGCTCGTAGCCGTTATCGAGCCAGGTGTCGGGCGCTTCGGGGGACAGGTTCGGCTTGTCGAGAACGCCCTCGGTCATGATCAGGCTCCTTCCGGGAATGGGGTTCAGCTGTCGGCGCCGACGAGCAGGGTTGTGTTGAGCAGGTCTTCGCCGACGCTGTCGGCCGGATACTGCTCGGTGTAGGTGTGCCGCGTGCAGGTCACGCGCTGCAGCGTGCGCGCGCCGCTGCCGACCTGGCCGCGGGCGTGCTGGACCACGAGATTGTCCCAGATCACCATGTCGCCCGGCTGCCAGGCGTGATCGTAGACCCCGCTTTCGGCATAGAGCCCAGCATAGATCTCTCCCAGCAGGGCATCGCTCTCGTCGCGCGAGAGGCCGATGATCTCTGCGGTCATGTTCTCGTTGACGAACAGGTAGGGCTGGCCGGTTTCGGGCTGTGTCCGCACGACGGGATGGACCGTGCAGAGATCGCCCGCCTCGAGATCTTCGAGCCGGTTCGCGCGATCGTGGAGGCGCTGCCGCACCTGCAAGGCCTTCAGCCCCTGGACGCGTGCCTTGAGCGCGGCCGGAAGCCGCGCATAGGCCGCCGCCGCATCCACGAACTTGGTCGAGGTTGTGTCAGGATCGACCTCGACCGCGTGGAGCGCGGCGACGAGGTAGGGCGATGGCAGATAGGGAACGTCGTTGTGCCACTGCAGCTCGCGGGTGCCGAGGAAGCCGTCCTCGCGCGTGTTGGAGACATAGAAGTTCTCGTAGGCGCTCGCCGGCACCGGGCCGAAGCTGCGGCAGAGATCGATTTGCTCGTCCATCGTCAGGTGCAACCCGCGAAAGACCAGCAAATGATGCTGCAGAAACAACGCCTGCAATTCGCCCCGCACCGCTTCGCCAAGGCTTTTCCCCGCTGCAACGTCGAGCATCACTTCCACGCCAAACGGCGCGATTGCGCAAGTCTTGAGCGTCATGTCGGCACTCCTCGTTCCCGTTTCCGCGTCGCTCCGAAAAGGACTCGCGAATTATGTTCCTCACCCTGATAGCAAATCGACATCTTGTCAAACGACGATGAAATCCCGAGGGCTTGAAGCCCACCAGGCAAGGAGTGATACGATGGCGGGCAGAAGAATGGGTCCGCCAGATGCCACGGTGCGTTTCGAGCTGCTCGACGCGACCGAACGGGTCTTGGCACGCGACGGATACCCCGCGGTCACCTCGCGCAATGTCGGCAAGGAGGCCGGCGTCGACCAGAAGCTGGTGTTCTACTATTTCCGCACGATGGAGGATCTGGTCGTCGCGACGTTCCACCGACGCAGTGAGGATTTTCTCGGCCGCCTGCGCGCAGCCGCCGCCTCGGCCGCGCCGCTGCGCGAGATCTGGTCGCTGATCAGCGACCGCAGCGGTCGCCTGACCATCGAGTTCATGGCCATGGCCACGCGCAATGCCGCACTCAAGAACGAAGTTCGCGAATACAACCGCGCCGCCAACGCCATCATCGAAGAGGGACTGGCTCGGCGGCCGCTTCCCACGGGCGCCGAGCCGGCGCTCGCCCCGCCGGCCTTCGTGAACTTCGTGATCGCCTCGGTGGCGCGCAACCTGCTCGTCGAGGAAGAGATGGGCCTGACCCCGCCGCCGGACGAGATGCGCATTTTGATCGAGGCCTGGATCGACCGCCTGGCACCATAATCAGGCCCTGAATGATGTCTGCAACCCAGCGATCGCTATGCCGATCTCTCGGTACGGCTGGAGTCCTGGAACCGCGCAGAACCCCGGAGGTTTGCGCGGAAGAGAAACCGAATTTGGGAAGAGGCGAGACCACTTGGCGGAGAGGGTGGGATTCGAACCCACGGTACGGTCACCCGTACACCGCATTTCGAGTGCGGCGCATTCGACCACTCTGCCACCTCTCCGTGAAGTGTCTCAGCGCCCCCAAAGATGGGGCTGCCGGGTCGGAAGCGGGCGGTTAGCGGAGAAGGTGGCGCTTGCCAAGCCCCGTCATGCGAAATCCGTGGAACGTTTTTACCACTTGCTTGTTACACTTGGGCCTCGAACCTATATCCCACCCATGGAACGTGCCAATTTCTTCTCGCCCCAAGCGGGCCGCCTGATCGAAGCCCCTCTCCAGACGAGAGCCCGCTTCGCGATCGGGGACGTCGTGCGGCACAAGCTCTACGATTTTCGCGGCGTGATCTTCGATATCGATCCGGTCTTCGCCAACAGCGAGGAATGGTATCAGGCTATTCCAGCCGAATCGCGCCCCGCCCGCGAGCAGCCCTATTATCACCTGCTCGCGGAGAATGGCGATTCGAGCTACGTCGCCTATGTCAGCCAGCAGAACCTGCTCGCCGACGGTGCCGGCGGCCCTGTCGATCATCCTTCGCTGCAGCAGCTGTTCGAGGATTTCAACGGCGAGCGCTATCAGCTTCGCCGCGGCCTGACCCACTGATCGCGCCAAGGAGGCGCGCCGGCGGTCAGCTCTTGAGCTTCCAGCCCGAACGCAGGACGAGATAGGTCACGACACCGAGCACGAGGTTCAGCACGCCCAGCCCCAAGGCGCTGTGCAATACGGCCATGTTGGTGCTGCCGATGTCGCTCTGACCGAGAAAACCGAAGCGGAAGCCCGAGATCACGTAGAAGAACGGGTTGAGCCGGCTAACTGTCTGAAACGCCGGCGCAAGGTTGTCGATCACGTAGAAGGTGCCCGACAGCAAGGATAGCGGCGCGATAACGAAGCTCGTAATCGCCGCGTTGTGGTCGAACTTGTCCGCCCAGATCGACGACAGGAAGCCGAGCAGCGACAGGAACAGCGCCCCCATCAGGCCGAACCAGGCGACCGCCCAGGGATGCGCCACGTGCAGCGAGACTCCGGGCCAGAAGGCCATCAGGAGGGCGAGTGCACCGCCGACCAGCACCGCGCGCGTCATGGCAGCGGCGATCATCGCGCCCATCAGTTCCGCCTCGGTCAGCGGCGGCATCAGGAAATCGATGATCGTCCCCTGCAGCTTGCCAGAGAGGAACGAGAAGCTGGCATTGGCGAAAGCGTTCTGCATCATGCCCATGACGATCAGGCCGGGCGCGACGAAAGTCGCGAAGTTGACGCCGAGCACCTGGCGGTCGCCGCGCCCCATGGCGACGGTGAAGATGACCAGGAACAGGAGGGTCGTCACGGCGGGGGCCCAGATCGTCTGGGTCTGGACCTTGAAGAAGCGCCGCACCTCCTTCATATAGAGCGTCTTGAGCCCCAGCCAGTTCACCTGGTGGATCACGGCTTCTCCCTGCGGCGGAAACTTGCGCAGTCCCGGAATGGCATCGTTTGTGCCGGCGGGTTCATTGCGCTGAGGATCGCGGTGGGGTTGATCGGCCATGGGACGGCGACTATCGGGTGCGCTTTGCCGTGGCAAGCGCGCCCTCTCAATGTGGCGGCCATCGTCACGGAATGGATCGAGTGGAATAGGCATGAGCTGGACCGACGAACGCATCGAGAAGCTGACCAAGATGTGGGAAGGCGGCTCCACCGCCAGCCAGATCGCCGACGAACTCGGCGGCGTGAGCCGCAATGCCGTGATCGGCAAGGCGCATCGCCTCGGTCTCAAGGCACGCCCGTCCCCGGTCAAGCCGAACGAGAAGACGGAAGCTCCTGCCACGCCTGCGGCGAAGCCCGCCAAGGCTGCGACCGAGACTCCGCGCGCCGAAGCCACGCCGCGCCCCACGCCGGCACCCGCACCATCGCGCCCCGCGCCCGTCGCCGCCGCACCTGCGGCGCCGGCAGCGGCAGCGGGCACCCCCGCACCGGCTGCCCCGACCCCGCGCATCGTCTCGGTCGGCCCGGGCGGCTTCCTGCGTCAGGGTCCCGGCGACCAGCAAGCGCCGATTCCCCCGGCTCCGCCGCGTCGCCTGGTGCCCGCCAAGCCGAGCGCCGAAATCGCCGACAAGACAAGCTTGCTCGATCTGAACGACCGCATCTGTCGCTGGCCGATGGGCCATCCGGGCGAGCCCGACTTCCATTTCTGCGGCGAGAAGGTGAACCCCGGGTTCCCTTATTGCGTTGAACATTGCGGCCGCGCCTATCAGGCGCAGCTGCCGCGCGGCGCGCGCCGTCCTCCTCCGCCGCTACCTTTCGGCGGTCCGCGCGTGCGCTAAGTACCCGCAAATCCAGGAAGTATCAGACGGCGGCCGGGCTCTCGCTCGGCCGCCGTTGCCTTGTCTGTTCCGCCTCCGACAAGCATTTCGCGTTTTCCCGGATCGCCATCTCTGACACTCTGGCAAAGACCTGAAGGAGGAAGGCATGGGCGGGGACAAAGTCGAGATGACCGAGGTCGAGCGCGCGACGCTCGAATTCGTGACGCAGCACCGCAACACCTATCTGTCCTCGGGCGGACGCGAAGGTCACATCCTCGACTATCGCCACCTCGGCGGGCACCGCTTCACCACCACGCTGCTGCTCGAGACCCGCGGCCGCAAGAGCGGCGAGCGACGGGTGACGCCGCTGATCTATGGCGACACCGGCGGCGAAGTGGCGATCGTCGCGTCGAAGGGCGGCGCCGATGTCCATCCCGCCTGGTATCACAACGTCAGGGCCGCGGATGAAGTGACCATCCAGATCGGCGGCCAGGCCTTTCGCTGCCATTGGCGCGAGCCGGTCGGCGATGAACGCGCGGCGATCTGGCGCTTCATGGCCGATCTCTACCCACCTTACCGCGACTATCAGGCGGCGACCGATCGCGAGATACCGATCGTCTGTTTCTCTCCCGGCGATGAGATTGCCCCGCTCCAGCCCTGACCGCCGATGGCGCTCGCGCGAAAAAAAATCGCGCCAGCCTGCGAAAAAAGCCGCGCGAAGCGGCCTCCGCGCCTTAATTTCATGGCAAAATCGTCGTTAACCAGCGCATGAGCGATCATGAGGCGAAATCGAAGGGCATCCTGCGCTGGCTCGGGCTGGGCGCCGGACCGCACGGGGACGAGGACATCGACACGGTCGAGGCCACCGGCGACACGCCGACGCCCGCCGAGCACGAAGATCCGCGCGAACGCAGACGGCGCCAACTGCTCACCGATATCGGCAGCTTCCTGCTGACCCATCACCTCGAAGTGAACTCGTTCACGCTCGCGATCGCGCATGACGTGCTGACGGGCGCCGATCCCAAGCTCGCCTGCCTGCTCGAGGAGCGCGTCATCTCGCGCCAGCCCGTGAACATGCACTGGCTCGAGGATGCCTGCCGCGCCACCGGCCGCAACGATGGCGTCGCGCAGCTCGACGCCATGATGGCCAAGCTCGAACACTCGATCCAGGAATTCGGTCAGACCACGGTCGCGGCCAAAAGCGCGGCCAACGAATACAATTCGGCGCTCGAACAGCACGTCAGCGAACTCGAGCAGGTCTCGAAGGCCGGCATCGTCATCACCGAGCTGGCGAACATCGCCCGTCTCATGCTCGACCGCACCCGCGAGATCGAGAAGGAGATGAACCGCTCCGAGATGCAGACCCGTGCGCTCCAGCGCAGCCTCGACGAAGCGCGCCGCAGCGCCGAGCTCGATCACCTCACCGGCCTGCCCAACCGCCGCGCCTTCGAGAGCGTGCTCGAGCGCGAGACCGGTACGGCTCTCGATCTGAACGAACCGCTCTGCGTCGCGATCTGCGACATCGATCACTTCAAGCGAGTCAACGATACCCACGGCCACGAAGCGGGAGACCGCGTCATTCGGGCCGTCGCGCAGACACTCGCCAAGATTTCGAACGAGAATTGCCACGTCGCCCGCCACGGCGGCGAGGAATTCGTCATCCTGTTCCGCGGCAAGTCCATCGAAGAAGCATGGTCCGTGCTCGACGAAGCCCGCGATGCCATGGCCGAGCGTCGACTGGTGAACCGCGCCACCGACATACCCTTTGGGCGAATCACCTTCTCGGGCGGTATCGCCGACGTGTTCGCCCATCCAAGTCCACGCGAGGCGATGAAAGCCGCGGACGATGCGCTCTATGCCGCCAAGGCGGCAGGCCGCAATCTCATCATCAAGGAACCAGGCTCGGCGCGCGAAGCCGCCTGAGTCGTCGAAGCGCCTCAGTAAGGTTTCGTTAGCCAGGCCGATTAGCCGGTTTGCTCCACCGAGCAGGCTGGCCTAGCCTCCCCATCGTTACTCGGGGAGAGCTTTCGCATGTTCAGTCCGCTCCACAACGCCACGGTCGGCATGTTCTTGCAGATCCTGCCCTCGGTCGGTCGTCTGATCGACAAGGCCGAGGCGCATTGCCGGGAGAACGGCCTGCCGCCGGAAGCACTGACCGACGCCCGGCTCGCCCCCGACATGTGGAACTTCGGCAAGCAGATCCAATACTGTGTGTTGAGCTCGGCCGGCGCGATTCAGGCGCTCCGCGGCGGGCGCACGGGCCCCGACACCTCGACACCGCCGACCGATTTCGCACCGCTGCGCGAGGCGGTGAGCGGCGCGATCGCGGCGCTCAAGGCGGTGGAGCCCGGCGAAGTCGACGAAGCGGCGGATCGCGATGTCGTGTTCGATTTCAGCGTCGGCCGCATGGAATATCGCGGCGAGGACTTCCTGCTGAGCTTCTCGCTGCCGAACTTCTTCTTCCACGCGACCACCGCCTATGCGGTGCTGCGCCATCATGGCGTGGCGGTCGGCAAGCGCGATTTCCTCGGCGCGGTGCGGGTGAAGCGTTAAGTCTTTCGATGGAATGTGCTTACGTCGGGGTTAACTCCCCGTGGGATAATTCTTAACTTCCTTGCTGCTACAGCCCGCCCGGGATTCATCACGCGGGTAGCCGAATGGCTTGGGGATCGATCAAAAAGGTGACCGAAGGCGGCGTCCATGGCTGGACCCTGCCGTTCATCGGCATGCAGCTGATCATCTGCGCCGCGCTCGGCGTGGCTGCCTATCAGACCACGGGCTTCCCCCGCATCGCCACGATCGCGGCACTGCTCATGATCCTGACGATCCTGGCGCTGTCGACGATCCTGGCCAGCAAGAGCCTCGACGAACTCGACGAGCGCAGCGCGATGGCTGCAACCGCGCGGGAGGCTCACGCCCAGGTCGAAGAGCTTTTCGCCATGACCGACATGCTCCAGGCGGCGGAAGACCACGACGACGCGGGCGCCGTGCTGATGGCCACGGCCATGCGCCTGCTACCCCAGTTCGCCGGCGCCCTCTACGTCTTCAACAATTCGCGCGATCGCTTGGATCTGGCCAAGAGCTGGAACACCTCGGAAGGCTTCGATCCGAGCGAAGCGCTGCTGCCGGGCAATTGCTGGGCGCTCAAGCGCGGCAAGCCGCACGTCAACGATCCCGCTTCGCGCACCTTGTGCTGCATGCATCATATCGGCGACGCCGCTACGATCGAAGTGCCGATGATGGCGCGCGGACAGGTCTATGGCCTGATCATGCTGGCCGTCGAAGCCGAGCATGCCAGCGAACTGCTCGACGGCATCCGTCGTCTTGCCAGCGCCATGGCGGATTCGATGTCGCTCGCTCTGTCGAACATCGCCCTGCGTGAGAAGCTGCGCACGCAGTCGCTGCGCGATCCGCTGACCGGGCTCTATAACCGTCGCTACATGGAAGACGCGCTCGACCGCTATGTCAGCCTCGCCGAGCGGACGGCGTGCCGATCAGCGCCTCGTTCGGCATCGCCTCGGTACCCGAGACATCGACCAGCCCGGCCGATGTCGTGCCGATGGCCGACGCCGCGCTCTATGTGGCCAAGCAGGCCGGCAAGAACTGCGTCCGCATGGCCGATCGCCGCGGCGGCCGCGACGATCAGTTGCGGCTCGCCGTCGCCTGATTCTACCGCGCCTGCGGGCGCGTCAGCAGGAACACCACGTAACCACGAAATTCGGGATCGCGCGCGAGACCTGCGGGTGGGCGCCATTCGCCGTTCTCGACCAGGCCGACGCGATAGGGCAGCGGCAGTTGCGCCAGCGAAGCCATATAGGCTTCGCAGCCCGGGATCGTCTTGCGGCCCTGGTAGGTCTGGATCACCACTTCGTCGACGGTACCCGCCAGTCGCGCCAGCGCGGCGGGATGGCCTTGCGCGCTCCAGTCCATCAGGCCGGTGATCGACAGATCATAGTCTCGGGGCAGTCTCCGGCGCAGCCCTTCGAGGAAACGCGCGTAGTCCGCGAGACCTCGGGTTTCGGCGTCGAAGTCGATCTGCAGCCCCTCGATCGCGTTCCCGGCCTCACGCCAGCGCGCGAGATCGGCAAGAACGCGGGCATAGACTCCCTCTTCCCAATCGAGCCGCTCCACCCGGACCGTGTACCACAGCGACATGCCGCTGCCCTTGGGCGTACCGGGCCGCAGCGACACGAGCCGACCAGGGTCGTCGGCACGCACCTCGCCGGCGAGCAGATAAACCGTCCGTGCGCGTTTCGGCACCGCGGACGAGGGTACGCCGGCCCAGAGGAACACCGCATCGTGGTCAGCCGGGTCGACCCGCTCAGGCTCCCGCGAACCGCATCCCGCAACCAGTGCCCCGCCCAGCAGCGCGGCCCAGAACCGCCTCACCAGTAGTAGCGCAGCTTCTGCGCCCAGGGGCTCGCCCCGTGATCCTTCTTCAGGCGCTGGAACCACGTGCGGCGTTGGCTCTCGGGCACGTCGGCATTGCCACAGGCGTTGCTGCCGCTCGGTGCATAGCAGTTGATCGCGCGGAACAGCGCATAGGCCTTGTCCTCGCCGCCGGCCTTCGGATCGGCGATGATCTGCGCGTAGAAGTCGCCGCGGGGCGTGGGCTTGCCCGCGAACAGCGTCGGCGTGCCGCCGAGCTCGTCGCGCTTGGGGCGCATCGCGTCGTCGGCGAAGACCCCGAAATCGTCAAAGCCGTTGAGCCGGTAGAAGTCGCCGAGGCACAGCCGCGCCTTCACGTCGCGCGGGTACTGGGCGAGGGTAGCGGCAGTGGCCGACAGCGCTGGGCAGGCATAGCCGTCAGACCAGGTCGCCTTGCGGAACAGGCCCGCAGGCACGCGGTCCTGCACGAGCAGGTCCCACAGTCCTCCTTCGTTGCTCGCCGAGGCGCCGAGCATTGCGCCGTCACTGACGAAACCGGCATAATTGCCATAAGCGAGTTGCTTGTGGAGCAGGGTGAACAGCGCCAGGTCACGCTCGTGCACGGGGCGCTTGGCGTCGCGCGCCTGCGAGCGCAGCAGGTCGGCCCCAGCGACGTTCAGCAGCAGGATCTCGCGGATGGCGGTTTCGCCGATTGGAGACATGGGCGCGAAAACATCCGCCAGGCGGCCGCTGCGCTCGAGGTTCATCGCCAGCGCGAGTTCGACTATCGGGCGCTGATATGGCCCGTTGGCGCCGCCGAGCAACTCGCGCCAGAAGCCGGCCTCGTTGCGATCGGCCTTCGCCGCCAAGGCTATGCCGCGCAACACCTGGCGGCTGAAGGCCAGCGGCGCATAGGCCGGCTGGCGCGCGTCGTCGGGCAGCAGCTGGAGCACCTTGGCCGGGTTCTTCTCGACGTAGAAAGCATGGCTCGCGAGGACATAACCGTAGAGGTCGGCACGGCCCGCGAAGTTCTTTTCCTGCGCGACGATCTGCGCGAGCGCGATCGGCTGCGGGCCATTCTCATAGGGCTCGCGCATCATCATCAGATCGACCGTGGCGAGCAGCAACGGCCCGTCGATCGCCCTGCCCCCCTCATTGGTCAGCAGCTTGTTGTCGACCTCCTGGACGATGTCCGCGGCGGCCCCCGTCGTGGGCGAGGTCGCCGCGAGCAGGCGTTCGTACTCGCGCGCCAGCCCCACGGCATCCCCGCCGAGCCACAGGGTCCGCCGCACGAGCCCGCTCGCCGAAGCGGCATAACGTCCCTGGGCATAGCGCTTGAGGTAATCGGTGAAGCCGCCGCGCGCGCGGCCGACCGCGGCCTTGTCGACCTTGCCCGCGTCGAACGAGCCATATTCGTCGAAGGCGGCGTTCTGCGCGGCGTTGAGCTCGGTCCGCGCGACCATGTAGGCCGCGGTCTCGGCGAGCCAGGAATCCTTTGATGTGCGTAGTCGGATGAAGCCGTCGCGCGCGGCGTCCCACTGCTCGGCATAGAAGGCATCCGCTGCCTGGAGATAGCCGAGGTACTCGCGCCCCGGCGCCGAGGCGATGTCCGCGGGCGCGACGAGCGAGCCGGCGCTGGCCTCGCCACAGGTCTTCGCGACCGTGCCACGCGCGGTGGCAAGCTTGTCGCGCTCGCCCGCGGGCAGGCCGCGATTGGCCTGCATTGCCGCGGTGAAGGCCTTGGTGCCCGAAGCCAGGCTGATGCAGCGTGAACCATAGGGTGCCTCGGGATCTTCCGCCTCGGCCTGCGGATAGAAGGCCCCGCGCAGCATGCGCCAGGAGAAGAAATTGTGACCGAGGCCGGGCTCAGCCAGATTCTCGCCCGGATAAGCGAAGCGCGTCGCCGGCGCCGCTTGGCGATCACGGACGAGGAAAAGCAGATTGACCCGCGTGTCGTTGCCTGGCGAGAGCAGAGCCGTGTTCGAGCAGCGGTTGAATTCGCGATTGAACAGCCGCCAGGCCGGGTCACAACCGAAATCGCCGCTGGCGCCCGCAGCCTGGGGTAGCGCGAGCGCGCCGAGCAAGGTGCCTGCCAGCCAAGCGATGCGGCGCATTTCGGTATTCTCCCTGGGTTGGATAGCGGGGAGAATTCCAGCGGGGGCGCGGGCGCGCAAGTGCAAAAGCCCCCGTCATCCCCGCGAAAGCGGAGACCGCCGGCGGTTTACGCCGAGATGGCAGAACGAGACAGCCAGCGGTCCCCGCTTTCGCAGGGGTGACGTTGCGGGCGCGCGGGAATGGCGATGCGGGATCGGAGAGGAATCAATCCTCTTCCCTTATATACCAGCTATGCGTCTCGACGATCGCCGCGCGCACGGGATTGCCTTCGCGGTCGCGCGCGGGCTTGAAGCGGAAGCGCTGCTCGATCAGGCGGCAGGCGGTCCAGTCGACCTGCGAATAGCCGCTGGATTCGGTGGCGCGGCAATTGCTGACATGGCCGTCGACCTCGACCACGTAGCGCACACCGACGCTCGCTTCGCTGCCGGGCCTCAGAAGGCCGTCGGGCAGGTCATTGAACGAAAGCTTGCCCCGGATCTGACGCGGGCCGACCGCGGGCACGC
>SECS01000251.1 GCA_004211435.1 Novosphingobium sp. | reverse complement strand
TCACCAGCGATCCCGTGGTGGTCTTCCGACAGCGCTATGGCCGAAGTCTGCGCGAGCAACTGCTCGAACAACACGCGGACTTCGACCCGGGCCAGCGGCGCGCCGGCGCAGGTATGGGCGCCGCGGCCAAAGGCGACGTGTTCCTTGATCTTCTGGCGCCCCAGGACGAAGACGTCGGGGTCATCCCAGCGACGCGGATCGCGGTTAGCGGCTGCTAGACCGACAAATACGCGCTTGCCGGCGGGTACATCGAGGTCGCCGATCTTTGTGTCGCGCACAGCCAACCGAGCGGTCATCTTGGTCGATCCTTCGAGCCGCAGCATCTCTTCGAGGAAGGCCGGAATCAACGACGGATCGGCGCGGAGCCGGTCCTGCAGGTCTAGATCTTCGCACAGCTGGCGCATGGCATTGCCGATCAGCTTGGCCGAAGTGTCCTGACCCGCGGCAAACAGGAACATGGCCGCCTTGGCCGGTTCGACCAAAGGCGGCAGCGAGCCGTCGGGGAACTTGGCGAGTGCCAGGACGGTCATGATGTCGTCGGCTTGCGGATGGGCTCTACGTTCGCCCAGGTAGCGCATGAAGTAGCCAATCATGAAGGTCAGTGCTGCGCTCTGCGCGGTGCTCTCGGCATCATCCATATTGCCCGGGGGCGGGCCCTGGTCGATCACATCGCGGAACTGCTGGCGATCCTCGGCCGGCACGCCGAGCAGATCGGCGATCACCAAGGTCACGTAAGGCACGGCGACCTCGCCCACCGTCTCGCAGTCGCCCTTGGCGACCATTTCGCGCACCATCTCGGCGGCGAGCGTCTCCATATAGGCCTCGTTGGCCTTCAGTCGCGAAGGGACGAGCAGGGGATGGAGCAACGAACGCGCGGCCTGGTGAAAATCGCCGTCCTGATTGATCATCAGATCGCGTTCGCGGATCGACTCCTCGTAAGCCATGACCTTGGCCGAGATGTCGTTGCCATCGACCTCGAAGGGCAGCGGTGCCACCGGACCTGGCGCGGCGATCATCGACGAAAAATCAGCCTTGTTGAGCAGCACCTCGACCGCTTCCTTGAAGCCGGTGACGAACAGCATATCTCGGCTTTCCAGCTGTACGACCGGTCCGCGCGCGCGGATCTCTTCGAAGAAATCGTAGGGGTCGAGCAATACCGACTTTGAACACTTGGTCAGCATGGGGCGTGACAGGCTCGCAAGGACGGTATCGATCTCGTGGTGACGCCTCGTCTGCTTGGCTGGCAACAGCGACGATCCGGTGGCCATGCCGGCGTGCGATCTCGAACGGTCTTCGCGATTTTTTGCTCGTGCAGCACCGCGGCGTCCCATCGACGAACTTGGGAGCCGGAGCAGGGCAGGGTCGTCGCCCGCTTGAGCGAGACGCAACATCGATCCGCACGACTTAGGCAATCTTAACCCCCGTCTGGGAAAGCGATGTCTCGTCCGCTCGAGATCCATATGACCCTTCCCGACATCGAAACCCTTCGCCTCTGCAGCGTCCTGAATGCTTTGGCCTGCGGCTCGATCTTCTTGATCCTGTGGCTGTGCCGCAGAACCGAAATCCACCTTGCCTATTGGGCGGCGAGCTCCTTCCTGTACTGCGCCACGCTCGTAGGGTTCGCCTGGAGCGGCGAGGCCGGACTTGGGGGAAGCAGCGCGCTTTTCGCGCTGCTGGCGATCAGCAATCTGGTACCGATCCTGGGACTGCGTCGCTTCGAGGGCCGGCCGCAGTTCGAGGCCTGGATGGTCCTGCCGATTGCCTTCGCCGTTGCCGGGCATCTCGTGACGGCGCTTCTCGTCGATGCGGGGCTATTGTCGGCGCGCTTGCGCGAAGCCGGCGACGCATTGGGCCTTGCGGCCGCGATGCTGACCAGCGGTCTCGTCATGCTGGGCGGTCCCGCGCGAGGCCAACGCATAGCCGGCTTTGCCATGCTCGGCTATTTGCCGGGTTTTGCCATCGTCATGCTTACGCCGATCATGGGCGAATATCAGGCACCGATCGCCATGGTGCCCATGCTCGCGGACATGCTGCTGCTGCCCGTGCTCAATGTCGGCCTTCTCGCTATTCCGCTCGATCGCGCCCAGGAAAGCCTGCGACTGGCGGCGCTGCGCGATCCTCTTACGGGTGCCTGGAACCGTGCAGGTCTGGACGAGCAGAAGGCGTTGCTCTGGCGGCCCCAAGCGGGCGCGATCGCGATCGACGTCGATCACTTCAAGACGGTCAACGACCGGCTGGGCCATGCTGCCGGCGATGCGGTGCTGGTGGAGATCGCCGAGGCGGCAACCAAGGTTTGCTGCGCTCACGGCGGTGCGCTCGCCCGTGTCGGGGGCGACGAGTTCGTGATCTTGCTGCCGAGTGCGGACGACCTTCGTCCCGCGGCTGCAACGCTGATGGCCTGCCTCAAGCCTGCACAGGCACGATCGACCTGGTCTCTCAGTCTGGGGCTTGGCACTATCAAATCGGGCGAGGCTGATTTCCTGGGGGCTCTCCGCCGCGCCGATGCGGCGCTCTACCAGGCAAAGGCCAGTGGGCGGAACAGGCTCGCGGCCTGACGGTCAGGCGCGCGTTTCGTCGGCGCTGCTGCCCGCATCGGTTTCTCAGGAAGTCTGGTTCGGTGTCCGCCCGATTGCCAACTTGGTTGCCAATGCCGAGAAGAATTGGTGGATTGCGCCGACAGAGCCGCCGCCCGGCTTTTCCAGGAAAGGACTTGATCGCGGTGGGTGTTCACGCGTGGGAGAAGGGCTCTCTGCGCGGGCAATAGGGGCCGCCTGCCACTTGCCGGTCGCGTGCTCATAGATATTCGTCGGCTTCGCATCGTGCGAAGCGCTCCGCCGGGCATTCGTCACATGTCGGACGAGCCGGGAACGATCACCGAGATGACGCGATGGGCGCTTTCTATCACGGCCGGTGTCTTGGTGACGACCTCGCCGTCGATAGAGATCTTGAGGTGAGGCTTCGTGTCCAGCAGAATTCGGCTGCCGCGAAACTCCTGCACCGCCTGCGCGCGGCGAGACAGCTTGAAAAAGCGGAGCAACCAGTCCCAGCCAAGGCGAGACACGCTGCGGCCGGTCACCGCCTGAACAACGATCTCGCCATCGTCGAGCGCTTCGTTCTCGAGCATCTCCACGCCGCCGTGGAAGCGGCCGTTGAACACCCGCACCTCGGTCGCCCAGAATGATTGACGATCATCTCCCTCGCCGACGTAGAGACGGAAAGGGCGGAAGTGGGTCAGGCACCAGATAGCCCAGAGCAGATAACCGATCCGTCCCAGGTAGCGCTTGAGCCGGTGTGGCACCGTCTCCCCGATCAGTGGGGAAAGACCCAGGGCGGCCGCATTGGCAAAGTAGTCGCCGTTGATCACGCCCAGGTCTAGCCGCCGGATCTTGCCCGATGCGATGGTGTGGACGGCGCCATCGAGGTCGAGTGGTATTGCAAGCGTGCGGGCAAAGCTGTTGGCTGTACCAAGGGGAAGAAGCGCAAAAACGCTCTTTCTGCCGACGAACTCGTCGATGGTGCTAGAAAGCGACCCGTCGCCTCCCCCCACGATTACCATGGGTGCGCCGCCCACGATCGCCGATCGAACGGTGGGTACGAGGTCGTCTGGATCATGGACGGCGTGTGCCTCTGTCAGCGTCACGCCGGCGGCCACCAGCTTGTCACGGGCCGCTTGAAACAACTTCTCGCCCCGCCGGGAGTGAGCGTTGACGACCAGCACGGCTTCGCGAGGCGAGGGTACCTGTTCCACACCGCCACGATGGCGCTCGCTACTGGGCGAGGCAACCTCCACTTCAGCGTCCCCGGTCATGATTGTTCACCATCGCCTTTCTTGCCCCATACCGGTTTGGCAGGGCGTGACGGCTCGGTTTTCGTGTAGCACACCAGCTCATCCCATATTCATGACTCCCAACACCAAAAAGGGCGGCCGAAGCCGCCCTTTCCGTCCACTCGCTGCGTGAATCAGTGAGCCTTGTCGGCCTTGTCTTCCATCGCGTCGGCCTTTGCTTCGCCCGAAGCA
>SECS01000105.1 GCA_004211435.1 Novosphingobium sp. | reverse complement strand
TCGGTCCACGAAGGTCCGCAGCGCATCGCCAAAGGCGCGGGCGGCCAGGCCGGCACCGAGCAGGAGCTGCTGGCCGGCATGATCCTCTCGGACGAACCCGGCTACTACAAGACCGGCGAATACGGCATCCGCATCGAGAACCTGATCCTCGTCGAGGAACGCGAGATCGCGGGGGCCGAAGGCGAGTTCCTCGGCTTCGAGACCTTGACCCTGGTGCCGATCGAACGCGCGCTGGTCGACCGCAATCTCCTCTCGGGCGATGAAGTGGCCTGGTGGAACGCCTATCACGCGCGCGTGCTTGAAGTCGTCGGGCCGCTGGTCGATGGTGAAGCCAAAGGCTGGCTCGAGGAACAGTGTCGGCCGCTCTAGGAGGGGCTCATGATCATTCACATCTGCTTCGGCACGCGCGATCTCGCCAAGGCCGGCACGTTCTACGACGCGATCGCCGAAGCGCTCGGTGCCGCGCGTAGCCATGCCACCGATACGGCGATCTACTGGTCGAAGCCCGGCACGGGCATCGGCTTCGCGGCGACTCTGCCGTTCAATGGCGAGCCGGCGACCTGGGGCAATGGCGTGATGGCGACGCTGGGGGCCGAGAACCAGGCAATGGTCGATCGCGTCCATGCGGCCGCGCTCGCCCATGGCGGCACCGACGAAGGGGCGCCGGGACCGCGCGCCAACGGCATGTATTGCGCCTATTGGCGCGATCCCGACGGCAACAAGATGAACGCTGTCGCCTTGGGATAAGAGGGTCTGGAGGCTTAGACGACCAGCTGCTTCGCAGCGCGTTCGAGCAGCGACACGTCGTCGCCGACTTCGCCCAGCAGGACCACTTCGCCGCTGTCGAGGCGACGCGCGACGAGCAGGGTGAATTCGCTGCCTTCGGCCGAGACTTCGGCGAGCGGCTGGTGCGCGAGCTTGCGCAGCTGGCGCTGGAGCGCCTTACGCGGTGTCTCACGCGGGGTGACGAGCTTGCCAGCCTCTTCGCGGCGCAGGCGGCGTTCGCCGGCGACCACGCCTTTGAGCCCACCGGGAGCTGCGGCGAGATGCGCGGCGAGCGTGCCACGTGCGAGGTCGAGACGCTGCGCATAGCCGAGCGCCGAAGCGTATTCGGCAAGGCGCGTCTTGTCGTAGTCGGCGCCGAAGACGAGCTTGACCACCGGCGTCAACGGCGCACGCTCCTGCGCCTTGAGACCGGCGTCCTCGAGCATGTCCTGAAGCTGATCGGGCTCTGCCGCGGCGGCGAGCGCGAAATCGTAGGCGCGGCCGATCGCCGCGTAGAGCGCCTGGTGCGACCGGTCCTCGCTGACGCGAGCACGCTCGGCGAGTTCGCGCGCCGAGGCCAGCCAATCGGCCAGTTCCATCTCGTCCGCGTCGGGCTCGGCTGCGGTCAGACCCGGCAGCGGTACGTCTTCGACCGCGGCATAAGGCAGGCTGCCGAAGCTCGGTTCGGGCCAGTCGACGAGCGGGTCGGTGGGATCGAGCGGAGTGACGAGATCGAGCACGCCCGTATCGTCAGCCGGCCCGTCGGCCCAAGCGGTCAACGGCGAGGCCGACAGTGCGATCTCGGGCACGGTGTCTAGCGCCTGATCGATCTCGAGCAGGAGCTCGTCGGTGGTCTTCTGGTCGGCGAGTTCCTTCCAGTTGATCACGCCATAGATGTAATCGATCGTCTCTTCGCTCTCGGCGAAGGGCAGCAGAATGCCGCGATAGAGGATCGTCGCGCCGCGCTGGTTGACGAACTCCGCCTCGAAACCGATCGGCGCCTGATTGGCCAGAATCTGCATGTAGTGGTCGGTGATTCGCGACAGCAGCGAGCGACGCGGAACATCGGCCAGATGCGCGATCGGGCCCTCTGCCCCGCATTCTTCGGCGAGCTTGGTGCCCAGGAAGCGGATGCCGGGATTCTCGATGCCGTCGGTGAAATCGAGCAGCACGCTGAAAGGACCGAAGTCGGGAAGATTGTCCGGGTCGAGCTGGTCGACCGAGGGGAAGGTGCGGTCGTCGAGCATGCCCGCCCAGAAATTATAGGCGCGCACCTGCATGCGGCGCTCGTCCTGACCGATGATGGCCGGCGGCAGATCGCGACCGGTGTCGTCATCGCCAGAATCGTAACCGTCGCCGTACGGCTGCCCGCCATCCAAACGACCGCGCAAAGTATCCATCTGGCTTTCCCTACTGCCCCAGTGGGTCGAGTAGTGGCGCAACATGGTAAATTACCGGTTAAGTCGCGCCGGAACTTTTGCGCTATTTTGCTCGGAAGCGGCACCGGCCCACGCCCGCCAAAAACTCTAACCGATCCGTCCCTCGTGGGGCTTGGGCATCGGCGCGAACAGGCGCATCAGCACCAGCGTCACGAGCAGGAAGGCAGAGGCGGCGTGGAGCGCGAAGGGCAGGTCCTCGATGTCGGCGAGCGCACCCCAGACCCACGAGCCCAGCGCCATGCCGCCGAAGGTGATCGCCTGGTAGATCGACAGGCAGCGCCCGATGATCTCCTCGGGTGAGCGCATCTGCATGGCGACGTTGATCGTCGTCAGCGAGGCGACCCAGGCCGCGCCCGCGAGGAAGGTGGCGGGCAGCGCCTCGGTCAGCGAATGCGCCGCGCCGAGCAAAGACTGTGCGGCGATGAAGGCCACGGTGGCGATCGTCAGCACGCTCTCTGTCCCCCAGCGCTGGCGCGCCTTGCCGATGACCAGCGCCGCCAGGATCGAACCGATGCCGAACAGGCCGAGCATCAGGCCGAAATCGATCTCGCTGCCATGCAGTCGATCGCGCACCACGGCGGGCACGAGCGCCTGGTAGCCGGCGCTGCCGAAGCCGATGACCAGGCCGCGCAGCAGGATGCGGCGGATCGGTCGCGAATGGGCGCAGAAGCGCAGGCCTATCGCGATCGCCGGCAGCATCGGCTTGCGTTCGGGCACGGCGCCCGCGGGTCGCCAGCGTAGCAGGACCTGGATCATGACCATCACGCAGATCGCATTGGCGAGGAAGGCCGCCGAGCTGTTCCACAGCGAGATCAGCACGCCGCCGAGCGCGGGTCCGACGCTGCGTGCGAGGTTGAAAGCGATGGTGTTGAGCGAGATCGCCTGCGGCAGATCGCGCGTGCCCACCTGCTGGCGCACCGAGGCCTGCCAGGCCGGCGAATTGAGCGCGGTGCCCGTGCCGACCGCGAGGGTCAGCGCCAGCAGCAAGGCCGGCGTCATCAGTCCCGCCCAGGTCAGAACGGCCAGCAGCACGGCCGCGACGAACATGCCGACCTGCGCTGCGAGCATGACGCGCCGCCGCTCGAAATTGTCGGCGATCGCGCCGGCGAAGATGCCGAGCAGCATGATCGGGATCGTTGTCGAGACCTGCACCGTCGCGATGAGAATGTGCGACTTGGTGAGCGTGGTCATCAGCCACGCCGCGCCGACCGACTGGATCGTCGAGCCCAAGGCCGACGAGAGGTTGGCGAACCAGATCATGCGAAACGACTGCGAGCGGAATGGCGCCAGCGTGCCCCCGGGCTGCATCAGCCGGTCGCGCAAGGTCGCTGGAACAGGCGGTTCGAAATCGGCCACCCATCGCGGTTAGGCGGCGCACCCCCCAGCCGCAACCCTCGTCCTTATGAATTTCAGTCCGCTGCCAGGCCTTTGTCGGTGCCGCACCAATGGTCCCAGTGGCGGAAGTAGAGACCATAGTTGCAGCGGTATTCGTCGTGGTGGCGCTGGTGGTGCGTGGCGGTGATCAGCCAATGGCCGAGGCGCGAATGGACGAGCCGGCGCGGAAACATCTCCCAACCCATGTGGTTGGTGACGCCCATCACGGTCATCGTCAGCAGCACCAGGCCCAGCACGCCGACATGGATCGGCACGAGGAAGACCAGCGCGGGGATCACGATAGCACCGGTCAGCGCCTCGATCGGATGGAAGCTCATCGCCGCCCAGGCCGTCGGCGGGCGACTGGCGTGGTGGACCGCGTGCGCCAGGCGGAACGGCCCGGGCCGGTGCATCCAGCGATGGGTCCAGTAGAACCAGGTGTCGTGGAGCAGCAGGTAGACGAGGAAAGAGGCGGGCAGCCACCACAGCGGCCACGCGCCGGGATCGGTGTAGATCCGCGTCCAGCCCCGCGCCTGCCAGCCCCAGGCGACGACGCCGGCGGGCAGGCCGTAGATCGCCGCAGAGGCCAGCGACCAAGCCACCTCGCGCCGCATCTGCGGGCCGAGCCCGGCGTAGATGCCGGGCCGCAGCCGCTGGCTGAGCCATGCGAAGAGCCCGCTCGTCGTCAGATAGCGCATCGCGACGATCGCCGTCATGGCGAGCGCGGAATAGAGCATCGCGGCGAGGGGCGCTGGACCGGCGTCGATCATGACGCGCTTATGCCCTGCCCCTCGCCGCGATCATAGTGTTAGCCGGCGGCGCGGCCACCACCGCCACCACGACGGCGGAAGTTGCGCTGGCCGCCCTCGCCCTCAGGCCGTGCGGGACGACGCTCGCCCTCCGGACGCGCGGGACGGCGATCACCCTCGGGACGCGCCGGACGGCGTTCGCCCTCGGGGCGCGGCTGGCGGCTGTCGACGCTGCCCCGGGCATCGTTGCCCAGCGGGTTGAACACCGGACCACGCTCGGGGCGCGCCTGGCGCTCGTTGCGGGCGTGCTGGTCGCGCGACTGGCCGTCGCGCGCCTGGCCGCCACGGCTGACGTTGTTGTTGCGTCCCTGGCCACCGCGGCCACGGCCCTGACCGGCACCACCACGACCGCGCGCATCGCGCTCGTCGCGGCGGGCGTCGCGGGCCTGCTCTTCGGGCTTGCGCGAAGGCGCGGGCAGCTTCGCAGCTTCGGCGAGGAAGCTCTCGGGCAGCGGCAGCGAGGCCAGCGTGACGCGCGTCAGGCGCTCGATGTCGCGCAGGTAGGGCTTTTCGTCGGGCGCGACGAAGCTGATCGAAACGCCGTCGGCGCCGGCGCGCGCGGTACGACCGATGCGGTGGACGTACTGTTCGGCGACGTTGGGCAGTTCGAAGTTGAACACGTGGCTGACGCCGGTGACGTCGATGCCGCGCGCGGCGATGTCGGTTGCGACCAGGACCGGGCAGTCACCCTTGCGGAAGGCGCCGAGCGCGGCGGTGCGCTGCGCCTGGCTCTTGTTGCCGTGGATCGCTGCGGCGGTGACGCCGGCAGCGTGCAGGTGGCGCACGACGCGATCGGCACCGTGCTTGGTGCGGGTGAACACCAGCGCGCGGTCGATTTCCTGCGAGGCCAGGCCCTTGCGCAGCGAGATCGTCAGCAGCGCCTGCTTTTCGGCCTGGTTGATGTGGATCGCATACTGCTCGACGCGCTCGGCCGTGGTCGACTGCGGCGCGACTTCGACGCGGACCGGGTTGTTGATGAACTGCTTGCCCAGATCGGCGATCGCCTTGGGCATCGTCGCCGAGAAGAACAGGCTCTGACGCTCCTTGGGGAGCATGTTGGCGACGCGCTTGAGCGGCACGATGAAGCCGAGGTCCATCATCTGGTCGGCTTCGTCGAGCACGAAGATCTCGACGTTGCGCAGGGTCAGCGCGCGCTGGTCGATCAGGTCGAGCAGGCGGCCCGGCGTGGCGACGAGCACGTCGACACCGCCGACGAGCGCGCGCGACTGCTTGCCGATCGGCACGCCGCCGAACACGCACTGGATCGTCAGGTCGAGATACTTGGCATAGCCGCGCATGTTCTCGGCGATCTGGGCGGCGAGCTCACGCGTCGGCGAGAGCACGAGCATGCGGCACGAGGCGTTCTTGCGCGGCTGCGGATTGGCGGCCAGGCGGTGGAGCGACGGCAGCGAGAAGGCTGCGGTCTTGCCGGTACCGGTCTGGGCGATGCCGAGGATGTCGCGACCCTCGAGCAGCGCGGGAATCGCCTGCTGCTGGATCGGCGTGGGATCGGAATAGCCCTTGGTGCCAAGCGCACGGAGAATGGGCTCGGCCAGACCAAGGTCGGTAAAATAGGACATGAAAATCTTTCAAATTGCGCGTGCGCGCCGGGCTATGGCCGCGGCGCGAAGCAAGGGTTCGTTCACTTGCGACCCTGCGTGACGAAGGAAGCGTCTAGCAATACGTACAACCGCTAAGCCGGGCGGTCCTGCGTGGAAACGCGGACCTCACGCTGCGCCGGATTGCGGCGAGAAAAGGCTCGCGCGCCGGTTGCTGACCGCCCATTTAGTTTGCGTTGCAGCAAAACGCAAGAAAATTACGCGGAGTAGTTCACCACTGGCGAGGTTTGTGGTGCTAGGGGTTGCGGCGATGCATGCTGGCCAGCCCCGCTCCCCCTGCACCGGCGTCTGCCGTATCGACCAGGCGACGGGCTGGTGCGAGGGCTGCCTGCGCACGCTCGACGAGATCGCCGACTGGGCCATGCTCGCGGTGCCCGAAAAGCGGGCACTGCTGCGCCGGCTCGCGGACCGGCAACGCGAAGCTCAATAGAACCCGTCGAGCTTGCCGTGGTCCCAGCTCACGGTACGGAACGGCGTGCAGCGCAGGACCACGCGCTTGGCCAGCGAGGCGCGGACCTGCGCGCTCATTCCCGCGCTGAGGCTTTCCGCCATCGCCGCATCGGCGCGTAGATTGCGCATGAGGTTCGCAATGGCATCGGGATCGGTGACCAGCTCGACATCGCAATGGAGCACGACCGCCTTGAGTTCGGCATAGGCCTCGCCGCTTTCGACCAGCAGGGTCGCGCGCGGATCGCGTTCGAGGTTCTTGACCTTCTGGCTCTTGCGGAAGCTGGTGATCAGCACCCGCCCCGCATCGTCGAGCCCGTAGTTCATCGGCAGCGGATGCGGCATGCCATCGGGCCCGATGGTGACGAGCACGATCCGGCGCTGACCCGACAGGTAACTGCGTACCTCCTCGGGCGTCATGCGGATCAGGTCGCGGCGTGACGGCATGGCTGGTCTCCCCACCCCACCTTAGCGGCCGGAATGTCGCACGACAGCAGGAACTTGCGGAACCCTGACCCACCCCCTCCCGTTGTGAAATCCTGACATAGGAGCGCGCAACTTGACCAGCATCGCGAAACCCCAGGCCCACGGCCGCGATGCCACTTCGCCGTGGCAGATGCCGCTGTCCGCCTGGAAGGACGTGCTCGTGCGCACCTGGAAGGAGGCCGATGCCGACAACGTCGGGCTGATCGCCGCCGGCGTCTCGTTCTACGGCTTCCTCGCGCTGGTGCCGCTACTCGGCGCGATCGTGCTGACCTACGGTCTGCTGGCCGATCCCAGCACCGTGCTCGACGACATGACCGCGATGATGACGGTGATCCCGGCGGAGGTCGCCAAGGTGGTGGCGGCGCAATTGCTCGAAGTGGTGCACACGTCCGAAGGCAAGAAGGGCCTCGGCGTGGCGATCGCCCTGGCCATCGCGCTCTACGGCGCGCGCAACGGCGCCGCCGCGATCGTGACCGCGCTCAACATCGCCTATGAGGAGCAGGAGAAGCGCGGCTTCATCAGGGTCAACCTGCTGGCCCTGGCGATCACCGCCTGCGCGGTGGTCGGCGCCGTCGTCGCGATGCTGTCGATCGCGGTGTTCGCCTATGTCGAGGCCTTCATTCCGGCCTCGCTGTCGGTGGTGCTCTCGAAGGTCGCGGCACACCTGTTCCTGGCGATGCTGGCCGCGGCCGTGGCGGCGACGCTCTACCGCTTCGGCCCCTCGCGCCACCGCGCGCGCTGGACCTGGCTGACCCCGGGATCGGCGCTGTTCGCGGTGGCCTTCGTGCTGCTGACCTTGGGTTTCGGGCTCTACGTCGGCAAGTTCGGCAACTACAACGCGACCTACGGCTCGCTCGCCGCCGTGGTGATCCTGCTGACCTACCTCTACCTGTCGAGCTATATCCTGATCTTCGGCGCCGAGCTCAATTCGGAGCTCGAGCACCAGACCGCGCGCGACACGACGCGTGGCCCCGAACGGCCGCTCGGCGCACGCGGCGCCTGGGTCGCCGACCACGTCGCCAAGGGCACCGACACCGGCATCGGCAATCCCGAGGCCGGGCGCGACATGGACGCCTAGCCCTCGACGCCCCATTGAACCGTGTGCGGATCGGCGCCGGTGACGAGCCGCCGCAGCGAGGCGCGCGCGAGCCGCTCGGTCTCGACCTTGCGGCGCGCAGCGGCCAGCGGCACGAGCGCGGCGGGGCGCAGGATCTCGGCGTCGTAGCCGTCGGCGACGATCACGCCGCAGCGCTCGGGCAGGAACGAGGGCGTGTCGAGCGGTCCACGATCGAGTTCGGGCGGCAGGCCCCAGTAGTAGCGATCGCAATAGTCGAGATAGTCGGGCCACTTGCCGTCGCCGAGCAGGTCGGCGCGGCTGACCTTGATCTCGACGATGATGATCCGGCCCTTGGCGTCTATGCCCATGAGGTCGGCGCGGCGACCGCAGCGCAGCGGCATCTCGGCCAGGCACCAGGTGTCGTTGCGCGCGAAAAGGCGGCAGATCCCCCGCGCGACGGCCATGGCACGGCGTTCCTCGCTGCCTACCGGGTTGGCCTCAGCGGCAATGCGGTCGAGCGAAAGGGCGAGCGGGGAATCGGATTCGGCCATGCCCGCTCATAGGAACATATGGCGAACTTGGGAAGAGCCGGGATTTGCCCGGCGAGTCAGTCGTACGGCAGCGCGAGCGTCAGCAGCGCGTCGCGGGCCGCGACGAATTCGAGCCACAGCGCATGCGCGGGTGCGACCGCATCGCCGCGCGCAGCCTGGACCGCGATGAGGGCCGAGAGCCCGGGCTCCATGATGGCGGCAAGATCCTCGATGCCCTGAACCGCGAGTTCGCGGCGCCAGTGCGGTGCCTGGCCGATGGCTGCGGCGAAACCGGTCAGCGCTGCGGTCGGCGCTTCCGGCGCCAGTCCGGCGAGGGCCGCCACGATCGCCGCCGCATCGTGCAGCGCTATCCATTTCCGGACGGCAACGTCAGGAAGGTCGCCAGGCAGCGGCAGCGCAAGCGAACCGAGCGGCGTGGCCGAATCGAAGTTGATCGGAGTCGCGTCCATGGCTGTTCGACCTAGCCATTCTTGCTTGCCAAATCGCTAAAAGCCCCTGCCTTGCTCTTGCGCGCGCTGCCAAAGCACGGTCAATTGGCTGCGAAAATACGAATTGGAGAGAGTGATGGCGATCGACGGCGGGCGGCCGGGCTTCGGCGAGCTGCGGCAGAACTGGCGGATTCTGCCGCCCTGCATGATCGGCATCATGCTCTGCTCGACCCACGGCTATTCGCTGGGGGTGATGATCCCGGTGCTCGAACGCGATATGGGCTGGGCGCGCGCGCAGACCTCGATGGGGCTGATGATCATCTCGACGATCGCGCTGGTCGCGGCGCCGCTGGTCGGCCTCGCGATCGACAAGGTCGGTCCGCGCCGCATCGCGCTCGCGGGCATTCTCGTCTTCGCCTTCGGCCTGGCCTCGCTGTCGCAGGCGACCAGCATCGAATCCTGGTGGCTGCTGTGGATCCTGCTCGGCGCGGGCAACATGCTGATCCTGCCGACGGTCTGGACCAAGGCGATCAACGGCTATTTCGACCGGAACCGCGGAATCGCGCTCGCCATCGCGCTGTGCGGCACGGGCGTGGCCGCCGCTTTCGTGCCGACACTGACCAATTGGCTGGTCGAGCACTATGGTTGGCGCCAGGCCTATGTCGGCCTCGGCGTGATCGGCGCGGCGCTCACCTTCCCCGTGACCTGGCTGCTGTTCCGCATGCCCGCCGAGGGCGGCAAGGCCGGCGCCGCAGCCGAAACCCCGCGCCAGGTTCAGGGCGTCTCGGCGCGCGAAGGCTTCACCCAGCCGCGGTTCCTCAAGCTCGCCGGCGCGACCTTGCTGTTCTCGGTGACGATCTGCGCGCTGACCACCAACCTCGTCCCTGTGCTGATCGCCCGCGATCTGACCCCCGCCGGCGCCGCGGGCATCGCCGGATTGCTCGGCCTGGGCTCGATCACCGGGCGGATCGTCGGCGGCTTTCTGCTCGACCGGTTCGACGCCGCCAAGGTCGCCGCCGCGAGCGTCGCCATGCCGGTGGTCACCGTGCTGCTGCTGCTCGCCTTCCCTGGCCCCGGCGTCGCCGCGATCGCCTGCCTGATCCTCGGCCTCGCGGTCGGCACCGAGGTCGACTGCTGCGCCTATCTCGCGGCACGGCATTTCGGGCTCCGTGCCTTCGGCGCGCTGTTCGGTACGATGAACGGGCTGATGCTGTTCGGCAACGGCATCGCCCCGGTGCTGGCCAACCACATCTACGACGTGACCAAGAGCTACGACATCGTACTCTGGGCACAGATCCCCGCCTGTCTGGGCACGATGCTGCTGTTCCTGATGCTGGGCCCCTACCCCGATCTCGATGCCGAGGACGCGCCCCACGACGCCCCACTCGCCGATCCCGCGACAGCCTGATCGGAATAGACGACATTGCGCTTGGCAATGTGCGCCGCCCTCTGCTAGTCGCACGCGGCCCGCACCCGTAGCTCAGCTGGATAGAGCGCTGCCCTCCGAAGGCAGAGGCCACAGGTTCGAATCCTGTCGGGTGCACCATATATCCGCAGATTCGGCTTTCCGCAGCGACATCGTCAGTGCGCTCGTCGGACGCTTGCGATTTGCCCATCTCCATTGTATCAGCCGCGCCGTTCGCGATCCCAAAGATTGCGGACGCATGATCGCGCCGGTGCCTCGCAAGAGGCTTAAAACGGGAACGCGGTGAGGAAGGCCGGAGCGATCCTGCGTTTCCGAATCCGAGGCTGTCCCTGCAACTGTAAGCGGCGAGCGCGATGCACATGTGCGGACGGGTAGGATCCCGAGCCGCCAACCACTGGGCCGGACGCTAAATCATGCGAGGCCTGGGAAGGTCGTGCATCAAGCTATGACCCGCGAGCCAGGAGACCTGCCGGCGTCTGGTCGCTCTTGCCTTGGTCCAGGGGATGGCCGCGGCACGGTGTACTCCGTCTGAGCGACGAACGAGCGGCTGGGGCTGCATCGGTTTCGTGTGTCGGTTGCCCCCGGGCGTCCGGCCGGTGCACGCTGCCGACCGTTCATGAACGGCAAGCCCCTGCCCAGTGTCGTGAGACGCCGACGGGGGAATATCATGAAGACTTTTGCACCGGCTGCTTTCGCGGCCTTCTCTCTCTGCGCGCCTGCGCTGGCCCATGCCGGCGAAGCCGATGCCACTGCCGCCGAAGGCGAAACGATCGTCGTTGTCGGCACGGTCGACCAGCTTCGCCTCAACGTTAAGACCGAAGGCGCCAGCCGCCTCAATCTCACGCCGCTCGAAACGCCGGCCAGCGTCGAGACGCTCGACGGCAATGCGATCCGCCTGCGCGGCGATCTGACCATCCAGGATGCCGCGGCCCGCGCGACGGGCATCGTCAACACCTCGGGCGTGTTCGGCTTCGGCCTCTCGTCGCGCGGCTTCACCGGCCAGAACTCGGTGATGACGCTCTACGACGGCATGCGCATGTACAATAACACGCTGACCTTCCCGGCCGATCCATGGATGGCCCAAAGCGTCGAGATCCTGCGCGGGCCAGCCTCGGTGCTCTATGGCGAAGGCGCGATCGGCGGCGCGGTCAACGTCGTGCGGCGGCAGCCTGGCGACACGCTCGAAGTGGCCGGCCGCGCCGGTGCCGCCTCGTTCGACACGTTCAACGTGGCGGCCGGTGCCGGCGGGCCGATCAACGATAGCGTCGGGTTCCGCGTCGACGCCAGCTATCGCCGTTCCGACGGCTGGATGGCGCGCGGCGAGAACAGCGCACTCGCGCTGTCGGGCGCGATCCGGTTCAAGCCCGCGAGCGATCTCAGCATCACGCTGTCGCACGACTTCAGCACGCAGAAGCCGCGCACCTGGTTCGGTGTGCCGCTGGTCAACGGCGCGCTCGACACGTCGATCCGCAAAAACAACTACAACGTAACCGATGCCGTGCTGCGCTTCCGCGACAACTGGAGCCAGGGCAAGATCGAGTGGACACCGTCCGAAGCGCTGACGATCCGCAGCACCTTCTATCACCTCTGGGCCAACAAATACTGGCAGAACGCCGAGAACGTGACCTGGGTCGCGGCGACGGCGACGAGCCCGGCGCAGATCCGCCAGTCGAGCTTCCTCGAACTCTACCATATCCAGAAGCAGACCGGGAACCGGACCACCGCCAATCTCAAGCAGAGCTTCGGCACGGTCGAGAACCAGCTCGTCGTGGGCTCCGACGTCAACCACATCAGCTACAAGAACGTCAGCAATTCGGGCAACAACGCCACGCGACTGATCAGCGTGGTGAACCCGGTGCCCGGCCTGTTCATCGATCAGCCGACCGCGACCACCAGGCCGCGCTATACCAACGTGATCCGCCAGTTTTCGGTCTTCGCCGAGGACCGGCTGAAGCTCAGCGACGAATTCTCGCTCGTCGGCGGGCTGCGCTACGACCGGCCGGAGATCACCAAGACCGACTATGTCACGGCGACGAACAACTTCACGGGCACTCCCGATGCGGTGACCTGGCGCGTCGGTGCGGTCTATCAGCCGATCCCGACGCTCTCGCTCTATGGTCAATATGCCACGGCCGCCGATCCGGTCGGCGCGCTGGTTTCGACCAGCCTCGCACAGAGCAGCTTCGACCTTTCGACGGGCCGCCAGTACGAGCTGGGCATCAAGCACGTGTTCTGGGGCGGGCGCGGCCAGTGGACCCTGGCCGCCTACGACATCGTCAAGAAGAAGCTGCTGACCTCCGACCCGCTGATTCCGACGATCCAGGTCCAGGTCGG
>SECS01000250.1 GCA_004211435.1 Novosphingobium sp. | reverse complement strand
GAACCGAGGTCACTCGACAGCGGCCTCGTCGCGGCCTAGTGCCGCATGATGCTGCACTGGTTCCAAAACCTTCTGCCCAAGGAAGATAACTTCTTCCGGCTGTTCGAGGCGCACGCCGCGACCCTGACGGCCGGGGCCGGCGCGTTGCGCAGCCTCCTGGATGGCGGCGAAGCCGTGCCGGCGCGCTGTGCCGAGATCGTGGATCACGAACACGCCGCCGACGCCGTCGCGCGCGAGGTGCTGTTCGCGGTGCGGCGCAGCTTCGTCACCCCGTTCGATCGGTCGGACATCCGTGGACTGACGAACTCGCTCGACGACACGGTCGACCAGATGCAGAAGACCGCCAAGCTGGTCACTTTGTTCGAACTGCGCGACTTCACCGACACCATGCGGTCGCTGGGCGACCTGGCCGTTCAATGCGGAACGCTGACGGCCGAGGCGATTTCGCTGCTGCCGGACATGCGCAAGAACCGCGACCGGCTGAATGCGCTGACCGAGCAGATCGCCTGCCTCGAGAGCGACAGCGACACCCTCTACGACGAAGGCATGCGGGCGCTGTATCTTCAGACCCGCGGCGGCGACGCCATGGCCTATGTGGTCGGCGCCGAAATCTACGACAGCCTGGAGAAGGTGATCGACCGGTTCGAGGACGTGGCGAACCGGATCAACGGCGTGCTGGTCGAGCATCTCTGATCCATGGATCACGCCCTCCTGATCCTGATCTTCCTGATCGGCGTCGCGCTGCTTTTCGACTTCCTGAACGGGCTGCATGATGCGGCCAACTCCATCGCCACCATCGTGGCGACGCGTGTGCTGCCGCCGGTCTTCGCCGTAGGCTGGGCGGCCTTCTTCAACTTCATCGCCTTCCTGTTCTTCGGCCTGCATGTCGCCAACACGGTCGGCAAGGGCATCATCTCGCCCGACATCATCAGCGACCAGGTGATCTTCGGCGCCCTGGTCGGCGCCATCGGCTGGAATATCGCCACCTGGCTGGCCGGCATTCCGTCCTCCAGCTCCCACGCCCTGGTCGGCGGCCTGATCGGCGCGGGCGTGGCCAAGGCAGGGCCCGGCGCCATCGTCGTGGCAGGGGTCAGCAAGACCATCGCCGCCATCTTCCTGTCGCCGGCCGTCGGCTTCGCTCTGGCGCTGCTTCTGGTGCTGATCGTGTCGTGGGTGTTCGTGAAGGCCAATCCGTCGTTTGCGGATCGCAGCTTCCGGCGACTGCAGTTCCTGTCGGCCTCCGCCTATTCGCTGGGCCACGGCGGCAATGACGCCCAGAAGACGATGGGGATCATCGCCGTCCTGCTGTATTCGCGCGGCATGACCGGGCCGGACTTCCACGTGCCCTTCTGGGTGGTCATCAGCTGTCAGGCGGCCATCGCCCTGGGCACCCTGTTCGGCGGCTGGCGGATCGTCCATACGATGGGATCTCGGATCACGCGCCTCAGCCCCCAGCAGGGCTTCTGCGCCGAGACGGGCGGGGCCATCACCCTGTTCCTGGCCACCGGCCTGGGCGTGCCGGTCTCGACCACCCACACCATCACCGGCGCCATCGTGGGCGTAGGCGCCGCGCGCCGCGCCTCGGCTGTGCGCTGGAACGTGGCCCGCAGCATCGTCACCGCATGGTTCATCACCATGCCGGCCGCCGCCGCCCTGGCCGCCGCCGCCTATTACGCCGGAGGCTTCTTCCTCGATTGACGGATCCTGTTCCCGAACCCGCACCCCCGAAACCGCGCCGCCAGGTCGCCGCCCTGCCCTGGCGTAGGGGCGTCCAAGGGCTGGAAATTCTGCTGGTGACGTCGCGGGACACGGGTCGATGGGTGACGCCCAAAGGCGGGCGGATGGCAGGCCTGACGGACGCCGCGGCCGCCGCCCAGGAGGCGCTGGAAGAAGCCGGGGTCGAGGGCTGCATCGCTGAGGCGCCGCTGGGCGAGTATCATTATCTGAAACGCCTCAAGCGCCGCGCGCCCCGTCCGTGCGTCGTGTCGGTCTACCCGCTCGAGGTGCAGCGTGAACTGGCCGACTGGAAGGAAAGGGCTGAACGCGATCGTCGCTGGATGTCGGCCTTCGAGGCCGCTGATGCGGTGGAGGAAGCGGATCTGGCTGGCGTGATCCGCAGCCTCAACGCATGGGTTTCAGGGCGTTGACCCGTACCGGCAGCGCCGCGACTGCCGCCGCTACAGCTTTCGTTTTGTAGTGAAACTGAAAACGGCTATGCTTCGGCACAACCGCGACGGGCGCGGCGGGGTGCGATTCATGGCGGACGGCTCGCGTGTGGTCTCTCGCGACACATCAGAGCGGCGGCGCGAAATCACGACCATGATCCGCGCGCGCGGCAGCGTGCAGGTCGCCGCCCTGTCGGAACGATTCCGCGTCTCGATGCAGACGATCCGCAAGGACCTGCACTATCTGGAGGAACGCGGCGTCGCGACGCGCGCCTACGGCGGCGCCATCAGCTCGGAAGTCGTCAACGCGCCGGTCGAGCCCGCCATCGAAACCAAGCGCGTCACCCATACCGAAGCCAAGGAACGGGTGGGACGGATGGCCGCCGGCATGGTCAAGCCGGGCGAGTCGATCATGCTCGATTCCGGCACGACGACCTTGCAGATCGCGCGCTTCCTGCCCGACGACGAGGATCTGACCGTCGTCACGAACGACTTCGACGTCCTGAGCGTGCTGGTCCAGAAGCGGAAGATCAAGATCGTCATGCTGGGCGGCGAACTGCGCAGGCGCAACATGGCCTTCTATGGCGCCCAGACGGTGGCGGCGCTGGATGACATGCTGCTGGACAAGGTGTTCCTGGGCGTCGACGGCTTGGACATCGAACGCGGCGTCACCACCCACCACGAGCCCGAGGCGCAGCTGAACCGGCGCATGGT
>SECS01000104.1 GCA_004211435.1 Novosphingobium sp. | reverse complement strand
AAATTAAAGTAGCCACCACATTTTCAGTTCCTTCTACAATTGCATCGGCTACTACAGGAATTGTTATTGTTCCTGTTGTTGCTCCTGCCGGAATAGTGATTGTTTTAGTAGTAATTGCAGTATAATCACTGCCTTCTGTTGCAGTACCATTTAAAGTATAGGTTATTACTGTTGGTTGTGATGAAGGATTACTTAAAGTTACAGTGAAAGTTCCTGCAACTGCTCCATTTTCATTTCCATTAGTGCCAGCAATAACAGTCGCTATCGAAGAATCATCATCTGAGATGTTGACAATTGCTGGTGTAGTAAGCGCAGTAATTGCAGCATTGTTGGTTGCGGCAGCCATTGTTAAAATTACTGTTTCATTTCCGTCAGCAATGTTATCTTCCAATACCGGAACATTAATTTTAACAGTTGTTTGTCCGGCTGGAATAGTTACCGTTGTACCAATTGAAGTATAATCCAATCCACTAATTGCGGTTCCATTTACAGCGTAAGTAATTTGAGTATCGGTAGTGGATACATTACTTAACGTAAAGGTAAACTCGCCAGCAACAGTTGGTTCAGCACCATCTTTTGAAGCGGTAACCGTAACAGTTGCAGTTGTATTATCTGCAATATTAAGGGTTGCTGGTAAACTGTTTACGGTTACAGCAGTATTTGTGGATGCTGTTAAAGTTGCGATAACTGTTTCTGTTCCCTCTACCAATACATCGCTCAATACAGGAATAGTAATGATTCCTGTAAGTTCGCCTGCAGGGATTGTTATGGTTCGTGATGTTATTGTACTATAATCTGTTCCTTCAGTTGCCGTTCCGCTTAAAGTATAGGTTATGGTTGTTGGTGTTGATGATGGATTACTTAAAGTCACCGTAAATGCGCCATCAACAGGACCATTTTCATTACCTGAACTTCGAGGTGTAATGTTAGCGATTGAAGTATCATTATCAGTAATGGTTAATGTAGCTGAATTAGTTGCAATAGTTACCAAACCACCAGTTACATTGCTAATAATTCCTGTTAAGGTTTCACCAGGCTCTACCAGATTATCATTGTTAATTGGAACTGTAAACGTAAGTGTTTGGCCCGCAACAGAACCTCCCGGGAATGTTAATGTCCCACTAGTTGCTGTATAGTCAATACCTGAGCTTGCAGTACCATTCGAAGTTGTGTAATCAACGTTAGTTTCGCTTTGAACTGCGTTATTAAGGGTTACAGTAAAAGTAGCCGTACCCACAGCTTCATCAACACTTGTTGGTGTGGCTGATATACTAACTGTTGCAAGGTCGTTATCGTTAATGGTTCCGATTCCCTCATCCTGTGTAATCGTTACCGGAGCAGTTGCACCACTTAGCGTTACTTTAAAGCTTTCTGCAGCTTCTGTAACATTATCATTATTGATAGGAACAACAATAGTTTGAGTTGCACCAGTTACAGAACCAGCAGGAAAAGTTACTACACCAGTTTTTGCGGTATAATCTGCGCCAGCAATTGCTGTATTGTTTGATGTTGCATAGTTAACCGTTAACTCCTCCTGAACATTTCCTGTTAAGGTAACTGTAAACGTTAGGTTACCCGCACTTTCTAAAACAGCTACACTATTGATGGCTACACTTGCCGCATCATTATCTGTAATAGTTGCAGTTCCGGCAGCTCCAACAACTGGTATCGTTACCACAGAACCAACACTTACACCTGTCAAGGTTGCAGTAAATGTTTCTGCAAGTTCAGTAAAGTTATCATCAATTATTGGAACAGTAAATGTTTGAGTTGATCCTGTTACAGCGCCAGCTGGGAAAGTAACAGAACCTGTTGTTGCGGTATAGTCTGTTCCTGCTAAGGCTGATAAATTTACAGTAGCAAAGTTAACCGTGAACGCCTCCTGCACATTTCCTGTTAAGGTTACTGTGAAAGTTGCATTACCAGCACTTTCGGCAACGGTGATATTGTTTATTGCAACGGTTGCAACATCGTTATCTGTAATGTTTATGGTAGAAGGCGTGGTGTTTGCGGTTATTAAAGCATTGTTAGTTGCAGCAAGCATTGTTAACACTACTGTTTCTGTAGATTCTGAAATCGCATCTTCTAAAACTTGCACTTGAACAGTTGCCGTAGTTTGTCCCGCCGGGATGATAACCGTTGTACCGATAGCGGTATAATCAGGTCCGCTGCTTGCAGTTCCCGTTACACCATAAGTAATTTGCGTATCTGTTGTTGATACATTACTTAAAGTGAAAGTAAATGAACCTGCCGTTGCAGGCTCCGCCCCATTGCTGGTTGCAGAAATAGAAACAGTTGCTGATGTATTATCAAGAATATTAACGGTTGCTGTTTTATCTGTCGGACTTGCCGCAACCGTAACTAAAGTACTATTTGTAGCAATTAAAGTTGCAATTACATTTTCAACCCCTTCTACTATAGCATCAGTTTTTACTGGAATAGTAATCGTGCCAGTTGTTGAACCTGCTGGGATAATTATTGTTTTGGTTGTAATTGAAGTGTAGTCATCTCCTTCGTCGGCAGTGCCACCTAATGCATAGGTAATTTCCGTATCGGTAGACGATGGATTGCTCAACGTAACCGTGAATGTACCTGGTACATTTCCACTCTCATTTCCATTTACACCTGCGGTAATTTTGACCGTTGCTGCATCATTATCAATAATTGTTGCCGTTGCTGTGGCATTGCTGATGATCACCACACCTCCGGTAATTCCACTTAAGGTAGCGCTAAAGGTTTCTGAGACTTCAGCAATGTTATCTACTGTAATTGGAACTGTAAATGTTAATACTGTTCCTGCCGGCGAATTGGCAGGGAATGTTAACGTTCCGTTAGTCGCGGTATAATCTAATCCAGCAGTTGCTGTACCATTACCTGTTGCATAATTAATACTAAAAGCATTTTGAACAGCATTATTTAAGGTTATACTGAAGGTTGCTGTTGCAGCCAATTCATTTACAGTTGGTGTGGTAGCAATACTTACACTTGCAGTATTGGCATCTATAATATCAATTGATGCCGTTCGATCTGCAGGTAAAGTGGTAAGCGTTACCAGAGTACTTGTAGTAGATACAAGATTTGCAATAACGGTCTCTGTACTTTCGGTAAGTGCATCTACTTTTACCGGAATTGTAATTGTTCCGGTAACCTGACCTGCTGGGATAGTAATTGTTTTGGTAGTTATCGCATCGTAATCATCACCTTCTGTAGCTGTTCCGCTTAAAGAATAAGTTATTGTTGTAGGTGTTGATGATGGATTGCTTAATTTAACAATGAATGTTCCATTAACCGCACCAGTTTCATCACCATTTACACCAGAAACAATTGAAGCAACAGCAGTATCATTATCATTAATGGTTACCGTTGTGCTTGCCGTTTCAATGGTTACCAAACCTCCGGTAATATCGCTTAAAGCAGCACTGAAACTTTCATCGATTTCAACTGTGTTATCATTATTAATAGGAACAATAAAGGTTTTGGTTGTTCCAGCGGCAGAACCTGCATCAAAGGTAAATGTACCAGAAGTTGCAGTATAATCTAAACCTGCACCAGCTTTTGCAGTTCCATCTACAGTAGCATATCTAACTGTAAATGAACTTTGAACCGCAGCATTTAAAGTAACTGTAAAAGTAGCCGTACCCGAATTTTCATTAATCACAGGTGTTGTAGAAATGCTTACCGCTGCTGCATTATTGTCGAAAACATCGATACTTGCGGTTTTATTTACCGCACTTGGCGTGATGGCAACAAGTGCATTATTAGTTGCTACTAAAGTTGCAATTACAGTTTCAGTGCCTTCAACACTTGCATCCGCATTAATTGGAATGATAATCGTTCCCGTTGTAGCACCTGCAGGTATAATGATTGTTTTAGTACCTATGATGGTATAATCATCACCCTCTGTTGCAGTACCACTTAAGTTATAGGTTACCTCTGTATCAATAGATGATGGATTGGCTAAAGTAACTATAAATGTTCCATTTGCTGGTCCGCTTTCATTTCCATTTGTACCAGCAGTAATGGTTACTACCGAAGCATCTGTATCTGTAATTGTTGCGGTAGTGGTCGCATTGGCAATAGTTACCAAAGTACCAGTTACATTAATGATGGATGCAGTAAATGATTCAGATTGCTCAACTACATTATCATTGAGAATAGGAACCGTGAAAGTAAAAACTGTTCCCGCTGGCGAACCAGCAGCAAAAATATGATCATTGGTTGTTGAGGTATAATCTGAACCTGCTTTTGCAGTTCCATCTGCCGTTGCATAGGTAACGGTGAAGGCATCTTGAACAGCATTATTCAACACAATGTTAAATGTTGCAGTTCCTGCAGCTTCATCATAACTAATAGGTGTAGCAGAAATACTTACGCTTGCGCTATTGTTATCTAAAATATTAACCGTTGCAGTTGCAGGATTAACCGTAATAGCTCCAGTTGATGGCGTTAATAATTGTGCGATAACCGTTTCTGTTCCTTCTGTCAATAAATCAGGTTTAACATTAACTGTAATTGTGGCGGTAGTTTCACCTGCCGGAATGGTTATCGTTTTAGACGCAATGGCATCGAAATCTGAACCTTCGTTTGCGGTTCCTGTTAAGGCGTAGGTAATTTGTGTATCAGTCGATGATGGATTATTTAATGTAACTGTAAATGTTCCGTTAATTGGTCCATTCTCGTTGCCTTGTATACCTGCTGTAATAGTAGCAATTGAAGTGTCATTATCGGTAATCGCTGTAATTAATGTACTTGTTCCTAAAGAAGCAGGACCAGTGAGCGATCCAATATTAATGGTATAGGTTTCTGCAGTTTCAACGATATTATCATCTGCAATAGTAACTGGGAAATTGATTGTTCCACTTGCAGCCCCAACAGTTGCCCCTATTGGGAATGTGATTGTTGATGAAGTGAAGGTGTAATCCGCACTACTAGCGGTATTAGGTGTAATTCCGGTTTGTACGGTAACTGGCGCTGTTAAAACTGTTCCAGGAGTTCCTGTTAAGGTTACCGTGTAATTTACTGTCCCAGCGTTTTCGTTCACTGTTGCCGGACCAGATAATACTACCGATGGAGCAATACTTACATTTACAGTAATTGGATCACTCACAACACCATCTGGCGTACTTAAAGTATAAGTGTAACTATCCAATCCGGTATAACCAGTGTTTGGTGTGTAGGTTACTTTTCCACTTGCGTCTACAGCCGTGGTTCCGCGTGCTCCATTTGTCGCAAGAACGGTTGCGTTGCTTGCTGTTGCACCATCATTAGCTTTTACATCAGTATTCACTGGTGTATTGGCCAAAGTAGTCACATCATCAGTTATGCCAACTGGTTTAATTGAGATTACAAAGGTTTGGGTATCACTTTGGTCTACTCCACCATTTGTTACGCCTCCATTATCGTGAATAGCTACGGTTACCGTTGCTTTACCTGCAAAATTACCAGCTGGATTATAGGTTAATGTACCATTTGCAGCAATTGCAGGCTGAGTTGTAAATAAGCTGTTGTTATTATTTGATACAATGAAGTTTAGCGTTTGGGTAGCTACTTCATCTGCCGGACCAGCACTTATTTCACTTGCCCAGGTAGTTAAAGTTTGTGTACCAGCTGTTGCATTTACAATCTGGTCTGCACCTTTAGTAAATGATGGCACATCGTTTACTGGCGTAATGGCTAAGTTCACAGTCGCAGTTGCAGTTCCACCATTTCCATCTGATATGGTATAAGTGAAACTAGTGTTTCCATTAAAATTAACTGCAGATGTGAAACTTACCACACCATTTGCCAAGCTAACCATACCTCCTGTTGCTGGTTGTGTGATAGACGTTACTGTTAACGTTTCGCCTGTATCAGGTCCGCTATTATCATTGGCAAGAACATTGATTAAGGTTGCATTACCATCTTCCAATATTGTTTGGCTATCGTTAGTCGCAATTGGGTTGTCGTTAATTGGGGTTACACTAACAGGAATGATAACGTTTGTACTTCCACCATTTCCATCACTTACTGTAATGATAAAGCTATCGTTTCCATTGAAGTTGGCATTTGGTGTATATGTGTATGTTCCGTTTGTATTTACGACTACACTTCCGTATGCAGGTGGAGTTGTAAGGATATAAGTTAATACATCGCCATCAACATCGGTTGCTGTTACAGTTCCGTTTTTTGATGTGTCCTCAGCAGTAGTAATTGCAGGAGAACTTGCCACTGGAGCATCATTAACAGGGGTTACATTTACCGGGATAGTAACTGTTGTACTACCACCGTTACCATCACTCACCGTAACTGTGAAACTATCCGCACCATTATAATTAGCAACTGGCGTGTAAGTATATGTTCCGTTTGCATTTACAATTACCGTTCCGTGTAATGAGGCCGTAGTTACCGTATAAAGTGGTGTATCTCCATCAACATCAGTTGCTGTAATTACACCGGTTTTAGGGGTATCTTCACTCACAATAATTGCAGGTGAACTTGCTACAGGTGCATCATTTACAGGTGTTACCGTAATTAAAGTGGTTACGCTAACAATTCCACCATTGCCATCACTTACCCTAGTTACAAAACTATCTGTACCATTGTAATTCGTATTTGGCGTGTAAACATAAGTACCATCTGCATTTACAATTACTGTTCCCTTTGTTGGTACTATAGTTACCGTAAATGTTAATGGGTCGCCATCAGCATCCGTAACAGTAATTGCTCCATTTTTAGGGGTATCCTCAAGCGTTGATACCGCAGGAGAACTAACTACAGGAACATCATTAACTGAAGTTATTGTAACTGGAATAGTTACGGTTGTTGTTCCCCCTTTTCCATCAGAAACAGTTGCAGTGAAGCTATCGCTACCATTATAATTTACATTTGGTGTATAGGCATAAGTACCATCTTGATTTACCACTACGATACCATTTGTTGGCGGTGTCGTAATCGTTATCGTTAATGCGTCTCCATCAGCATCTGAAACGGTAATTAATCCACTTTTAGGGGTATCTTCTGCAGTAGTAATTGCAGGCGATGTTGCTACGGGAATATCATTAACTGCTGTTACCGTAACTGGAATATTTACTGTTGCAATTCCGCCATTGCCATCGTTTACCGTAATGGTGAAACTATCAGACCCGTTATAATTTGCGTTTGGTGTATAAGTATAAGTGCCATCAGTATTTACTACCACAACACCATTTGTTGGGGGCGTGCTCAGGGTATATGTAAGTGAGTTTCCTTCCACATCACTTGCTGTAACCATACCATTTTTAGGGGTATCTTCTGCAGTTGTAATTGCAGGAGAACTGGCAACTGGCGCATCATTAACAGGTGTTACGGTGATAGGAACAGTAATTACCGCTGCTCCGCCGTTACCGTCACTTACAGTTATGGTAAAGCTATCCGGACCGTTGTAATTTGCATTCGGCGTATAAGTATAATTTCCGTTAGGATTTAATAAAATAGTTCCGTTAGCTGGAGGTGTTGTTAAAGTAAATGTTAATGGATCGCCGTCTGCATCTGCTGCATTAATTAATCCATTTTGTGGGGTATCTTCTGGTGTTGTAATAGATATTGGTATGGCAGAAGCAGTTGGTGCATCATTCACAGAAGCAATATTTATTGATAACGATGCTGTGGCTGTTGCCCCATTTGTATCACTTACTGTATAAGAGATAATTGGAACCGCACCAAAGTAATTTGCTGCAGGTGTGAAGGTGAAACTACCATTTGCCAAAATGCTGATTGTACCAACAGCTACACCGCCTTGACCAGTGATTGCGACAGGCGTTGTACCTACAGCCTGAACACCAGCCATACCAGCAATGGTAAAGCTAGTTACACTAAATGCATCCCCGTCAATATCTAAATCATTTGCCAATAATCCATTGGCAGCTGTTCTGGTTAAAGTCTCATCCTCGTTAATGTTAGCTGCATCATTTGTTGCAGTTGGGGCATCGTTTACAGGTGTTACCGTAAATATTAAAGTTGCCGAAGCCGTTCCGCCATTACCATCGCTAATGTTGTATGTAATTGTTGGTGTAGTTCCATTATAGTTTTGAGCAGGTGTAAAACTATAACTACCATCTGCACTGATCGTAATGATACCTACATTCGGAATTTCAAATGGTCCATCTACAGGTTGAGTTCCGACAATTCCCGCTACTGTAAAACCAGTAACAGTTAAAGTTTGACCTTCTGCATCTGTATCGTTAGCTAACAATCCATTATTTGCTGTTGTAATAACACTACCATCTTCTAACAATGTCGCTGTATCATTTGCTGCAACTGGCGCATCATTGATTGCATTAATAGTTAAGGTAAGTGTTGCAGTTGCGGTTAATGTGCCATCAGTTAAAGTGTAAACGATTACTGGTACAACTCCGCTATAATTAGCTGCTGGTGCAAATACATAACTACCATTTGCATTAATCGTAATGTTACCCACATTCGGAATTGTAAATGGAGTACCAATAATTGGCGTACCTGTTACCCCGGAAACTGAATAAGCGGTAACGGTATTTGTTGGTCCATCTATATCTGTATCGTTTTCTATTAAACCATTGTCTGCTGTTACCGTTAAGGTAGCATCTTCATCAACATTACCAGTATCATTATCGGCAACTGGTGCATCATTTACCGCAGTAACGTTAATGGTTAAAGTGCCCGTTATAGTTGAGTTTAGCTGACCCTGACCATCTGTAACCGTATAAGTAATTACCGGAACTGAACCATTATAGTTCGCCAGTGGAGCAAATGAATAACTTCCATCGCCACTAATATTAATTGTACCTACATTTGGAATAATAAATGGCGCTCCCAAAGTTGGAGTTCCAGTGCCTGGATTACCAGCAATGGTATAACCTGTTATCGCAAGTGAATTACCATCAACATCACTATCGTTAGATAAAAGTCCGTTTGCAACAGTTTTAACAATACCGGTTTCATCTTCTAGAATAGTCTCAACTTCATTATTAACCAAAGGCTGGTCGTTAACCGGAGAAATGCTGATGTTTACATTTGCATCAACCACTGCATATAATGTGCCATCAGAGCCGTTCCATTTAAAGCTTGTAGAACCATTAAAATTAGTATTAGGTTCAAATGTGATGTTAGCTAAATTTGCAGCACTAATTACTTGATTTGCAGTGATCGCTATTCCGCTCAACTTCAATGTTCCGCTTGCAGGCAAAGTAATTACTTTAATTTCGGCTAATGGATTAGTATCTACATCACTAAATTGAGCGGTGAAATCTGCTGCTGCAAAAGTAATAACTGCATCCTCTAAACCAGATTTAGCTATATCAGCTACTATTGGAGCATCATTAACTGCATTAATCGTAATATTTAATGTACCACTTGCCGTTGCATTTCCTGTTCCACTTTGGTCGCTTACGGTATAAGTTATAGTTGGTACAGTACCATTTTTATTGGCATCTGGCACGAAAGTATAATTACCGTTTTGGTTAATGGTGATGATCCCAAAATTAGGAATAGCGAAAGTTCCAGGAGTTGCTGTTACCGGAATTGTATTTCCGTTTACCACGAAGCTGGTAATTATTAAAGTGGTTCCAGCATCAACATCACTATCATTGGCTAATAAATTTTTAGAAATACCCGGAGAATCTTCTTCGGTTGTTTCTGTTTCGCCAACAATTACAGGTGTATCATTTACAGGAATAACCGTAATTTTTAAAGTTGCAGCTGTTTCTGCGGCAGTTGCCGAAGCATTTCTTGGCAATGGATTATCTACCAAAGTATAAGTTATGGTAGGTACAATTCCATTGAAATTAGTTATTGGTGTGAAAGTATAACTTCCATCAGCATTGACTACAATTTGCCCAACGTTTGGAATAGTTGCGGTATTGCCCGGTAAATATAAAGTCGGGCTTCCATCAATACTAAAGTTTTTAATTGAAACTGGGTCGTTGTCTGGGTCAGAATCTGGCGTACCATCCGTTCTTACATTTCCAGTTGCAACTACATCTTCATTTGTGATTTTTGTATCGTTTGTCGCAATTGGTGCCCGGTTATCTATCGCTACAGAAATAGATAATGTAGCTGTAGCTGATAATGAACCATCGGTTACTGTGTAGGTAATTAATGGAACAGCACCGCTGTAACCTGGCAATGCCATAAACATTAAACTGCCATTTGTATTGATGGTAATGCTTCCCACGCCCGGAATAATTACTGCATTTCCTGGAGTTTGCGTACCTGCAATGCCTGCAATAGTATAACCGCTAATGGTTAGGGTTTGTCCGTCTACATCAATATCATTTGATAATAACCCTGGCGTTGCAATGGTTAATTGTTCACCTTGTTTAATACTGGCAACGTCATTACCTGCAATCGGGGCATCATTTACTGGCGTGATGGTGATGTTTACATTTGCATCTAAATCTGCATAGGTTGTGCCATCAAAACCATTCCACTTAAAAGCTGTATTTCCATTAAAATTAGCAGATGGCACAAAAGTGATATTCGCTAAATCGGTAAGATTTATTTCCTGGTTTACGGTAATGTTAACACCCGCTAATTTTAAATCGCCATTGGCAGGTAAACTCACGATCTTAATTTTTGTAAGTGAATTACCTTCAACGTCTATATATTTGCTTATAAAATCTGTGGCAACAAAGCTGATGGTTGCATCTTCTGCCCCTGTTTTAGGCACATCAGAAACAACTGGCGGATCATTTACAGGAGTAACCGTAATGGTTAAAGTTGCTGTTGCTGTTCCGCCGCTACCATCACTTATAGTATAGGTAATTACTGGAACTTCACCATCAAAATTAGCAACTGGAACAAATGTGTAGCTACCATCTGCATTAATGGTAATGCTCCCTACACCTGGAATTGAGAATGCAGAACCAATAGTTGGCATACCCACGATTCCTGTATAGGCAAAGCCTGTAACTGCCAAAGTTGTTCCAGCATCAACATCACTATCGTTTGCCAGTAATCCATTTACAGCTGTTCTTGCTAAGGTTGCATCTTCTAAAATAGTGGCCGCATCATTAACAGCTATCGGATTATCATTTACCGGTGTAACTGTTAAAGTTAAGTTTGCTGTAGTACTTAATGAACCATCTGTAACTGTATAATTAATTATTGGAACTGTGCCATTAAAGTTGGCTACAGGTATGAAAACATATCCACCATTTGCCGAAATATTAATACTACCAACATTTGGAATAATTACTGGTGTTCCTAAGATTTGTATACCTGAAATACCTGCAATTGTATAACCAGTAACTGTTAATATATTTCCATCAACATCTGTATCATTAGCCAATAAACCTGTTGTTGGCGATGCCGTAACTGTTAAAGTTGCATCTTCCGGAATAGCGTTTGTATCATTAACCGCAACTGGCGCATCATTTACGGGAGTAATTGAAATGGTTAAAGTCGCTGTCGCTGTTCCGCCGCTACCATCACTTATACTATAGGTAATTACTGGTACTGCACCACTGTAGTTCGCTAACGGAGTAAATAGATAACTTCCATTTGCATTAATGGTAATTGAGCCAATGCCTGGAATAGTAAATGGTGTACCAACTGTTGGTGTGCTCGCTATGCCTGTATAGGTATAACCAGTAACTATTAAAGTTGTTCCTGCGTCAACATCACTATCATTTGATAACAGACCAGCGCCAGCAGCAACATTTAATACATTATCTTCTACAACTGTGGCGATATCGTTTGCCGCAACCGGTGCATCGTTAACCGGGTTGATGGTAATATTTACATTATCAGTAGCAACTGCATAAGTTGTTCCATCAAAGCCATTCCATTTAAATGTTGCTATACCATTATAGTTAGCATCTGGTACAAAAGTAATATCAGCTAAAGCTGCCAAAGCAATTTCCTGACCGGCGGTAACATTAACGCCACTCAATTTTAGCAAGCCATTTGCTGGTAAGGTTACAACCTGGATTTTAGTTAAAGTATTACCATCAACATCTGTAAAACTATTGGTAAAATCTGCAGCAGTAAAACCAATGGTTGTATCTTCATTTACGGATTTTGCAACGCTTGTTACAACTGGTGCATCATTTACCGGGGTAATTGTGATGTTCACGTTTGCAGGCATGGTATAACCAATTCCGTCATTTGCATTCCATCTGAAAGATGTACTACCATTAAAATTACTACCCGGTACAAATACCAAATTCGGAATATCAGCAGCTTGTATTTCTTGTCCGGCAGTAACCAAAGCTCCGTTTAATAATAAAACACCTTGCGCTGTTGGTGGTAAATTGCTAATCTGGATTTTATTTAATGCATCCCCCTCTGGGTCTGAATAATTATTGGTAAAATCATTTAAGGTGAAGGCAATTTGAACATCTTCTGCGGTAGTTTTATTAATTGGAGAAATTGTAGGCAAATCGTTAACAGATGTTAAAACGATGTTTACATTGTTATTAGTTGCCGCATATTCAGTTCCATCATTTCCGTTCCACTTAAAGGTAACCGGTCCGTTGTAATTAGCGAAAGGCTCAAAAGTAAGCTGAGCTAAATTAGCTACCAGGATTTCTTGATTTGCAGTTACTGCAACGCCATTCAATTTTAAAATACCTTGCGAAACCGGAGGCAATGTTTCAATTCTAACTTTGGTTAGTGCGTCTCCGTCTGCATCGGTAAATTGACTGGTAAAATCTGTTGCTGTAAAGGTTAAAATCACATCTTCTGCTCCTGTTTTACCAACAACCCCAACCAGCGGTTTATCATTAACAGCCGCTATCGAGAGGATAATATTTGCAGGCGAAGCAGCGTAATCCACGCCATCATTTCCATTGTAACTAAACGTTACATTACCATTAAAATTAGCGGTTGGTACAAAAGTGATCAGCGCTAAATCGGCAACTGATATTTC
>SECS01000249.1 GCA_004211435.1 Novosphingobium sp. | reverse complement strand
GAGGACGGGACCGGGGCGGCCGCGTCGGGGGCGGGGGCTTCCTGCAGTTCGTCGGCCTGGGCCGCGAGCGGCAGTGCCAGAAAGGCAACGGAAACGAGATATTTCAGCACGCGCACGACCAAATCTCCCCCACGCATGCGTGGCTGGACTTGTCGTCGCTCGGGTTCACCCCCGTCCGCTCGGCACACCCTGTCCGCGCGAAGGACGACCGCGACGGGCAGGTCTCCTGGCTTGCGGGTCACTGCCGGTTCGCGCCGCCTTCTCGCGATCCGAGGATCGCAATGGCCTATGGCGCGATGGCTCGCCGCTCACAGTTGCAGGGGCAGCCGGGGTCTCGAACCCCGTTCCCTTTTCATCACCCTTGCGGGTGAACCTGTCGCAGGGGCGGCGTTAGGCACATCGCTGCATTGCGTCAATGACGGCGCTTGCCGCCGGCGCGGGCTCGGCTATGTCCCGCCGGATGCGTCTGGTCCTCCGCACCCTGATCCTGCCGATCGCCCTCGCCGCCATGGCGGGTGGCGTGTTCGCGACGGGGAAGGTTCGCCCGGCACTGGCCCGGCCGCCGCAGCGCATCGTCTCGCTCAATCTCTGCGCCGATCAGCTCGTGCTGCGGCTGGCCGATCGCAGCCAGATCGCCGGGCTGACGCGCAACGCCACCGACCGCGAGATGTCGGCCGAAGCGGTGCGGGCGCGGGGCTTGCGGCTGCTCAGCAAGTCGGCCGAGGAGATCGTCGCGCTCGATCCCGATCTGATCGTCGGCATGCCCGCGCGGCGCAGCGCCGCGATCAAGGTTCTCGAGGACCAGAACTACCGCATGGTCGATCTCAAGCCCGCCGAGCAGTACGACCAGATCCTGTCCTCGATCCGCAGCACGGCGGCGGTCGTCGGCCATTCCGATCGCGGTGAGGTGCTCATCGCGCAGATGGACCGCGAACTCGCCGGCATTCCCCGGCTCGGCCGTGGCCGCGTTGCCGCCTATTACCAGCGGCGCGGTTTCATGACGGGCACGGGTACCCTGATCGACGAGGTCATGGCGCGCGCGGGGCTGGTCAATCTCGCGACGAAGCTGGGCAAGCCGGCGCTGTCGCAGGTCAGCCTCGAGGAGATGGTCGCGGCGCGGCCCGACTTCCTGATCGTCGAAAGCGCGACCGATGTTGTCCGCGATCAGGGCACCGAGATGCTCCACCACCCGGCGCTCGCCGGGATTCCGCGAATCTCGATCCCCCAGGCCTGGACCGTCTGCGGCAGCCCGGCTTACGTCCGCGCGGTGCGGGGGATTGCCGAGCAGATCGCCCGGCACGACCGCGGCAGGCGCTAGAACTCGATACCCGCCTGCGCGCGCACGTTCTGCTCGCGGAACGGGTGCTTGACCAAGGTCATTTCGGTGACGAGATCGGCGATCTCGACGAGGCCCTCGGGCGCATTGCGGCCCGTGACGATGACGTGCTTCATCGGCGCGCGCGCGGTGACCGCTTCGAGCACCTCATCCAAAGGCAGGTAGTCGTAACGCAGGACGATGTTGAGCTCGTCGGCCAGGACCATGTCGTAGCTCGGATCGGCGATCATGCGCTTGACCTCGTCCCAGGCCTCGCGCGCCACGGCGATGTCGCGCGCGCGGTCCTGGGTGTCCCAGGTGAAGCCTTCGCCCATCGGCTTGAACTCGACCTGGTTCGGGAAGGCGTCGAACACGGCCTTTTCGCCCGTGGTCATCGCACCTTTGACGAACTGCACGACGCCGACCTTCTTGCCGTGGCCGATCGCGCGCACGACCATGCCGAGCGCCGCCGTGGTCTTGCCCTTGCCCTTGCCGGTGTTGACGATCAGCAGGCCCTTATCGACGGTCTTGGTCGCGCCGATCTTCTCGTGCGCGGCCTGGCGCTTCTTCATCTTCTCGGCGTGCTGTTCTTCGGTGCGTTCGGCCATGGGATGGGCTCCTTCGGGCGCGGCGGATAGCCGAAGCGACCGAGGCCGCAAACGGAAAAGGCCGGGCGTGGTGAAACGCCCGGCCTTCATGAACCGTTCGAGATACCGCGTCAGCCGATGATCGACTTGATCTCGAGATATTCGTGGAAGCCGTATTCGCCCCACTCGCGGCCGTTGCCCGAGCGCTTGTAGCCGCCGAACGGCGCGTGGAAGTCGAAGCCGCCGTTGATCCAGATCGCGCCCGTGCGCAGCTTGCGCGCGATCGCGCGGCACCTGTCGGCATCCTGGCCCGAAACGTAGCCGCCGAGGCCGAACAGGCTGTCGTTGGCGATGCGGATCGCGTCGGCCTCGTCCTCGTAGGGGATGATCACGAGGACCGGGCCGAAGATCTCCTCGCGGCTGATGACCATGTCGTTGGTGCCGACGAAGACGGTCGGCTTGACGAACCAGCCCTTGTCGAGACCCTCGGGACGGCCGAGACCGCCGGCGATCAGCGTCGCGCCTTCGTCGAGGCCCTTCTGGATGTAGTCCTGGATGATGTTGAACTGGCTCTTCGACACGACCGGGCCCATCGCCACGTCGCTCAGCGGATCGCCGACGGTGACGGCGTTGCAGGCTTCGGTCGCGGCCTTGACCGCTTCGTCGAGCCGCGATGCCGGCACCAGCAGGCGCGAGCCGGCCGAGCAGGTCTGGCCCGAATTGCCCATCATGCCGCCGGTCGCGCCGGCGACGTTGGCGGCCAGGGCGTCGTCGTCGAGCACGATCCAGGCGCTCTTGCCGCCGAGTTCGAGGCCGACGCGCTTGACCGTCTCGGCTGCATCCTTCTGGATCTGCACGCCGACCGGCTCGGAGCCGGTGAACGAGATCATGTCGACGTCCTGGTGCGTCGACAACGCCGTGCCGATCACCGAGCCCTGGCCCTGGACCATGTTGAACACGCCCGCCGGGGTACCGGCGTCATGAATGATCTCGGCGAGGATCTGCGCCGAGTAGGGCGCGAGTTGCGGCGGCTTCAGGATCATCGT
>SECS01000248.1 GCA_004211435.1 Novosphingobium sp. | reverse complement strand
CGATCGCCGCGCGGCTCGCGCGGTTCGCGGGCAGGACGGGTGTCCTCCAGCTCTTCACCGGTCTCCTGGTCGACGACGCGCATCGACAGGCGAACCTTGCCGCGCTGGTCGATCTCGAGGACCTTGACCTTGACCTCCTGGCCTTCCTTGACGACGTCGGTCGGCTTCTCGACACGCTCGTTCTTCATTTCGGAGACGTGGACGAGACCGTCCTTGCCACCCATGAAGTTCACGAAGGCGCCGAAGTCGACGATGTTGACGACCTTGCCGTTGTAGACCTTGCCGACTTCGGCCTCTTCCACGATGCCCAGGATCCACGCGCGCGCGGCCTCGATCTGGTTGAGGTCCGACGAGCTGATCTTGATCAGGCCCTCGTCGTCGATGTCGACCTTGGCGCCGGTCTCGGCGACGATCTCGCGGATCACCTTGCCGCCCGTACCGATGACTTCGCGGATCTTCGACTTGTCGATCTGCAGCGTCTCGATGCGCGGTGCGTGCGCCGAAAGCTCGGTGCGCGCGGTTCCCAGGGCCTTGGTCATCTCGCCCAGGATGTGGGCGCGACCGTCCTTGGCCTGGTTCAGAGCGGCTTCGAAGATCTCGCGCGTGATGCCCGCGACCTTGATGTCCATCTGCATCGTGGTGATGCCCTCGGACGTGCCGGCCACCTTGAAGTCCATGTCGCCGAGGTGATCTTCGTCACCCAGGATGTCGGACAGGACGGTGAACTTGTCGCCTTCGAGGATCAGACCCATGGCGATGCCCGAGACAGGACGCTTGAGCGGAACGCCCGCGTCCATCATGGCCAGAGCGCCACCGCAGACCGTCGCCATCGACGACGAACCGTTCGACTCGGTGATGTCGGACACCACGCGGATCGTGTAGGGGAACTCTTCCTTGGTCGGCAGAACCGCCTGCAGCGCGCGCCAGGCGAGCTTGCCGTGGCCGGTGTCGCGACGCGACGGCGCACCGAAACGACCAACTTCGCCGACCGAATAGGGCGGGAAGTTATAGTGCAGCATGAAGTTCGAGTAGGAGAGACCCTCCAGCCCGTCGATCATCTGCTCGGCGTCCTTGGTGCCCAAGGTGGTGGTGCAGATCGCCTGGGTTTCGCCGCGTGTGAACAGCGACGAACCGTGGGTACGCGGCAGCAGGCCGACGATGGCCTCGATCGGGCGGACCTGATCCTTGGTGCGGCCGTCGATGCGCTTCTCACCCTTGATGATGGCGCCGCGAACGATTTCGCCTTCCAGCTTCTTGACGACCTTGCCGGCCGCCATCTGGGTCTGGCCGTCCTCGCTCGCGAAGGCTTCCTTCGCCTTGGCGCGCACGGCGTTGAGCGCGTTCGACCGCTCGGACTTGTCGGTCAGCTTGTAGGCCGCGGCGATGTCCTTGCCGACGATGCCCTTGAGCTTTTCCTTGATCGCCGAATTGTCGGTGACCGCGACGTCCCAGGGCTCCTTGGCCGCCTTTTCGGCAAGATCGATGATCAGGTTGACCACCTTCTTGATCTCGTCGTGCGCGAACAGCACGGCGCCGAGCATGATGTCCTCGGGCAGCTCGCGCGCCTGCGATTCGACCATCATCACGGCATTGCCGGTGGCCGCGACCACGAGGTCGAGATCGCCAGCGGCAGCGACGTCCTGCTTAGGGTTCAGCGTGTAGGCGCCATCGACGTAACCGACGCGCGCGGCGCCGATCGGGCCCATGAAGGGCACGCCCGAAATGGTCAGAGCGGCCGAAGCGGCGATCATCGCCAGGATATCGGGCTCGACTTCGCCGTCATAGCTCAGGACCTGGGCGATGACGTTGATTTCGTTGTAGAAACCTTCGGGGAACAGCGGACGGACCGGACGGTCGATCAGGCGGGAGACCAGCGTCTCCTTTTCGGTGGCGCCGCGTTCGCGCTTGAAGAAGCCACCGGGGATGCGGCCGGCCGCGAAGAACTTTTCCTGGTAGTGGACGGTCAGGGGGAAGAAGTCCTGGCCTTCCTTGACGCTCTTGGCGGCCGTGACGGCGCAAAGAACGACGGTTTCGCCATAAGTGGCGAGGACCGCGCCGTCAGCCTGACGGGCAATGCGGCCGGTTTCCAGAGTGAGGGTCTTTCCGCCCCACTCCACCGATACGGTTTTCGTGTCGAACATGTATTTTCCTTCAACCCGCCTGCCCTATTGCCGGCGGGGTTTGCTGCCGGGTGTACCGTCCCGGTCCGGTTGGGGCGCTCCTGGCCCCGGTCCCGCCCTCGCCGCCGAATTGCGCACGGGGCTGATACAAGAAGCGGCCCACTCGGGGCCGCTTCGAAACTCGTTTACTTGCGCAGGCCAAGCTTCTGGATGAGAGCGTTGTAACGCTCGACGTCCTTCTTCTTCAGATAGTCCAGCAGCGAACGGCGCTTGTTGACCATCATCAGCAGACCACGGCGCGAGTGGTTGTCCTTGTGGTGAGCCTTGAAGTGCTCGGTCAGCGTGATGATCCGGCTGGTGAGGATCGCGACCTGGACTTCCGGCGAACCCGTGTCACCCTTGCCACGGGCGTTGGACTCGATGATTTCCTGCTTCTTTTCAGCGGTAACCGACATTATCATTCACTCCGCGACATCGGGAAGGTTGAAGCCTCTGACCACGCGGGCGTCGCCGCCCGAAAGCTCCACCAGCGCCAGGGGTCGATCCCCGATCCGCGCCCAGTAGAGCCCATCGTCAAAAGCCAGCTCGGACAGAACCCGGCCCTGGCGGACCATGCTTGCCTGTTCCGAGCCGAGGTCTAGAGCCGGGATGTCGACCAGCCCTGCCTCCAGCGGCAAGATCACGTTCTCAAGGGGGGCGCCGTTACCGATTGCGTTCAATTTGTCCAGCGAAATCGCCTGCGAAAGATCGAACGGCCCGGCGCGTAGCCGGCGCAGCATCGTGACGTGGCCGACCGTGCCGAGCGCCCGCGCGATGTCGCGCGCCAGGCTGCGGAT
>SECS01000247.1 GCA_004211435.1 Novosphingobium sp. | reverse complement strand
GTGTTCTGCGCGGTGATCGCGGTGATCGCGGTCATGGCATAGCCGCCAAGCATCGTGATCGTCTTGATGTCGGCCTGCACGCCGGCACCGCCCGAACTGTCCGAACCGGCGATCGAGAGGATGCGGGGCGGTGTGGTCATCCCTGAAACTTGCGCTCGGTCGAGGGCGGGCTCTTGGCGTGGTGCTTCTTCGCGCGCGTCGGACGGTCCATCAGCTCGCCCCCGCAATTGGGGCAGCGATCGTCGAGGCTTTCCGCACATTCGGCACAGAAGGTGCACTCGAACGAGCAGATGAAAGCACCGGGCGCCTCGGCGGGAAGATCGGCGCCGCATTTCTCGCAGTCGGGGCGCATCTCGAGCATCAGGCGGCCGCCTCGGCCACGGCCGCGCAGATCGCGTCGACCGATTGCTGGACCTGCGCCGCATCGTCGCCTTCGGCCATGACGCGGATCACCGGCTCGGTGCCCGAGGGGCGGATCACAAGCCGCCCTTTGCCCGCGAGCGCAGCTTCGACGTCGGCGATGACCTTCTGGACGCGCGCGTCGTCGAGCGGCTTGCCGCCGGAAAAGCGAACGTTCTTGAGGAGTTGCGGCACGGGATCGAACAGGTGGAGCAGTTCGCTCGCGCGCTTGCCCGAGCGCACCAGCGCGGCGAGGACCTGCAGCGCGGCGATCGTGCCGTCACCGGTGGTGGCGTGATCTAGCAGGATCATGTGGCCCGACTGCTCGCCGCCGAAGTTGCAGCCGCGCGCCTTCATCAGCTCCAGAACGTAGCGATCCCCGACCTTCGAGCGGAACAGTTCGAGCCCCTGCCCCTGAAGGAAGCGTTCGAGCCCGAGGTTCGACATGACCGTGGCCACCACGCCGCCACCCGAAAGCCGCCCCTGCGCGGCCCACTGGCTGCCGATCAGCGCCATGATCTGGTCGCCGTCGACCGTCTGGCCCTTCTCGTCGACGACGATCAGCCGGTCGGCGTCGCCGTCGAGCGCAATGCCGATATCGGCGCCACTCGCGACCACGGTCTCCTTGACGAGATCGAGATGGGTCGAGCCGACCTTGTCGTTGATGTTCTTGCCGTTGGGCGTGACGCCGATCGCGTGCACCTCGGCGCCAAGCTCCCAGAACGCAGAAGGCGCGACCTGGTAGGCGGCGCCATTGGCGCAATCGACGACGATCTTGAGCCCGTCGAGCCGGATATCGTGCGGCAGCGAGCCCTTTACCGCGTGGATGTAGCGCCCCCGCGCGTCGTCGATGCGGCGGGCACGGCCGATGTGCTCGGAGGGCGCCAGCGGCTGCTCCTCGCCGAGCATCGCCTCGATCGCCAGCTCATCCTCGTCGGAGAGCTTGAAGCCGTCGGGACCGAACAGCTTGATGCCGTTGTCCTCGTAGGGGTTGTGACTGGCCGAGATCATCACCCCGACGTCGGCGCGCAGCTCGCGGGTGAGCATGGCGACGCCGGGCGTCGGCATCGGTCCGAGCAGAACCACGTCCATGCCGACCGAGGTGAAGCCCGCGACCATCGCGTTCTCGAGCATGTAGCCAGACAGCCGCGTGTCCTTGCCGATGACCACACGGTGGCGGTGGTCACCGCGCAGGAAGCGATGCCCGGCGGCCTGGCCGACCTTCATCGCGACGGCCGCGGTCATGACCCCGGCGTTGGTCCGTCCACGGATGCCGTCGGTGCCGAAGTAGTTCTTTGCCATGCCCGTTTCCGTGTTCTGCGCGTTCGATTGCCATGTAACGACAGGCGGTTAATGTGCCGGAGGCGGGCATAAGACAAGCCCGTCCGGCCCATACCGATCAGCCAAGACAGGAAACCCATGGCGCCACCTGAAGAGACCAGTATCGGCTTTCCGGAAATCCGAGTTCCGGCGCTCTGGACCTTCATCGCGCTCATCGCCGGCCTGCTTGTCGGCCTGCTGCTGCGTGGCAGCGCTGCCGAGACGTCGGTCCTGGCCGTGGCCCGACCGCTCGGAGCGCTGTGGCTGCGCGCCTTGCAGATGACGATCCTGCCCCTGGTCGCGGCGCTGCTGTTCACCGGCGTGGTCCAGACCGTGGCGGCCGCCCAGGCTGGCGCGCTGGCGCGACGCACGCTCGGGCTCTTCGCGCTGGTACTGACGAGCAGCACGGTCTTCGCCGCCCTGGTCGTGCCGCCCCTGCTCGGCGCCTTCCCGATTCCGGTCGAGGCGACCGCGGCGCTGGGCGGCATGACGCGCGCCGATCCCGGTGCCGTGCCGGGGCTGGCCGAGGTCATCGCCTCGCTGGTCCCCGTCAACATCGTCAACGCCGCCGCCAAGGACGCGATGCTGCCGGTGATCGTGTTCTTCACTCTGTTCGCGCTGGCGGCCACCCGACTGCCGCCGGCGCAGCGCGATCCGCTGGCCGGACTGTTCGCCGCCGTCGCCGCGGCCATGATGGTGGTGATCGGTTGGGTGCTCAAGCTCGCCCCGCTGGGCGTCTTCGCGCTGGGGTTTGCGGTCGCGGCGCAGAGCGGCTCGGCGGTCATCGCGGCGCTGGCCCACTATATCGGCCTCGTCAGCGCGATCGGCGCGGTGGTCCTGGCGGCGGGCTATGTCCTGGCCGTAGCGGGCGCGCGGCTTTCGCTGGGCGCTTTCGCGCGCGCCATGATCCCGGTGCAGACCGTCGCCTTCTCGACCCAGAGCTCGCTCGCCAGCCTGCCGGCAATGCTCGCCGCCTGTCGCACGCTCGGCGTCAGCCAGGCCCGCGCCGACTTCGTGCTGCCGCTCGCCGTGGCGCTGTTCCGCGCGACCGGGCCGGCGATGAACCTGGCCGTGGCGATCTATGTCGCCTGGCTCACCGGCACGCCGATCACCACCGCCAGCATGGCCGCCGGCGTCGGCGTCGCGCTGCTGACCACGCTCGGTTCGGTTTCGCTGCCCGGCACGATCAGCTTCGTGACCGCGATCGGCCCGATCGCGCTGGCCATGGGCGTGCCGATCGAGCCGCTGGCG
>SECS01000246.1 GCA_004211435.1 Novosphingobium sp. | reverse complement strand
TCGATCCAGCCGCGCCCCGAGCCGACATAGCCGGGGCTGAAATCGGCATGGCTGTCCTCGTGGAACACCGAATGGCCGACGGGCACGTCGAGCCGGTCGACCGAGCGGCAGTAGCGGTAGCTCTTGTCGGTGATCGCCAGCCGGTCGGCCAGGTCTTCGGGGGTCACAGCGTGAAACCCTGCAGGAAGCCGTAGGACGGGTCCGAGGTGTCGCGCGCCGAATTGTGCGGACCGCGCATCGCGGTCACCTCGCGCACCTCGTCGTGATCGTAGGCGACCGCGCGTTGAATGATACCCCAGCGGCCGTCGCGTTTCTCCCAGCGGTCGAGATAGCGCGCGCGGACGAAGATCTGGAACTCCTTGCCCTCGCGCAGCATGCGCATCGTGCCGGTCATATAGGCCTCGCTTCCGGCCCGATCGCCGTCGAGCGCGATCAGCACGTTCGAAACCTGGTGCGAATGGCTGGTTAACCCGTCGTGCTGCTTGATGATCGTGTCGATCGCCCCGCGGCCCGGCCCTTGGTAGACGCCCTCGCCATAGTCGGCGTGGCTGTCTTCGTGGAACACGGCATGGCCGAGCAGGTGGTCAAGCCGGTCGACCGAGCGGCAATAGGCGTAGAGCGCCTCGTGGATCGCCTGCTTGTCGAGCAGGGCCTGGATCTCCTTTTCGCCGGCCACGTCAGTGCTCCACTTCGTAGCTGGGCATCATCCGCTCGATATATTCGATCTTGGCGCGGCGATCGTCGGGCGAGTTGGGTGCCATGCCGGCGACGTCGTTCTCCTGGCCCCAGTTCCAGATCGGCCCTTGCGGCAGTTGGCGCAGGCCGATCTCGGCGACGTCTTCGGCCGAGGCCATGTCGTCGGGGATCGCCTGGCCGCTCTCCTCGAGGATCTTGCGGTGCGCGGGGGTATCGGTGCGGCCGAGCACCAAGGTCAGCACGTCGACGCCGACATGGCGCAGTTCGGCCCAGAGGCCTTCGGCGAAGTTGAGCACGAAGCCCTTCGACGCGCAGTAGGCGGCGATGCCGTGGAGCCCGCCGTAGCAGGCGCCCGAGCTGACCAGGATCATGCCGCCGCGCTTGCGCGCCTTCATGCCCTGGCCGAAATGGTGCGCGAGCCGCATCGTCGTGTTGACGTTCATCGTCACCAGCCCGTCCCAGGCGGCGATGTCGCCGTCGAGGAAGCGCGAGCCGTTGGGATCGGCGCCGGCGTTAGTGATGAGCAGGCCCACCTCGCGGTTCCCCGCGGCCTCGGCGATCCGCGCGGCCGCCTCGGGCGCCGAGAGATCGACCGAAGCGGTCAGGCATTCGACGCCGAGCCCGGCGATTTCGGCCGAAGCCGCGGCGAGCTTGTCGGCACTGCGCGCCACCAGGATCAGGTTGATCCCCTCGCCCGCCAGGCGCCGGGCGAAGGCGAGGCCGGTGCCGTCCGAAGCCCCGGTTATCAGGGCCCAGGGGCCGTATTTCGCGGCAAAATCGCTGGCCAAGATGTCTCTCCCGTTTTTGACTTGATTCGCTGGCTGACCTCTATAAATTCACGAAATTCAGAATATGTCAAAACCATTCCCTTCCGACGCCGACCGACGGTTCATGGACGAGGTCGCCTCGCTGATGGCACCTTGGGGCTGGTCACGACACATCGCGCGGATCTTCGCCTACCTGCTGCTGCGCGAAACGCCGGCCACGCTCGACGAGATCTCGGAACACCTCGCCATCAGCAAGTCGATCGTCAGCGTGGCGACGCGCGAGCTCGAACAATACGGCAATGCGCGGCGGCAGAGCCAGCCGGGGACGAAGCAGATCCTCTATTCGGCGCCCGACAAGCGCTATGGCCCCTTCCCCGACCAGGCAGCGATGATGGGCACGATCGCGTCGCTGATGGTGCGCCAACCGACCGAGAGCACGGTGGTGAAGGGCCGGCTGACCAAGGTCGCGGCCTTCCTCACCGCGATGCGCGAGGCGATCGACGACGTCTACGAAAGACCCGAGTTCCGGGATTGACCGTCAGACGGTGACCGGCGCCAGCGCGGCTTCGCTAGCCGTCGTCTCATCGAGCTTCGGCAGCAGTTCGGCCACCCGCGCGCGGAAGGCTTCGGCGCCCTGCTCCTTGACGACGCCGTAGCCGGCGACGAGGTCCGCCGCCGCGGCGATCTCGACCGCGGTGTGCAGATTCGCCGGGGTGATCCTGCCCGCGACCTGACGGATCAGATCGCGATACTCGCCGATCAACGCGCGCTCGAGCTTGCGGTCGGCCTGCCAGCCGAGCGGATCGAAGGCCGAGCCGCGCAGCCCCTTGAGCTTGGCGAGAACACGGAACGCCGGCAGCACCAGCCCGGCGGGCAGCGCGACCTTCTTCGGCCGACCCGTCTTGGCATCCTTGCGCCCCCAGGCGAGCAGCGGCGAGCCAAGGTTGATCTTGAGCTTGGGATCGCCGGCGAACTGGTCGCGCAGGCCGGCCATGAAAGCGGGATCGCTGTAGAGCCGCGCAACCTCGTACTCGTCCTTGTAGGCCATCAGCTTGCCGAGGCCTTTGGCGACTTCGATCAAGAAGGGTTCGCCAGCTTCCCCGACCACGCCGCCGATCTCATCGACGAAGGTCCGGTAGTCGGCCGCATAGGCTTCGTTCTGATAGGCGGTCAGCAGCTTTGTCCGGCTCTCGACCACCTCGGCCAGGGTCCGCGGCAGCACGACGCCGTGCGCGGGCGCATCGGCGAGGTCGAACAGGTCGGCGGCGCTGTGCGCAGCGAGGCGGCCGAGCGCGAGCGCGTTGAGGTTGGCCTTGGCGGCGACGCCGTTGAGCCGCACCGCTTCCTCGATCGAGGCGAGCGACACGGGCAGCAGCCCCTTCTGCGCAGCAAAGCCGACCATCATCAGGTTGGTGAAGATCGAATCTCCGAGAAGCCGCGTCGCCAGGGCGCCCGCGCGCAGGGTGGCGATGTTGCCCGGATCGACGCGCTTGCCGATCGCGCCGATGAAGCG
>SECS01000103.1 GCA_004211435.1 Novosphingobium sp. | reverse complement strand
AATTTGTCCAGCGAAATCGCCTGCGAAAGATCGAACGGCCCGGCGCGTAGCCGGCGCAGCATCGTGACGTGGCCGACCGTGCCGAGCGCCCGCGCGATGTCGCGCGCCAGGCTGCGGATATAGGTGCCCTTGGAGACGTGGGCTTCGAGCGTCGCCTCGTTTTCGTCCGCCGCGACGAGGCGCAACTCGTGGATCGTCACATGGCGCGACTTGAGCTCCACCACCTCACCCTTGCGCGCCAGATCGTAGGCGCGCTCGCCGTCGACCATCAGCGCCGAATAGGCCGGCGGCACCTGCTCGATCGGCCCGGTGAAGCGCGGCAGCACCGCCTCCAGCTCGGCCGGCGCGGGACGATGCTCGCTCTCCGCGATCACCTTGCCCTCGAGATCGAGCGTGTCGGTCTCGGCGCCGAAGCGTACGGTGAACGCATAGACCTTGCTCGCGTCGAGCATCCGCCCGGCAAGCTTGGTCGCCTCGCCCAGCGCGATCGGCAGGACGCCCGTCGCCAGCGGATCGAGCGTGCCGCCGTGGCCGACCTTGACTTTGCCGAGCCCCGCCTGGCGCAGGTTGCGCTTGACCGCCGCCACCGCCTGGGTCGAGCCGAGTTCGAGCGGCTTGTCGAGAATGATCCAGCCGTGCGGCATCAGGCGATCTCCGGCCAGGCAAGCGCCAGGCCGTGGTCGCGCACCGCTTGAGGCCAGGCGGCGGCGAGCGCTTCGAACCGCGCGCGATCGCCAGCATAGAGCGCGCGGATCGCTTCCTCGTAGCCCGACAGGTCGCCGGCCATGACCGTGAGGAAGCGATAGGCCGCGTCCAGGCAATCGCGTTCCGAACGGCCACGCTTGCGCGCATCCTCGATGAGCCGGCGCAGGGTCGCCGAGGCACCGCCGGGCTGGCCAGACAGCCATTCCCAATGCCGGGGCAGCAGCGTCACCTCGCGCGCCGCGACGCCGAGCGAAGGCCGCCCTCGCCCGCGCGGCGACTCGGGCGCGGCTTCGACGGGTAGATCGACCTGCTTGCCGCTCTCGTCATCGAACACGAGCACGTCCGAAGAGCGCGCAGCCGGCGCGAGCCCGCGCAGGCGCTGGGCGACCTCCTCAGGCGCACCGCGCGCGAACAAGGCATTCTCGACGAAAGCGGTAACGGGCATGATAGAATCCTCCTGCCCGCGCCGATAATTTAATCCGGGTATTAATGTCAATATTAAACCCGGATAAAAATCACAGATGCGCGACGGCCTCGGCCAGGCCGAGGTAGTGCCCGACCGCCCACTGCACCGGCGGCACCACGAAGCTCTCGACGATCGAAAGGCTCGGCACCAGCGAGGGCAGCACGATCAGCAGCAGGATGATCAGCCCGAAGCCGTAGGGCCGCAGCCTTTCGAACTTCTCCGCTGCGGCGGGGGGCAGCAGTCCTTCGACGATGTGTGAACCGTCGAACGGCGGCAGCGGCAGCAGGTTGAACAGCGCCAGGAAGACGTTGATCTGCAGGAAGTTGATCAGGTTGGTCACGATGAATTCGGACGTGTCGCGGCCATAGGATCGCACGAGCAGCCCGAGCAGCACCGCGCCCATCGCCGCGAGCACGAAGTTCGTCGCCGGCCCCGCCGCCGCGACGATCATCATGCCATAGCGCGGATTGCGCAGCCGCCACTTGTTGACCGGGACCGGCTTGGCCCAGCCGATCACCGGCGCCTTCACCAGCGCGAGAAAGCCCGGGAGCACGATCGTGCCGATCGGATCGACATGGCGGATCGGGTTGAGGCTGAGGCGGTTCATCTCGGCCGCGGTCGGATCGCCAAGCGCGCGCGCCACCCAGCCATGCGCGACCTCGTGGAAGACGATGGCGACGATCAGCGGCACGATCAGCGCCGCCGCCTGAATCACGGTCTCGATCATGCGCTGTTGCGTCCCAATGCTTCGCCGAAATGCCTGCGGCACAACGCGACATAGCGGTCGTTGCCGCCGACCTCGATCTGCGCGCCTTCGCGCACGGCGGCGCCATCCTCGTCCACACGCAGGTTCATCGTCGCCTTGCGGCCGCAATGGCAAACCGCCTTGAGCTCGATCAGCGCATCGGCGATACCGAGCAGCGCGCCCGAGCCCGGAAACAGCTCACCCCGGAAATCGGTACGCAGACCGTAGCACAGCACCGGAATATTCGCCTCGTCGGCCAGTCGCGCGAGTTGCCAGACCTGCGCGACCGAAAGCCACTGCGCCTCGTCGACGAACACGCAGGCGAGCGGCTGCACAGCATGAGCGGCGGTGATGCGCGCCCAAAGGTCCGTGGTCGGCTCGTAGCGATGGGCGTCGGCGGCGAGGCCGATACGGCTGGCGATCGCCGCTTCACCACCGCGATCGTCGAAAGCCGCGGTCCACAGCATCGTCGCCATGCCGCGTTCGCGGTAGTTGAAATTGGCCTGGAGCAAGGTCGACGATTTGCCCGCATTCATGCTGGCATAGTAGAAATAGAGCTTGGCCACGCCTTAGTCTTCGCCCTCGCCCGCCGCGAGATCGCGCGCCACGCGCGGATCGGAGAGCAAAGCATTGATGCGGCTGGCCTCATCGAAGCTCTCGTCGGACAGGAACTTGATTTTCGCCGCATACTTGAGCTTGAGCCGCTGCGCGACCTCGCGCTGGAAGAAGGCGGTGTGGGTGCGCAGCGCCTTGATCACGATCTCCTCGTCGGCGCCGAGCAGCGGCTTGGCATAGACCGAGGCATGACGCAGATCTGCCGACATGCGCACTTCGGTGATGCTGACGGCATGGGCCGAGAGCACGTCGTCGTGCACCTCCTGCCGCATGAGTAGATCGGAGACGACATGACGCACCTGCTCGCCGACCTTGAGCAGCCGAACATTGCGCGTTTCGGGATTGGTAGTGGTGCGAGCCATCCTGTTCAAACCTTCGTCTTCAAACTGCGTCCATCTTGGCCAGCATACGTTTCATCGACCGCAGGCTGCGTGCGGTTCCCCGGCGACCGAGCCGCCGTTCGACGAATGCTGCCACCTGCTTGCCCTCAGCGCCGCCGGAGACATAGTCGATATGGAGAGCCCGGTCACCCATCGCCAGCCTTTCGACACCCTGCCGCCCGGACTCGAGCCGCGCAAAGGCCTCGGGATCGACCGAACCATCGAGGAAGAGCGTGTGAACGAAGTCCTCCTCGCCCTCTGCCGCGAACGGATTGCCGTCGATCGCCGCGGCCAGCGAGGCGCGCGAGCGGACAAGGGCCACGCCTTGCATACCGAAGCGATGGCGCAGCATCAGGCCGAGCTTTTCCTCGAGCCCTTCGTCGGGTCGCTCGTCATGATCGACCAGCAGGTTGCCGCCGGCAACGACGGTCTCGACATTCGAGAAGCCCTCGGCCTCTAAGGCCGCACGCAACTCCGCCATGGTCAGGCGTTTGGCTCCGACACGAATACTGTCGAACAGCGCAATGTAGCGAGGCACGATTTTAACCCAGCAGGATGATGGGCGAGATGCCGACGATCACGCCGGACAGCCATCCGCCGTTACGAACACTGTCAACATAGCGCTCATTCCGTTCCCACCACGTCGGCCTGGCGACCGACTTGGTGGGAAGCTTAGATTTACGCCATCTGCTTTGCGCCAATTACAGCGTCCGTTCACGCATCTCGACGTCGAAGGTCTCGAGCACGTCGCCCGGCTTGATGTCGTTCGTGTCCTGAAGGACCACGCCGCATTCCAGACCGGCGCGGACTTCGGCCACGTCGTCCTTGAAGCGTCGCAGCGAGGCGATCGTCGTCTTCGAGACGATGACGTCGTCGCGGGTGACGCGGGCGTAGAGGCCCTTGCGGATATAGCCGTCGGTGACGAGCAGACCCGCCGCCTTGTCCTTCTTGCCCGCCGGGAAGATCTCCTTGATCTCGGCGCGGCCGACCACGGTTTCGATGCGCTCCGGTCCCCAGATGCCCGCCATCTCCTTGGCGACTTCCTCGGTGAGCTGATAGATCACGTCGAAATACTTCATCGGCACCTTGAAGCGCTCGACCATCTCGCGCGCCTTGGCGTTCGGACGGACGTTGAAGCCCACCACCGGTGCACCGGCAGCCTGCGCCAGCGACACGTCGCTCTCGGTGATCGCACCGACGCCCGAATGCAGCACGCGCACCTTGATCTCGTCGTTCGAGATCTTGTTGAGCGCATTGACGATCGCCTCGGTCGAACCCTGGACGTCGGCTTTGACGACGATCGGGTACTCGAGCACGGTCTGCTTGTCCTTGAGCGCCGAGAACATGTTCTCGAGGCTCGCCGGGGCCGCGGTCGTGCGCTTGGCGGTGGCCTGCTCCTGACGGTAGCTCGCGACTTCGCGGGCGCGCGCTTCGTTCTCGACGACGGTCAGCGTATCGCCGGACATCGGCACGCCGCCAAGGCCAAGGACCTCGACCGGCAGCGAGGGCGGCGCGCTCTTGATCTGGCGGCCCTTGTCGTCGTGCATCGCGCGGACGCGGCCCGACTGGGTGCCGACGACGAAAATGTCGCCAACCTTGAGCGTGCCGCGGTTGATCAGCACGGTCGCCAGCGGGCCCTTGCCCTTGTCGAGCTTGGCCTCGACCACGGTGGCTTCGGCCGAACGATCGGGGTTGGCGCGCAGCTCGAGCAGCTCGGCCTGAAGCAGGATCTTCTCGATCAGTTCGTCGAGCCCAGCGCCGGTCTTGGCCGAAACCTCGACGTCCTGGACGTCGCCCGACATCTGTTCGACGACGATCTCGTGCTCGAGCAGACGTTCACGGATCTTCTGCGACTTGTACTCGGGCTTGTCGGCCTTGGTGATCGCCACGATCATCGGCACGCCGGCAGCCTTGGTGTGGTTGATCGCCTCGATCGTCTGCGGCATCAGCCCGTCGTCACCCGCGACCACCAGGATGACGATGTCGGTGACATTGGCACCGCGCATGCGCATCTCGGTGAAGGCCTCGTGGCCCGGGGTGTCGAGGAAGGTGATCAGATCGCCGCCCTTGGTCTTGATCTGGTAGGCGCCGATGTGCTGCGTGATGCCGCCGGCTTCGCCGCGCACCACGTCGGTGCCGCGCAGCGCGTCGAGCAGGCTGGTCTTGCCGTGATCGACGTGACCCATGATCGTAACCACCGGCGGACGCGTCTGCAAAGTCTCCTCGGCATCGACGTCGGCCGAATGGTCGATGTCGACGTCGCTTTCGGACACGAGCGTGATGTTGTGGCCGAACTCCTCGACGAGCAGTTCCGCGGTATCCTGGTCGATCGTCTGGTTGACGGTGACCATGACGCCCATCTTGAACAGCGCCTTCACGAGGTCGGCGCCCTTCTCGGCCATGCGGTTGGCGAGTTCCTGGACGGTGATCGCCTCGGGTACGACGACATCGCGGACCTGCTTCTCGCGCGGCTGCGATTTGCCCGCATAATGGGCACGCTTTTCCTTCTCACGCGCGCGCTTGAGCGCGGCGAGCGAACGGGCGCGCGCGCCCTCGTCCTCGTTGAGCGCACGCGTGACGGTGAGCTTGCCCGACTGACGGCGGTCACCGGCACCGGTCTTGTCGCGGGCGTGCGCGGGCTTCTTGACTGCGGGCTCGGGACGCTTGGGCGCTGCGACGGGGGTAAAGCGGCGCGGTGCGGGCGCGGCCTGGGTGGCGGGGCGTTCCTCGGCGTCGGATGCGGCAACGGCAGGTGCTTCCGCGGCGGGCTCGGCCGGGGCCTGTGCCTGGACCTCGGGCGCGGCGGGCGCCTCGGGAGCGGCGGCGACTTCGGGAGCGGGCGTGCTCTCTACGACCGGCGCGGCGGCCTTGGTCTGGTTGGCCTCGGCGCGGCGACGCTCTTCCTCAGCAGCACGCTGGCGCTCGTCTTCCTCGCGGCGGCTGGCCGCCTCGAGCGAAGCCATGCGGGCTTCCTCGGCCTCGCGCAGCAGGCGTGCCTGGAGTTCCTGGCGCGTCTCGCCGGTCGGCGCGACGTTGGTCGGCCGCGGTGCGGGCTGCGGGGCCTGCTGCTGGACCGGCGGCGGCGGGGGCGGCGCGGCTACGGGCTCGGCCGGCGCGGCCTCGGGCGTACCGGGCTTCCCGATCAGCTTGCGGCGCTTGACCTCGACCACGACCTTGTTGGTGCGGCCGTGGCTGAAGGTCTGCTTGACCTCGCCCGCTTCGACCGAGCGCTTCAGCCCAAGCGGCTTGCGGCCCAGAGTCGGTTTGTTGTCGGTATCGCTCATACGTCTACTTATGCCCTTCGGTCCAAATTCGTCGTCATGGCAAGCGGCGCAGCGGTATCCGCCGAGTCTTTGCCTTCATCTGTGTCTGTCGCCTCGGCGGCGGCTCCACCTTCATCTGGTGCGCCGGCGGAGCCGAGGTAACGGAGCAGGCGCTGCAGCGGTTCGGATAGCCTTGCGGCCGCCGCTTTGTCCGCGAGCGCCAAATGGACGACGTTGTCGCGGCCCAATGCCACAGACAGAGCCGCCCGGTCCAGTGGCAAGGTGTCGCCACGCAGACCACTGCCTTCCGCATCTTCGCCCACGCGCCAGGCCTGATCGAGCTTGCGCGATCCGTCCTCGGCCGCGTCGGCCGCATGCGCGAGCCAGGCGACCTTGCCCTGTCGCGCGTTCTCGGCGATGCGATCGGAGCCGACGAGCAACTTGCCCGCCCGCATCTCGAGCCCGAGACGATCGGTGAAGGTGCGCGTCAGCGCGATCTCGATCCGTTCGGCCAGGTCGTCGGGAATGGTCAGCGCCGCGCCTTTGAACGCGCGCGCCAGCGCTCCCTTTAGTTTGCCCTTGGCGATCGCGATTTCAAGGTCTGCACGCGAAACACCGATCCACGCCCCGCGTCCGGGGGCGCGGGCGAGGGCATCGGGCAGCACCAATCCGTCGGGCGAGATCGCCAGACGGATCAGCGCGTCACGCGCCGCGTGCTCGCCGGAAAGGATGCATTTCCTCTCCGGCTCAGCCGCTGACCTGTCGGAGCCTAGGCGCTCATTGCGAGGATTCCGCATCGGCGGCCTCCTCTGTTGCCGGTTCGTCTTCGAACCAGTGCGCACGCGCGGCCATGATGATTTCGTTGCCCTGCTCTTCGTTCAGGCCGTACTCGCCGAGCACGCCACCCTTGTCTTCTTCGCGGCGGCTGTCGCGGCGCGGCGGCGAATTGTCGCGGCGGCGCTGCTCCTGGCGCTTCTTGGCGATGAGCTCGTCGGTGGCCAGATCGGCCAGATCGTCGAGCGTCTTGATGCCGGCCTTGCCGAGCGTGACCAGCATCGCCTCGGTCAAGTGCGGCAGTTCGGCCAGGGCATCTTCGACGCCCAGACCGCGACGCTCCTGACGGTGCGCTTCCTCGCGACGCTCCAGCGCTTCGGTCGCGCGGCTCTGCAGCTCTTCGCCCAGCTCCTCGTCGAAGCCTTCGATCGTGGCCAGCTCGCTGAGCTCGATATAGGCGACTTCCTCGAGCTCGCTGAAGCCTTCGGCGACCAGCAGCTGCGACAGCGTCTCGTCGACGTCGAGCTCTTCCTCGAACATCTTCGAGCGCTCGGCGAATTCCTTCTGGCGCTTCTCCGAGGCTTCCTGCTCGGTCATGATGTCGATCGCCGAAGCGGTGAGCTGCGAGGCCAGACGCACGTTCTGGCCACGGCGGCCGATGGCCAGCGACAGCTGGTCGTCGGGCACCACGACTTCGATGCGGCTCTCTTCCTCGTCGATGACGACGCGGCTGACGGTCGCGGGCTGGAGCGCGTTGACGACGAAGGTCGCGGTATCCTCGCTCCAGGGGATGATGTCGATCTTCTCGCCCTGCAGTTCCTGCACGACGGCCTGGACGCGGCTGCCCTTCATGCCGACGCAGGCGCCGACCGGGTCGATCGACGAGTCGCGGCTGATCACGCCGATCTTGGCGCGCGAGCCCGGATCGCGAGCGGCCGCCTTGATCTCGATGACGTTGTCGTAGATCTCGGGCACTTCCTGCGCGAAGAGCTTCTTCATGAACTCGGGGTGCGCGCGGCTCAGGAAGATCTGCGGACCGCGGTTCTGACGCTCGACCTTGAGGATCAGCGCGCGCACGCGCTCGCCGACACGGGCGGCTTCGCGTGGGATCTGCTGATCGCGGCGGATGACACCCTCGGCGCGGCCGAGGTTGACGATGACGTGGCCGAACTCGACCGACTTGATCACGCCGGTGATGATCTCACCCGCACGATCCTTGAATTCCTCGTACTGGCGCTCGCGCTCGGCATCGCGGACCTTCTGGAAGATCACCTGCTTGGCCGACTGCGCGTCGATGCGACCAAGATCGACCGGCGGCAGCGGATCGACGATGAAGTCACCGAGCTTGGCATTCTTGTCGAGCTTCTGCGCGGCCTTGAGATCGACCTGCTTGAAGTAGTCTTCGACTTCCTCGACGACCTCGACGACACGCCACAGGCGCAGATCGCCGGTGCGCTGGTCGAGCTTGGCGCGGATGTCGTTCTCGGCACCGTAGCGGTTGCGCGCGGACTTCTGGATCGCCTCTTCCATCGCCTCGATGACGATCGACTTGTCGATCATCTTCTCGGTGGCGACCGAATTCGCGATCGCGAGCAGTTCGGCGCGGTTTGCGGACATCGCACTGGCCATTATGAGTCTTCCTGTTCCTCGAAAATCTCTTCGGCGCCGTCGGCTTCCAACGGGCGCGTGGCGGCAATCAATCGGTCGGTCAAGATCAGCTTGGCGGACTGGACATCAGAAAACGGAAAGCTGACGCGACCGCTCTTGCGGTCATCGAACGCGATCACGCCATCTTCGATAGCAACGATATCGCCCTGAAGCGCTTTGCGGTTGTCGGCGACCGCACTGACGAGCTGGACCTTGGCCTCATGGCCGGCCCAGTCGGCGAAGTCCTTCACGCGGGTCAGCGGGCGATCGATACCCGGCGAGCTCACCTCGAGCCGGTAGGCATCGCCGATCAGCACGTCGCCCGCCGCTTCGAGCTCGTCGATTCGATCGGAAATCCGGTGCGACAGCGCGGCGCAATCGTCGAGCACGAGCTGGCCGGTCTCGGGCCGCTCCGCCATGATCTGGAGCGTGTATTCGTCGGCCTCACTCAGAGGCCCGATCTCGCCGCCTCGGAAATAGACCACGCGCACGAGTTCGAAGCCCAGGGCCTTGGCCTCGGGTTCGACGATCTCGATAATGCGCGCGATATCCGCCATGAAAACTCCAAAAACCCGAAACACGAGCAAGGCCGGTGGGCGCCGCCACCTTTCGGTGCCGGCCCTGACCTTGCATCACAATGTCGGGATATGGCGCAAATAGGCGCAACTGCGGCCGAATGCAAGAGCGATCAGGCGCGCTGAAACAGCCCGTGCCGTTTCATCGCATGACGCAGTTGATCGTAGGTCAGGCCCAGCTCGGGCGCGGTGCTGCGCTGGTTCCAGCGGTGCCGCGCGAGCGCCTGCTCGATCAAGCCGCGCTCGTATCTATCCACAGCGGCGCGCAGATCGCCGGGCTCGGACGGCAACGACACCGACTCCGTCGGCACGACCGCTGCCGCAGGCGGCTCAGGTGTGCGACGCGGCTGCCAAGGACTCTCGAACGGATCGAACACGATCTCGGCGACCGGGCGTTCGGACTCGTCCCAGCGATAGACCGCACGCTCGACCACGTTGCGCAGCTCACGCACGTTGCCTGGCCAGACATGCGCCGACAGCGCCTGCCGGGCTTCGGACGAGAAACCCGGCCAGCCGTCCCAGCCCGCCTCGGTCGCCATGCGCCGGCCATAGTGCTCGGCAAGCAGCAGTACGTCGTCACCCCGCGCACGCAGAGGCGGCAGAGTGATAACCTCGAAGCTTAGGCGATCGAGCAGGTCGGCACGAAAGCGCCCCTGCTCGGCGAGCGTGGGCAGATTCTCGTTGGTCGCGGCGATGATCCGCACGTCGACTCGCAAGGGCCGCGAGGCACCGATGCGCGTTACTTCGCCATATTCGATCGCGCGCAACAGCCTTTCCTGCGCCGCAGCCGAGAGCGTAGCGAGCTCGTCGAGGAACAAGGTGCCACCGTGTGCCTCTTCGAACCGCCCAGCCCGGGCACGCGTCGCGCCGGTGAAGGCGCCGGCCTCGTGGCCGAACAGTTCGGCCTCGATCAGGGTTTCGGGCAGCGCCGCGCAGTTGAGCACGATCATCGCTTCACCCCAGCGCGGCGACAGGCGGTGGAGACGCTCTGCGATCAGTTCCTTGCCGGTCCCGCGCTCGCCGATCACCAGGACCGGGCGGTTGAGAGCCGCGGCGCGACTGGCGCGCTCGAGCGCGTCGAAAAAGGCAGGCGATTCTCCAACGAATTGTGCCTCGCGATCCATCGCCAATATTTAGCGTAATTTCCCTATATTTAGCAATATTGTTGACACCCCAAAGCCGAGAAAAATCATCAATCCATTGAATTAAAAACGAAATACCAATTTGGCACGACCGTTGCTCAAGGGTGGACAGAAAACTTGAAGGAAGGATCTCACCCATGACCAACCAGCCCGCCATGTCACCCCTCGCCGCTTTCCCCGCGATGAGCCTGCTCGATCGCGCGATCTTCGCCAGCATCAGCGCGATGAGCGTCTTCGCGCTGTTCTCGCCGCTTTTCCAGGCCGTGGCGAGATGAGCGTGCCCCTGCTCTTGGCCCTTTCGCTCAGCGTTCAAGCGCCACCAGCGGCGCGTTGCGAGCCTCCGCCGCAATGGTCCGCAGCCACCCGCGACACCGGCTGCCCGGCCAGCCCGCAACGCCGCCCCACCGCCCGCACCACGAGGTAAGACCGTGACCGACCAGACCGCCGCATTCACCCCCACCGCACCCGAGCCGGCACCGCTGCCGCCCGTCGGCGCGCGTCCTTCCCGGATCGATATGGAAATCGATCGCATTCGCCTCTATCCCAGACCGCAAACCGGAGTACGCCGCATGGGCATCTTCTCGCGCACGCGGGACATCATCGCCGCCAATATCACCGACATGCTCGACAAGGCCGAGGATCCGGCCAAGATGATCCGCCTGATCATCCTCGAGATGGAGGAGACCTTGGTCGAGGTCCGCTCGAGCGCCGCACGCTCGCTGGCGGAGCAGAAGGAGATGCGCCGCCACATCGCCAAGCTCGAGCATTTCCAGGCCGACTGGACCGAGAAGGCGCAGCTCGCGCTGTCGAAGGATCGCGAGGACTTGGCCCGCGCCGCCCTGATCGAGCGCCAGAAGGCGGCCGACCTCGTCGCCCAGCTCCAGCGCGAGATCGCCACGCTCGAGGAATCGGTGCGCGCCTATGAGGACGACATCGACAAGCTGCAGAACCGGCTGCGCGAAGCCCGCCAGCGCCAGCGCTCGATCATGGTCCGGCTCGAAAGCGCCGAGCATCGCGTGCGCATGCGGACGCTGATGTCGAGCGAACGCGTCGATGCGGCGATGGCCCGGTTCGACCAGCTCGAACGCCGCGTCGACTATGCCGAAGGCCGGGCCGACTCGCTCGACCTTGGCGGCCAAAGAGGCAATGGGGCCCAGCCCTCGCTCGCCGACGAGATCGCCGCGCTCGAAAGCAACGACAAGGTCGACCGCGAACTCGAAGCGCTCAAGCGCAAGCTCGGCGATCGCGACCCGTCGAACTGACCCTCAAAAGCACAGCGTGAAAGGCAAGTCATGCGACGCAAATTCTATCTCAACAAGCGCGACGGCAAGCTGATGGGCGTCTGCGCCGGTCTGGCCGACTACACCGGCATCGACGCCCTCTGGATCCGCATCGCGACACTGGTCCTGTTCCTGGCAGGCGTCGGTTCGCTGCTGCTCGTCTACCTGCTGATCGGCTTCGTCGCCAATCCGCGACCGGCCGAACTCGAGGATCGCTACGACCGGCATTCTAGCTTCGGCGCCAGCCGTACCGACTGGCGCGACGGGGGCAGCCCGCTCGGTGACGTCGAGACCTACTATTCCGCGTCGAACCCGCGCCTCTCGCGCGAGATCGATGGGCTGCGCTGACACGCCGGATCGAGGGGGAAATCACCAATGGACTTCGCCGTACTCATCCCGCTGGCGCCCTTCATCATGGTCGGCTTCATCGTCTGGTCGCGGCACCAGACGAAGCTGGCCGAGATGCAGCTCAAGGGCGCCACGGTGGAAACCGCGGAAAAGGCCGCGCAATACGCGACGCACATCCGCGAACTCGAAGAGCGCGTGCGCGTGCTAGAACGCATCGTCACCGATCGCGGCTATGACATCTCCGCCCAGATAGACGCCCTGCGCGACACGCAGCGGGTCGAAGGCGACAGCAGACTGCCTTGATCGCCGATACCAACATCATGATCGGGCGCGCGGGGCTTGTGCACCCGCGCGCTTCGATTAGATGACCGGCCATGCGCACGCTCGACGACATATTCGAAGAATACAGCTTTCTCGAAGGCGACGACCGCTACACCATGCTGGTCGAACTCGGCCGGGAGCTCGATCCCATGCCCGAACCGCTCAAGACCGACGCCACCAAGGTTCGCGGCTGCTCGGCCAGCGTCTGGGTCTATCCGACCAAGCTCGATGATGCCGAGAATGATGGGCGCCTGCACTTCCTCGCCGACAGCAACGCTGGGATCACCAAGGGCATCGTCGCGCTGGTTCTGTCAGCGGTCCAGGATCGCCCGGCCCGGGAAATCGCGGAAACCGACATCGCCGCCTTGCTCGAACCCTTCGGGCTCAAGAACCAGCTCTCGTCGAACCGCACCCAGGGCATTCCCAACATGATCGCATTGATCCGGGAAACCGCCGCACGCTACGCGGCGGGCTGAGCCGAGGATGGCCAGGCACCTCTACCTGGCCGCCGGACTGCTCTGCGTCGCGCTCGGCGCGATCGGCGCCTTCCTGCCCGTGCTGCCGACCGTGCCGTTCCTGCTGCTTGCGGTCTACTGCTTCGCGCGCAGCCGCCCAGAATGGGCCGAGCGGCTCTATGCCCACCCGCGCTACGGCCCTTCGCTGCGGCAATGGCGCGATCGCAAGGCGATCTCGCGCAAGGCCAAGGTCTCGGCCCTGGTGGTCATGGCGCTGAGCTCGGTCGTCTCGTGGCTGACAATCGGCTGGCCCGGCGCGGCCGGCGTCACTGCGGTCTTGCTCTGCACGGGCACCTGGATCGCGACGCGGCCCGAATAGACGTCCCCAAACGGGGATTGACCCGCACCGCACCGAAGGTCCGTATTCCGCGCAAATCAGCGATAACGGGAGACATCGGATGGAAAAGC
>SECS01000245.1 GCA_004211435.1 Novosphingobium sp. | reverse complement strand
ATCGCCGACGGTCCCTCGACCGAGCTGGGCGAACTGGCGCTGGGCCGCAACAGCCTCGTCGCCTTCATGCCCTGGAACGGCTACAACTATGAGGACTCGATCCTCATCAGCGAGCGCATCGTCAAGGACGACGTCTTCACCTCGATCCACATCGAGGAATTCGAAGTCATGGCCCGCGACACCAAGCTCGGGCCCGAGGACATCACCCGCGACATTCCGAACGTCGGCGAGGAAGCGCTGCGCAACCTCGACGAGGCGGGCATCGTCTACATCGGTGCCGAAGTGCACCCGGGCGACATCCTGGTCGGCAAGATCACGCCGAAGGGCGAGAGCCCGATGACGCCGGAAGAGAAGCTTCTGCGCGCCATCTTCGGCGAAAAGGCCAGCGACGTGCGTGACACCTCGCTCCGCTTGCCGCCGGGCGTTTCGGGCACGATCGTCGAAGTGCGCGTGTTCAACCGCCACGGCATCGAGATCGACGACCGTACGCGCGCGATCCAGAACGAGGAAATCGAACGCCTCGCCAAGGACCGCGAGGACGAGCGCGCGATCCTCAACCGCGCGACCTACAACCGCCTGCGCGACATGCTGCTCGGCCAGGTCTCCGCGGCCGTGCCGAAGGGTCTGAAGAAGGGCGTCGAGATCACCGAGGAAGTCCTGGGTGAGGCCGAGCGTCACGAGTGGTGGAAGTTCGCCGTCGCCGACGATGCGCGCCAGGTGCAGCTCGAGGCGGTCAAGTCGCAGTACGACGAGACCGTCAAGTCGATCCAGGAGAAGTTCGAGGATCGCAAGGAGAAGCTCGAGCGCGGCGACGAGCTGGCCCCGGGCGTGCTCAAGATGGTCAAGGTCTTCGTCGCGGTGAAGCGCAAGCTGCAGCCGGGCGACAAGATGGCCGGCCGTCACGGCAACAAGGGCGTCATCTCGCGCATCCTGCCGATCGAGGACATGCCGTTCCTCGAGGACGGCACCCACGTCGACATCGTGCTCAATCCGCTGGGTGTGCCGTCGCGCATGAACGTCGGGCAGATCTTCGAGACGCACCTCGGCTGGGCCGCGCGCGGCCTCGGCCAGCAGATCAAGCATGCGCTCGAGGAATGGCGCCACGCCAACCCGAACCCGCAGGCAGCCGAGCCGCCGACGGCGATCATCGAGAAGCTGAAGGACGTCTACGGCGAGCGCTATCACGCGCAGATCGATGCCCGTTCGCCGACCGAGATCCTCGAGCTGGCCGACAACCTGAAGGCGGGCGTGCCGATGGGCACTCCGGTGTTCGACGGCGCACGCGAGGCGGACGTGTCCGACCAGCTGACCAAGGCCGGCCTGCACACTTCGGGCCAGTCGGTGCTGTTCGATGGCCGTACGGGCGAAGCCTTCGACCGCAAGGTGACCGTTGGCATCATCTACATGCTGAAGCTCCACCACTTGGTCGACGACAAGATCCACGCCCGTTCGATCGGGCCCTACTCGCTCGTCACCCAGCAGCCGCTGGGCGGTAAGGCGCAGTTCGGTGGTCAGCGCTTCGGTGAGATGGAGGTCTGGGCGCTCCAGGCCTACGGCGCCGCCTATACGCTGCAGGAAATGCTGACGGTGAAGTCGGACGACGTGGTCGGCCGCACCAAGGTCTACGAAGCGATCGTCAAGGGCGACGACACCTTCGAGGCCGGCATTCCCGAGAGCTTCAACGTGCTCGTCAAGGAAATGCGCTCGCTGGGCCTCAACGTCGAACTGTCGTCGATCGATACCGAAGAGGACGACGACGGCATCGCGATCGCGGCCGAGTGAACGATCGGAGCGCTGCCCATCACGGGCGGCGCTCCACCGTTCGCCGCAGAGATTGACCCTCCAAAGGGACTGAAACCATGAACGACCTGACCAAATTCACCAACCAGATGGCCAAGCCCGAGACTTTCGATCAGATCCAGATCGGTCTCGCCAGCCCCGAGCGCATCCGCTCCTGGTCCTTCGGCGAGATCAAGAAGCCGGAAACCATCAACTACCGCACGTTCAAGCCCGAGCGCGACGGCCTGTTCTGCGCGCGCATCTTCGGTCCGGTGAAGGACTACGAATGCCTGTGCGGCAAGTACAAGCGCATGAAGTACAAGGGCGTCGTCTGCGAGAAGTGCGGCGTCGAAGTCACCGTCACCAAGGTGCGTCGCGAGCGCATGGGCCACATCGAGCTGGCCGCGCCGGTCGCGCACATCTGGTTCCTCAAGTCGCTGCCCTCGCGCATCGGCCTGCTGCTCGACATGCAGCTCAAGCAGCTCGAGCGCATCCTCTACTTCGAGTCCTACGTCGTCATCGAGCCGGGCCTGACCGCGCTCGAGAAGTATCAGCTCCTCACCGAGGACGAGCTGCTCGACGCGCAGGACGAGTACGGTGAAGACAGCTTCTCCGCCGACATCGGCGCAGCGGCGGTCAAGAACATGCTGATGAATCTCGACCTCGAGCAGGAGAAGGTCGATCTGCTCGAAGAGCTGGCGACGACCAAGTCCGAGCTCAAGCCGAAGAAGATCATCAAGCGCCTCAAGGTCGTCGAGAGCTTCATCGATTCGGGCAACCGCCCCGAGTGGATGATCCTCGAGGTCGTGCCGGTCATTCCGCCCGAACTGCGCCCGCTGGTGCCGCTCGACGGCGGCCGCTTCGCGACGTCGGATCTCAACGATCTCTATCGCCGCGTGATCAACCGCAACAACCGCCTGAAGCGCCTGATCGAGCTGCGCGCGCCGGACATCATCGTCCGCAACGAAAAGCGCATGCTGCAGGAAGCCGTCGACGCCCTGTTCGACAACGGCCGCCGCGGCCGCGTGATCACGGGCGCCAACAAGCGTCCGCTGAAGTCGCTGTCCGACATGCTCAAGGGCAAGCAGGGCCGCTTCCGTCAGAACCTGCTCGGCAAGCGCGTCGACTATTCGGGCCGTTCGGTCATCGTGACCGGTCCCGAGCTCAAGCTGCACCAGTGCGGCCTGCCCAAGAAGATGGCGCTCGAGCTGTTCAAGCCGTTCATCTACGC
>SECS01000244.1 GCA_004211435.1 Novosphingobium sp. | reverse complement strand
CGGCTGGATGGCGCCCAGGATATGGATGGGCTCGCGGTCGCAGTTGGTCAGATCGACCTGAGCGGCATCGGTCAAAGGCGGTCGGCTCCAAGCACGCGTAGGGCGGACGCCGTGAAGATTTCGAATACCGCTGAGGCCGACCGGGCCGCCTCGGTACGCTCATCCGCGGAGCTGAGCCTTTTTTCTAGAATCGCTACGAACGATCGCCAAAGCAATGGGTTCCCTGGCGCGAGAAAAGAAATTGGCGCCGTGTCAGCGACCGTACGAACCAGCATGGCCCCGCCCAGGCGCGATCCCTCGATCACGTAAGCTGCGCCCAGAATGGCGGCCGGGGTAGGCAGCAGAGGTTCGGGCATGGCCTCGGGTACGGCCTCCTGAAGCGCGATCAGGTCGTCGCGCAGGGCATGCGAGCGGCGACGCGCGGGCCAGTCGGGCAGGACGACGTCGGCCCCGGCCCCATCCAGCGCCGCTTCGACACCGAAAAATGCGCCCGCCTGAGCCTTCAGAAATCGGGCGTAGTCGGCACGGTTAGCCAGGTCGAAGCCGGAGAACAGGGCATCCAGCCGTGCATGGGCATCGGCCGTCGCCTCCTTAAGGAAGAACCGCGCGCTGTCGACCAAACCTGCACCTCACGCGATCTCAACAGGCGGCGTCGTGCCATGCGTCGCGCCTGGGCGCAAACGGCGCGCGGCTTGGGACGGCGAGCGCCTTTGGGCGCGGCCCAGAGCCGCTCTAACGGACGGTCACCCAGCCGCCGGCCGAGGCGTTGCGCGCTTCATCGTTCGCCGGCCGGGCGATCAGGCCCGATTGAGTGATCCAGACTTCATAGCGGGCGTTGTTCGCCATCGGCATATAGGCCGCACCGCCATACAGCGTGTCCACGGCGTTCACGTACCGGCGATAACGGCGCGCGGCGTCCCAGGCGTCGATCCGCCAAGGCAGGGCGTCCACCTCGTCCCCACCGCTCAGGGCGTGAACGCTGCGCTCAGCGTTGATCTCCTGATCGATCCGCTGATAGCGGCCTGACAGGCGGTCGAGGCGGTACTGCGTGTCGAGACCCAGCACGTTGGCCCACGGCTTCCACTTCAGCACCTGCGCCTCGATGCGCCAGTCATCGCCGTGTAGCGGATACACGGCGGCGCGGGCCGGTTCCGCCTCGCTGCGGGCCGGCTGGATGACGGTCGCCTCGTAGTATTGCGGGCCGATCTGCTTGAGTTGCAGCGTGGCGATGGGCCGCTCGTAGGTCAGTCGGCTGTAGGTCTGGACGTTCAGGCCCAACAGGGCTGCGGCCCCGGCCGCGGCGATGACGCCGCCGCCCAGGATGGTCCCGATCCCTCCCGTAAAGATTCGACCCCGAAACAGCCGGCCCAGACTGGTCAGCAGCAGGGTGACGCCCAGAAGCGCCACTACAGCCGGAAGGATCCACCACCACCAGATCATGCCTGCACTCCCTCAACCCCGAGCCAGGTTAACCTAAGTCTCCGCAATGGCGAAGGTTGCACCCGTGTGGGGCGTATCGACAGTGCTGGACACCGCACTGTCAGCCGCTAAAGCTGCGCCGTGATGAAGTTGGTTTCGCGCGACACCGCCCAAGCGGTCATCCGGTTTTTGCGAACACCGACGCTCAGCCGCTCGGTGGCGTTGCTGTTGTCGCTGGCTATCGCGCTGCTGCTGGCCGCTAACCTCGCCACCTATGTGATGATCGCTCGCACCAGCGCCTTCAACCAGACGGTGGAGCAAAGCTACCGTCTGAGGCTGGCCGCCAAGGACGTGCTGATCCAGTCGGTGGACGCCGAAACGGGCCAGCGTGGATTTTTGCTGACGGGCCGGTCGGACTATCTCACCCCCTATGTGCACTCAGTCGAAAGCCTGCCCACGACCTTCGCCGAGCTTAACCGGCTGGCGCGGGGCGACGCCGATCTGCAGCCGCGTGTGGCGCGGTTGCAGGATTTGTCGAAGCTGCGGATGCAACGCATCGCCCTGACGCTGGATCTGGCGCGGGCAGGGCGCATCGGCGAGGCGGTCGCGGCGATGCGCAGCGGCGAAGGCAAGCGGCTGATGGACGCCATGCGCGTGGAAACCGGCGCCATCGACGAGGTCCTGGCCACGCGCCTGTCCTTCCGGACGCGGCAGTCGGAGTGGGGGTCGACCGTCACGCTGATCGTGAACGCCATTGGTGGAGCACTAATACTGGTCCTGGCCGGTATGACCGCCTGGCTGGTGCGGCGCTATGTGAGGGATCTGCAGACGGCGCGCGAGGGTATCGCCGCGGCCAACGCCGGGCTCGAGGCCAAGGTCCGGGAACGCACCGGCGATCTGACGCGGGCCAACGAGGAGATTCAGCGCTTCGCCTACATCGTCAGCCATGACCTGCGCGCGCCCCTGGTGAACGTCATGGGCTACACTTCCGAACTGGAGCTGGCCGGCCAGACCGTCGAGCGCGCCATCAACGAGGCGGAGAAGAGCCGGCCCGTCGATCAGGACGTCGTCGTCGCGGTGCGCGAGGATATGCCCGAGGCGATCGGCTTCATCCGCGCCTCGACCGAAAAAATGGACCGGTTGATCAACGCCATCCTGAAGCTGTCGCGCGAGGGGCGGCGTTCGCTGCTGCCCGAAGTCATCGAAATGACCCCGCTGGTCCAGGCCATCGCCGACAGCGTCAATCACCAGACATCGGAAGCGGGCGCCGTCATCACCGTCGAGAACCTGCCCCGCCTGGATAGCGACCGGCTGTCTATCGAGCAGATCTTCGGCAATCTGATCGACAACGCGGTCAAGTACCTGGATCGCTCGCGCTCCGGCCAGATCACGGTGTCGGGCGAGGCCACGGCGGGGGGGTGGGTGGTCTATCGGATCGCCGATAACGGCCGCGGGATCTCGCCCAAGGACCACGAACGCATCTTCGAACTGTTCCGACGGTCGGGCCGTCAGGACCGACCGGGGGAGGGGCTCGGTCTGGCCTTCGTGCGCAACAGCGTCCGCCGTCTGGGCGGTTCGATCGACATCGAGAGCGAA
>SECS01000243.1 GCA_004211435.1 Novosphingobium sp. | reverse complement strand
CGTTCCGCTCTCGATCAACGACGCGCTCGGCCGCCGCTTCGCGCTGAGCCTCAGCAGGACGTGGTGACCATGCAACTCATCGGCCAGTACGACAGCCCTTTCGTCCGCCGCGTCGGCCTGGCGCTGACGCGCTACGGTATCGCCTTCGACCACCACCCGTTCTCGAGCTTCGGCCAGAGCGACAAGTTCGTCGCGCACAACCCGCTACGCCGCGTGCCGACGCTGGTGCTCGATGATGGCGAAGCGCTGATCGACAGCTACGCGATCCTCGATCACCTCGACGAGGTCCACGGTCGCGATCGCGCGCTGATCGCCCCCTCGGGCCCCGAGCGCCGCGCGGCCTTGCGCCGCTGCGCGATAGCCACGGGCATTGCCGACAAGGCGGTGTCGTTCTTCTACGCGAAGAACTTCGCGCCCTCGCTCGACCCGGTCTTCGTCGCGCGCAGCGAAGGCCAGATCCGGGACGGCCTGGCTGTGCTGAACGACGCATGCGCGGACCGCGCGGGCGACTGGTGGTTCGGCGCCGAGCCAGGCCACGACGACAACACGGTCGCCTGCGTCGCGCGCTTCGTCAGCGAGGCCTATGCCTATCTGGTGACCCTGGCGGACTACCCCGCGCTGGCCGACCACTCCGCCCGCGCCGAAGCGCGCGCGGAGTTCCAGGCGATCCAGCAGGCGTTCATTCCGCCGGCTTGAGCGAGGATCGATCCTCCCCTTCAAGGGGAGGATCTCCGGCTCACCCCACCACCATCTGCAGCGCGCCGTCGCCCTCGTCGATCTTCACCGTGGCGCCGTCCGGGATCTCCCCGCCGAGCAGCTTCTCGGCGAGCGGATCCTGCAGATAGCGCTGGACCGCACGCTTCAGCGGTCGCGCGCCGTAGACCGGATCGTAGCCGACCCGTCCCAGCCAGCGCTCGGCCGCGGGGGTCAGTTCGAGCACGATCTTGCGGTCCTTGAGCAAGGTCTGCACGCGTCCGACCTGGATCTCGACGATCGGCCCCATGTGCTCCTGCGCGAGACGATGGAACAGGATGATCTCGTCGAGCCGGTTGAGGAATTCGGGGCGGAAGTGGCTGCGCACGACTTCCATCACCTGCGGCTCGACGGTCTCGACATCCACTCCGTCGCCGAGGTTGGCGAGATACTGGCTGCCGAGGTTCGAAGTCAGGATGATCAGCGTGTTGGTGAAGTCCACCTGGCGCCCCTGCCCATCGGTCAGGCGCCCGTCGTCGAGCACCTGGAGCAGCACGTTGAACACGTCCGAATGGGCCTTCTCGACCTCGTCGAACAGCACGACCTGATAAGGCCGCCGCCGTACCGCCTCGGTCAGCACGCCGCCCTCGTCATAGCCGACATAGCCCGGAGGCGCGCCGATCAGGCGGCTGACCGAGTGCTTCTCCATGAACTCGCTCATGTCGATGCGGACCATCGCGCTGTCGTCGTCGAACAGGAAGCCGGCGAGCGCCTTGGTCAGCTCGGTCTTGCCGACGCCCGTCGGGCCGAGGAACAGGAACGAGCCGAGCGGCCGGTTCGGGTCCTGCAGACCCGCGCGCGCGCGGCGCACGGCCTTCGACACGGCGACCACCGCGTCGCGCTGGCCGATCACGCGCCTGCCGATGGCCTCTTCCATCTTGAGCAGCTTCTCGCGTTCGCCTTCCATCATCCGGTCGACCGGAATGCCGGTCCAGCGGCTGACCACGGCGGCGATGTCGTCGGCGGTGACCTCCTCGCGCAGGAGGGCGTTCCCCGCCTGCCCCTGAGCCTCCTCGAGCCGCTTCTCGAGCTCGGGGATGCGGCCATAGGTCAGCTCGCCGGCCTTGGCGTAGTCGCCGCCGCGCTGGGCCTGGTCGAGCTCGATCCTGGCAGCGTCGAGCGCTTCCTTGATCTTGCCTTCGGAGGCGATCTTGTCGCGCTCGTTCTGCCAGCGCGTGGTCAGCTCGCTCGACTGCTGCTCGAGCTGGGCCAGTTCACCGCGCAGGGTTTCGAGGCGATCCTTCGAGGGCTGGTCGCTCTCCTTGGCCAGCGCCATTTCCTCGATCTTGAGCTGGACGATCCGCCGGTCGAGGTTTTCGATCTCCTCGGGCTTGGACTCGACCTCCATGCGGATGCGGCTCGCGGCCTCGTCCATCAGGTCGATCGCCTTGTCGGGCAGGAAGCGGTCGGCGATGTAGCGATTGCTCAGCGTGGCCGCGGCGACGATCGCGTTGTCGGCGATGCGCACGCCGTGGTGCAGTTCGTACTTCTCCTTGATCCCGCGCAGGATCGACACCGTGTCCTCGACCGTGGGCTCGCCGACGAAGACCGGCTGGAACCGCCGCTGCAGCGCGGGGTCCTTCTCGACATACTTCTGGTATTCGTCGAGCGTGGTCGCACCGATGCAGTGCAGCTCGCCGCGCGCGAGCGCGGGCTTGAGCAGGTTCGAGGCGTCCATCGCGCCGTCGCCCTTGCCCGCGCCGATCAGCGTGTGCATCTCGTCGATGAACAGGATGATGTGGCCCTCGGCGCCCTTGACCTCGTCGAGCACCGACTTGAGCCGTTCCTCGAACTCGCCACGGTACTTCGCGCCCGCGATCAGGCTGCCCATGTCGAGCGACATCAGGGTGCGATCCTTGAGGCTGTCGGGCACGTCGCCGTTGGCGATGCGCAGGGCGGGCCACCAACATGCGTTCGACCGTGACGAAGCTGTCGCCCGACTTCTGCGCGATCTGCTCGGCCTGGTCGAGCACGCGCACGGCGTCGTTGTCGAGCCCCGGCGGCTGCTGCGAGCCGCCACCCGACACCGCGGGCAGCTTGGCCAGCGCCTTGTCGGTCTCCTCGACGGCAAAGGTCGGATTGCCGCCCGCGCGCTGGATCAGCCCCGCGGCCATGCCTTCGCCGTCTTCGAGCAGCGCCTTGAGCAGGTGCTCGGGCGTGATGCGCTGGTGGTTCTGGCGGATCGCGACGGTCTGCGCGGCGTTCAGGAATCCCTTGGCGCGATCGGTGAATTTCTCGAGGTTCATCTGGGGTACGTCCTCCTGTCGGCTAGGAGATAGTGTTGCCGATTAGTCACTCAAGTGTGTCGGTCGGATTTCGCTGCAAATTCATTTGACCGTAATCCCCGCTTGCTTAGCTCTCACCTCGGAATTTTACGGAGGGGATGCGAATGCGCTGCAGAACGCTGGCGATGGCTGTGGGTTTCAGCCTCTGCTCGGGAGCCGCCTTCGCCCAATCGGCCAACCCCGCCGAACCCCGATCCGCCCAGGGCGACCTTTCGGTCACGATCTACAACAACAACCTCGCCCTGGTGCAGGACATTCGCCAGGTCAGCCTGCCCGCGGGCAAATCGCGCCAGGAATTCGCCGACGTCTCGGCGCAGATCCGTCCCGAGACCGTGACGCTCTCGGGCGAAGGCTTCGGCATCGTCGAGCAGAACTTCGACTACGACCTGCTCTCGCCTTCGGCATTGATGCAGAAAGCGGTCGGCCAGACCGTGACCTTGCTGCGCACCAATCCCGCGACCGGCGCCGAGACGCGCGAGCGGGCGACCGTACTCGCGGCGAACGGCGGCGTCGTGCTCAAGATCGGCGATCGCATCGAGGTCCTGCGCGACGACGGCTTGCCCGTGCGCGTGATCTTCGACTCGATCCCGCCGAACCTGCGCGCGCGGCCGACACTGTCGGTCTCGATCGATGCCCGTTCGGGCGGTAGCCGGCCGCTCACCTTGTCGTACCTGACTCCGGGGCTCGGCTGGAAATCGGACTATGTCGCGCTGTTCGACGAGAAGGCCGGCAAGATCGACGTCCAGGGTTGGATCACTCTGTCGAACAACACCGGCACCACCTTCAACAACACGAAGACGCTGCTCGTCGCGGGCGACGTCGGCTTCTCGGGCCAGAACCCCGGCTATTACCAGCCGCCGCGGCCGCGCGGCAACGTCGCGGGCACCGAGAGCGGCAATGGCCAGCGTCTCGGCGATTTCCACGTCTATCCGATCGAGGGCCGCACCACGATCGCCAATGCCCAGACCAAGCAGGTCTCGTTCCTCGACGCCTCGGGCGTGCCCGCACGCAAGGGTTACGAGTTCCGCAACGGCTGGATGGGCGCAGAAGACGAGGCACGCAGCGCCGCCTCGGTGCTCAAGTTCTCGAACGCGCGCGCCGCGGGCATTGGCGAAGCGCTGCCCGCGGGCACGGTCCGCGTCTACATGCGCGACAGCCGCGCGCAGTCACAGTTCATCGGCGAGAGCGAGATCCCGCACACCCCCGGCGGCTCGCAACTCGCCATCCGAACCGGCGACGCCTTCGACGTCAAGGTCCAGCCGGTCGTCGAGAAGCGCGACGTGATCACCAGCGAACAATGGCAGACCTACGCGCGCTGGACCGTGACCTATCCCGACGGCACCAAGAAGACCGCGGTCGGCGAAGTCCCCAAGCGCTACTACCGCACGCAGATGCGCTACATCGTCACCAATGCCGGTCCGACGCCGGTGACGGTCGACGTGATCCAGGGCGGGCTCGGCCAATGGTGGTGGTGGCGCGACCTGCGCGTGACCGACGAGTCGATCAAGGGCGTGCAGGACAGTGCCGACGAACGCCGCTGGGAAGTGCCCGTGCCGGCCGAAGGCAAGGTCGAGCTGACGGCGACGTTCCTGACACCGTGGTGACGGGCCTTGCCAGATCCTCCCCTGCAAGGGGAGGGGGACCGCGACCGCAGGTCGTGGTGGAGGGGTGTCACCCTCTCCGAGACGGGGACACCCCTCCGTCATCGCTTCGCGCTGCCACCTCCCCTTGCAGGGGAGGATCTTTTCTCGTCGCTCTCCTCCTCGCCACCCCCGCGCTGGCCGAAGCGCCGGTCATCCAGTCCGACGCCCCCGACGCCGTCGCGGTGACGCTCTACCGCGATCCCGATCGCGGCGACGGCGCGATCGACCGCAACCGGCCGTCGTCCTTCGCGCTGATCTCCGAAACGCGCACCGTCACCCTGCCGCCGGGCGAGGTCACGGTCCGCTTCGAGGGCGTCGCCAGCGGCATCGTCCCGCAATCGGCGATCCTGTTCGGCACCGACCCGCGCGAGCGCAACCGCGACTCCGCGCTGCTCTCGCAGAAGGGGCTGGTCGACGCCTTCACCGGGCAGAGCGTGATCCTGCGCCGCACCGATCCGGCGACCGGCAGGACGGTCGAGGAGCCCGCGACGATTCGTTCAGCCGCCGATCGCCTCGTCGTCACCACCCCGCGCGGGACCGAGGCGGTCTACTGCTCGGGGCTCAACCAGACGCTGATCTATCCGCAGGCGCCCGCGACCTTGTCGGCCAAGCCCGTGCTGTCGATGCTGACCAAGGATCAGCCGGGTGGAAAGGTGACGATCACCCTGGCCTATATCGCCACGGGCTTCGACTGGGACGCGACCTATGTCGGCACGCTAGCTCCCGATGGCAAAACGCTCGAACTGCTCGGCTGGATGACCATGGCGAGCGGCGACGACACGAGCTTCGTCGAGGCCACCACAGCGGCCGTCGCCGGCAGGATCAACCGCTCGGCCGCGACGCGTGACGACAGCGGCTCGCGGATCAAGGCCGAGGCCTCGTCGCTCTACAAGCAGGCGCAGTGCTGGCC
>SECS01000007.1 GCA_004211435.1 Novosphingobium sp. | reverse complement strand
ACTCGGCTTCGATACCGACGCGCTGGCGGCGGCCGGGGCGTTTTCAGCAGAGAGGGACGACCGCGCATGACACCGCTCGCCGGGATCCGGGTGCTCGATTTCACCCACGCCATCGCCGGACCGACCTGCACGCAAATGCTCCAGCAGCTCGGCGCCGAGGTCGTCAAGGTCGAGCCGCCGGTCAAGGGCGACGACTTCCGCCACTACACCGAGCACGCCGGCCTGCCCGGCATGAGCGTTCCCTTCGCCGCAGCCAATGCCGGCAAGCGCTCGGTGACGCTCAATCTGAAATCCGAGGAAGGCGTCGCGCTGGCGCTGCGGCTGGCCGAACAGGCGGACATCGTCGTCGAGAACTACCGCCCCGGCGTGATCGACCGGCTCGGCCTGGGCTACGAGACCCTGAGCGCCGCCAATCCGCGGCTGATCATGCTCTCGTTGAGCGGCTTCGGCCAGACCGGCCCCTGGCGCGACTGGGGCGCTTACGATCACATCGCCCAGGCCGTCTCGGGCATGGCGATGATGAACGGGACCGAGGCCGGGCCGTTCAAGATCGGCATTCCCGTGGTAGACTGCTTCACCGGCTATCTCGGCGCGATCGCGCTGCTCGCGGCGCTGCGCGAGCGCGATGCCAGCGGCCACGGCAAGCGGCTCGACGTGGCGATGGTCGATGCCGCGCTCAAGATCATGGGCTCGGCCGCGAGCGTCTGGGACTATACGGGCCAGGCGCCCAAGGGCACGGGCAACCGCGGCTTCCGGCTGGTCGCCACGGCCGAATATTATGCCACCGCCGCGGGCTGGATCGCGCTCGGCGCCAACCACCAGCACCAGATCGAGGCCATGTTCCGCGCCTTCGGCCGAGCCGAGATGCTGACCGATCCGCGCTTCGCCGATCACGCCGCGCGGGTGGAGAACTATGCCGCGCTCAAGGGCTGGCTGACCGAATATCTGCTGACCCGCGAGGCGGCCGAACTCGAGGTCGAACTGACCCAGGCCGGCGTGCCCGCGGCGATGTTGCGCGACATCGGCGAAGTTCTCCAGCATCCGCACATGGCGCAGCGCGGGCTGCTGCAGGAGGCGTTGCTGCCAGGCCACGACAGGCCGCTCGGCGTGCTCGGCCCGGGTTTCGCGGTGCAGACCGCTGCGGCGACTCCCGCGGTGCCGGCGCTCGGCGCCGATACCGATGCGGTACTCGGCGAACTCGGCCTGTCGGGCGCCGAGATAGTGGCCTTGCGTGAACGGAAGGCGATCTGATGGTCGCGACCGAAATCCTGCTGCTGGGCGACCTGATCCTCGACGTGCCCGAGCCCGACCATTGGCTCTCGGGCCTGGCCCCGCTGACCCGCAAGGCCGACGTCGTGATCGGCCACCTCGAAGTGCCCTACACCACCAGCGAGGAGGAGATGCCTGGCGACGTCCCCGCCCCCGGCGCCGATCCCGCGCATCTCGACGCGCTCGCCCGCGCCGGCTTCACCGCGGTGTCGATGGCGGGCAACCACATGATGGACTGCGGGGCTTCGGGGCTCGCCGATACGATCGCCGGGCTCGACCGCAACGGAATCGCCCACGCCGGCGCGGGTATGAGCCTGGCCGAAGCGCGCGCGCCGGCGCTGATCGAGACCGGCGGTCGCACGATCGCGCTGCTCAGCTACAACTGCGTCGGACCCGAGCTGTGCTGGGCGGCCGAAGACAAGCCCGGCTGCGCCTATGTCGCGGTCCGAGCCATCGACGGCGGCTCCAGCCGCCCGCAGGCCGAGCTGCGCGAGATCGATCCCGCCTCGCGCGCGGCGATGGAGGTCGATATCGCCGCGGCGCGCGACCAGGCCGATCTCGTCGTCGTCGCGCTGCACAAGGGCATCACCCACAGGCCGGCCGAGCTCGCCGCCTACGAACGCCCACTTGCCGAGGCGGCGATCCGCGCGGGGGCGGACGTCGTCGCAGGTCACCACGCGCATATCGCCCGCGGTATCGAATTCGTCGATGGCAGGCCCGTGTTCCACGGCCTGGGCAACGGCGTCGTCGTCACCCATGCTCTCGCCCCCGCGCAGGATCATCCCGCCCGCGCCGAATGGGCCGAGCGGCGCCAGCGCCTCTTCGGATTCGCGCCGCTGCCCGACTATCCGCTCGCACCGTTCCACCCTGAGGCACGCAACGGGCTGATCGGACGATTGCTCTGGCACGAAGACGATCGGCTCGAAACGGGCTTCATTCCGATCTGGTTCGAGCCGCCGGGCCGCCCGATCGTGGCCGGGGAGAGAAGCGGAGAAATCGCGGCCTATGTCGATGCGATCGGGCGCCAGGCCGGCCTGCCCGGCCTGAGCCTTGCCGCCGATGTGGCGGGGCGTTTCCACCTGACGCAGGACTTCTCCTAGAACCCAAACGCTCGCGATGCGTTGAGCCTGTCTGATCGATGCGCGGCTCCCGCGCCGGGGAGAGAACAGGCATGGAAGCTGCGGACGTGTTCACCAAGCTCGACTGCGAGCTGCATCCCGACCCCGCGCGCACCGTCATCCGGCCTTTCCACTTCGGCTATCCCGATGCTTTCGCTCGAGGCCGCATACCGCGGCTGCAGCAGGTGGCGCAGCGCGTCCTTGCGCTCGACGAGGACGTGCGTGAGCGCATGCTCGACTTTCTGCATGGGCCGATGCGCGAGCGGCACCGCAATGCCGATGCGATGTTCCTGCGCCAAATCGATTGCCTTGCCGATGAGTTGGGCGAACTGCCTGCGCTCGACGACCGCGAAAAGCTGCTGCTCGGCGCCTATCTGAGCCAGGAATATGCCTTCGAATCCGCCGCGCTGTTCAATCCGAGCATCGTCCGCATTCCCGGCGCCGACGGCACCAGCGCGGGCCATCCGCACTTCCTGCTCTCTCTGCGCGGGATCGGCGAAGGGCACGTCTCATCGGTCACCTTTCGCACCGGCACCTGGGACGGTGACCGCGCCCTGACGATCGACCCGCCGAGCCCGCATTGCATCCCGCCGCGGATCGAGAGCGACAGCGAAGGCTGGGTGCGGCTGCAATGCGACGAGAGCCAGGACGTCTCCGAGACCGTGATCTTCCCCGTGCTGCCCTCCCAGCGCCAGGGGATCGAGGACCTGCGCCTCGTCGGCTTCCGCGACGATGACGGCCGCGAGCAGATCATGGGAACCTATACCGCCTACGACGGCCGCAACGTCCGCCAGGAAATGCTGCGCGGCATCGACCTGCGCACCTTCGAGATGCGGCCGCTCGCCGGGGCGATGACCGGTTACAAGGGCATGGCGCTGTTCCCCCGCCGCATCGACGGCGACTATGTCATGCTCGGCCGGCAGGACAGCGAGAACATCTGGCTGCTGCGCTCGCCCGATCTCCACACCTGGGAGACGGGCAAACCGATCGTGACGCCGCGCTATCCGTGGGAATTCGTCCAGATGGGCAATTGCGGATCGCCCCTGGAGATCGCCGAGGGCTGGCTCGTCTTCACCCACGGCGTCGGTCTCGTTCGCGGCTATTCGATCGGCGCCTGCCTGCTCGACAAGGACGACCCCTCGCGCGTCCTGGCGCGAACCCGCGCGCCGGTGGTCTTCCCCAGCGCCGAGCAGCGGGGCGGCTATGTTCCCAACGTCACCTACAGCTGCGGCGCGCTGGTTCACGGAAGGCGCGTGCTGCTGCCCTTCGGCGTCGCCGACGAGTTCACCGCCTTTGCGGTGGCCGATCTCGACGATCTGCTTTCGGTGATGGTCGCGGAATAGGACGGTGTCCTAATCCACCTGTCGCGCGTCGAACGACTGGCGCGCGTTCTCGATGTTGGCGATGTTGCTCTCGATCCAGTTGCCGATCTGGAGTGCCTGGTCGCCCAGCGAATTGCCCAGCGCGGTCAGCGCGTAGACCACCTGCGGCGGCACCGTCGGGTGGACCGTGCGTTCGACCATGCCGTCGCGCTCGAGCGCGCGCAGCGTTCGCGTCAGCATTTGCTGCGAAATGCCCGCGACGTCACGGCGGAGCTGGTTGAAGCGCGAAGGGCCCTCGCGCAAGGTCACCACCACGGGTAGCGTCCAGCGATCGCCGATGCGCGACAGATGCTCGGCCAGCTTGCCGCACTTCTGATGACCGAGATCGAAAGCGCGCGACGAGACGGTCATATCCATGTGACTAGGCCCTCAAAAAATGCGTTCTTGGCGCGTCCGCTGGCGCCCCATAGCTAGCTGGGGTCTCCGCACCAATTTGGACAGCCCCCGATGAAGATCCTCCATATCGATTCCTCGATCCAGGCAGAAGCTTCCGCCAGCCGCCTGCTTTCCGCCGCTATCGTCGCGCAGCTCAAGACGCACGCGCCCGCCGCCGCGGTCACCTATCGCGATCTCGCCGCCGATCCGCTGCCGCACCTGACGCTCGCCCGCTTCGGCAGCGCCGAGGGCGAAGCCGTGCTGGAAGAATTTCTGTCGGCCGACGTCGTCGTGATCGGCGCGCCGATGTACAATTTCGGCATTCCCAGCCAGCTCAAGGCCTGGTTCGACCACATCCTGATCGCTGGCCGGACCTTCCGCTACACCGAAACCGGGCCCGAAGGCCTGGCCGGCGACAAGCGCGTCATCGTCGCCGCTTCACGCGGCGGGTATTATGGCAAGGCGAGCCCGGGCGAGGCGAACGAGCACGCCGAAAGCCACCTGCGCGCCATGCTCGGCTTCGCGGGGATCACCGCTCCTGAAATCGTGATCGCCGAAGGCGTGGCCATCGGTCCAGAGCATCGCCAGCAGGCTCTGGATGCTGCCTTGGCCTGGATCGACGACGTGGCGCCGATCGCAGCCACGGCCTGATAGGCCACCTTCCCGCATGGGGCCGGCAACACCGGCCCCATGCGTTACATCAGAAGTCGTAGCGCAGTGCGGCCGAGATCGTCCGGCCGTTGATCGCCCGGCCCGTACCGATGCCGTTGGCGGGCACGGTGCTCTGCGAGATCTCGAAGAAGCCGATCTTGTCGAACAGGTTGTAGGCGTTGACCATCAATTGCACGCGCTCGACCGGACGGATCTGGACGAAGGCGTTGACCACGGTGAAGCCCGGCATCTTGAGCAGGTTGCTGTCCTGCGCATAGGAGCTGGTGATCGTCACCACGTTCGCACCGACGGTGAACAGTTCGGTCTCGTACTGCGGCGTCGCCTGCAAAGTCCAGGCCGGCTGGTGACGCGGTTCCTTGCCGGTCAAGGTCGGATCGAGCTTGTCCTCGGTGATCTTGGCCTTGGTATAGGTCGCCCCGGCGGTCACGCTGAACGGGCCGGTGCGATAGCTGCCCTCCAGCTCCAGACCGTAGGCGCGATAGGAGCGGAAGGTCCGGTTGGCCGAACCGTTGAGCACGTTGTGATCGTCGGCATGGGCCAGGAAGGCCGTGCCGTTCAGGGTCGCGTTCGAGGTGCGGAACTTGAAGCCGCCTTCGAGCTGGCGAACCTCGTCGTACTTGTCCTTGCTGTCGGCGACGCTGCCGTCGACCGTGCTGACGATCGGGGTGAACAGGATCTTGTCGGCATTGGCGCGGCCGCCGCGGCTGTAGCGCGCGAAGGCAGAGAGCTGTTCGGCGATGCGATAGTTCACGCCCGCCGAATAGCTGAGGTAGCCGTAGTTGTAGTTCACCGGCGCGGGCTGGGTCAGCGGCAGGAAGGCGACGCTGCGCTCGGGCGCGGTGATCACGCCGTCGCCGTTCATGTCCTGCGTGACGAGGCCGACACGGCCGCCTTCGAGGTCGGCGCCGAACAGCTGGCCGCGCACGCGACCGCTGTCGTAGCGCAGGCTGCCGCCGATCGCGACCTTGCCGACGTGGTAGTTCACCGAGGCATAGGGCGCGGTGATGTTGTACTTCACGTCGAAGATGCGGCGGAACTTGCTCGTCCGACCGCGGCCGTAGGCATAGTAGCCGTCGACCGTCTGCGGCACGCCGGCGACGCTGGTCACGTTGACCATCGCCGTCTGGGCGTCGCCCGCGACGTCGGCGTCGAAGGCCGAATGCAGCCATTCCGACTTGAGCGTCTGGATCGCCTTGTAGAGGCCGGCGGTGACGGTGAGGTTGCCCTCGCCCACGCGCCAGACGCGCGTCGCGCGGAAGTCGTTGGTGAAGTTGTCGAGGCTGCGCGCGCGCGTCTCGGCCATGTAGAACAGCGCGAGCAGGCCGTTGCCGTTGGCGTTGGTCGGGACGAGCTGCCCGGCGTTCGGACCGCTGGCATAGCGCGCGACGGCGCCGGCACCGGCCTGCGAGGCGGCGAAGGCGGTGACCGTGTCGGCGGTGTTCGGGAACACGCGCAGGAAATCGCCCTTGTTCGCCGAATAGCGCGCACGGTCGGTCAGGGTGAAGCCGGCCACTTCGAACTGCGCCTCGATACCCACCGATTTAGACACGGGGTGCATGCCGTACTTGAGCGGGAACTTCTGCAGCTTGTTCTCGCCGTCGAGTGTGACCACCGGGCCGATATAGGGCGAGAGCACCGAATCCTTGCGGATGTCGAAGCCCGGCAGGTTGGCGATCGTCGGATCGCTGTCGGTGCCCGTCAGCTTGAAGAAATAGGGCGCGAAGGTCGGCGAGCGATCGTCGAGGTACTTTCCGTGGAGCCGGATGTAGCCGTTGCTGAACTGCTTGGTGATGTTCGCGCGGATCTGGCCGCCCTTGTAGCCGGTGAAGCCGATGTTCCGCGGCCCCTCGCCCCAGCGATAGAAGCCGCCGACGTGGAAGCGCAGGCTCTCGCTCAGCTTGCCGCCATAGTCGGCGTCGAAGCGGTTCTCGCCATAGTCGAGGCCCTTGGTGAACTGGATCGAACCACCTTGGGTCTCACCGGTCTTGGAGATCAGATTGATCAGGCCGCCCGGCGAGTCCGATGCGAAGGTCGAGGCCGAACCGCCGCGGATCGACTCGATCTGCGCGAGGTTGAAATCGGCGCGCGAGAAGACGTCGGCACCGAAGTTGAAGAAGTCGCCGAACTCGATGACGGGCAGGCCGTCTTCCTGGATCTGCATGTACTTCGAGCCGCCGGCCGCCAGCGGCAGGCCGCGGACGGTATAATTGGCATTGCCCTCGCCGATGCCCGACTCGACGCGTAGGCCCGGCATCGTGCGCAGGATGTCGGCGAGCGGGCGCGGGCCGAGCTTTTCGGCCTCGCTGCCACGCAGCGCGCTGGTGGAGGTGGCACTGTCGAGCCGGTCGCGGCCCTTGGCAACGCCGGTGGAGAACACCTCCTGGTGGGCATTCTCCGCCTGAGGCTTGGCGGTGACGACAGGTGCGGTCTGGGTGGGCGTCGACTGAGCGAGCGCCGGCAGGGCGTGGAGCAGCGAGGCTCCCGCGAGCAGATAAACGGCCTTCTTCATGTAAAAATGAATCCCGGTTGCCGCCATCCGCACTTGGCGTGGTTTCCCGGGGATTTACCTAGTTGCAGTATGGTGGACGTCGCCCTTTCACCGCCCTCCGTAGAAACACCTGGGTCGCGCAACATTCGCCGGCGCGGTGGGCGAACACCGCCAAGATGATGCGAACGATCGATCCCCGCTTCACAATTGCCGCAAAATCGTGGAAAGGCGCGCGCGATGGCAGGATATAGAGAACCTGGATTCCAGGATAGAGTAGCGGCCGCAGCCCAGGCGCGAGCCAAGGCACTGGCGAAATTGAAGGCGAAGCCCGCGGTCGATCCGGCCGAGCAGGCCGAACGCGTGGCCAAGGCGCGCCAGCGCGAGGCCGAGCGCGTGGAAAAGGCCCAGGCCGCCAAGGCCGAGCGCGAAGCGAGGCTCGAGGCCCGTCGCGCTGAAGCCGAGGCTCAGGCCCAGGCTGAAGCCGAGGCCGAGGCCAACGAGGCGGCGAAGCCCGAAAAGACCGAAGCAGAGCGCAAGGCCGCCCGCGACGCGCGCTATGCCGCCCGGAAGGCGCGCAAGAAGTAGCACGCCAGATCGGGTTCGATCAGGCCTTAGCTAGAACGCGAACAACGCCGCGATGACGAAGGTGAAGACGATCGATTCGATCAGCCCGATCGACGCGATCAACATCGCCTTTGCAAGCGACTGTTCGAGCTTGATCGCAAACCAGCGCACCTGCAGCAGGCCGTAGAACAGGAAGGCCGCCGCAACGATGCCGAGGCCGATCGCGGGTGCCGTCGCGATCGGCAGGTGCGTGATGCTCGCGCCGATGCTGAGCATCAGCGCGAAAGGCGCCACCGCATAGCATTGCGCGTAGAACGGAGCCTTCAGCGTCTCGCGGTCGAGGTCCAGCGCGCTCTTGCGCACCATGCGGGTGGCCAGCACCAGCGGAAACATCCCGAACAGCATAAGACGCAGCAGCAGAAGCGTGGTGTTGTCGTTGACCAGCGCAGCCAGGCCATGCTTGCTCGCCACTACGGGATTGACGCCGAATACGGTCAGTTCGAGTGCCTGGCAGACCATCAAGGTCAGGATCAGGAACACCGGCGGACTGACCGCGGCGCGATACTGGTCGTCCTGCGCCAAAGAGAGCTGCGCTTCGGCATATTCCATCGTCTGCAGCGGGTGACGCAGGATCTTGCCCATCGTGACCGGGAAGAACACGATCCAGCTCATCAGCTCGTAGAGGAACTCATCGAGCGAATTCAGCCACTGAACGAAATTCATGCGGCGACGCAGTCCTTCAGCTGTCGGGACCGCTTTGAAACGCCCCTGATTTCAACGCTTTCTGGGGCGCGACAACCTTACCCCCGAAACCTTGGTGCGACATTCCGCCGTGAGAAACAACCGCTCTTTGCCACTACGGATCAAAGGGGCGATGCAGGTCCATGACGGCGATCAGCACGCGGTTGGCGTTCTCGAAATTGCCACGCTGATCCGCGATCCCGTAGGCCCACTTCGGCCCGTGGAAGAGGTTGTTGCGTAGGTGATGGACGATGAGGAGCAAAGGCGATCGCTATCTGCACGTCACCACGTTCCGCGCCGGACAGTACGGCCGCGATCGCGTCGACATAGCGAGGAGAAACCCTAAGGCCCTTGAACGGCGGGGTGAGCCCGTCATCGCGCCAGTATCGTTCACGAAAGTGAGTCAACGCCGTGGCTAGGCCTTCAGCGGGTCCACCCTAAGAAAGAGAATACCCGTTCAAATTCATGCGACAGCATCCGAGCTAGTTTTAGCTTCAGAGCTCGTTGCGAGCATTCGCGAATGCTCGGCGTGACCATCCGACGGTTTCCTCCGAGATTTCAGGTCTGTGCTTGAGCAGCCAGCCGCGCACATTGTTCTCCCGAACCCCGAGGACAGGTGCCAGTTCAGCAGCGGATACGATCTCAGCGGCGAGATCGAGGATCTCGGCGAGCTCGAACTCCTGCCCCCTTGCTGCCCCCTTCCGCGCATTAAGGCGGCCCGCCGAGACGGCCGGACGGATCAAGACGTTGTCCAAGTTGAGTATCTCGCAGGCGTCTCGCTGGCTGATCTCTCGCGCGAATGCGAAGCCAGACCACGCCGCCTGGTCGAAGGCGACGTCGCGAAGACTGACAAACGCATGCGGCATGACCAGCATCGTGCGGAAGAGGGCGATCTTTGGCAGGGAGCCGGTATCCGTCCCAGCGGGCCACCAGGCGGCCACCTCGCCAGCGGCCAGTGCCTCGAAAATGGCTCCCCACGGTTTGCACCGGCCGCCGATCACGCGCACAGCCCGACTGACCGGTATAGCGCCGTCGGGGGCGTCGGCGTCCGACACCGCGTCCACTAGGCGCGCCATGAGCGCCTCGACGCTTGCCGAGGTAAGGCGGAGTTCCGGTCGCACCGACTTCAGACGCGGATCGGCCTCCATGGTGACGTCGCCGAGGCACGCGAGCTGCTCGACCGCGTAGTGGGGAACTCCAAGCCGGCCGGCGAGGCGCGACGCCGGCTCGGAATTGCGTAGGCACGCGTTCAAATCCTCAGCGTGCTCGCGCGAATATTGCGCGCTCTCTCGCTCCCCGGAGCGAAGGATTGCGTAATCCAGGGCGCTGCCATCGTCGCGCAGGAGCTTCAGCTGCGCCGAGGAAAGACCGGTAAGCCTGGAGAATTCCGCCGTACCGATTACGTCACGCTCGATCCGGTAGGCTCGACTCGCGTGCTGGAAGACCTCGGGGAGCGCCCGGCGGATCAGGTCCACTCGGTCGCGGGCCCTTCCGTCCTCGTCACCGAGCCTACGCAGCGCGGCGAGGAACCTGCGGTGGCCGCCAGCTCCCGCTTCCATCAGGATCGCCATTCTCGTCGCGATTTCGTCCCGAAGCCGTTGGGGCCATTCGTGCAGGAGCTCGAACCCGCGGGCTCCCGCCTCAGCGGTGCGCAGCGTCCCTAGACGCCGGACGTCCCCCCTGCCGTCGTCCTCGTCGTCGCCGAGAAGCCGTCCCAGTTCAACCGTGAGGAGAACGAGGGAGAGCGGCGAAAGCGCCCTGAGCTCATCCGCCAGGGCTGCGAGGACAGGCTTGAGCTTCTCGGATATGCCGGCCGCGATCGCAGCGAATCCGCGATAGGAGCCTGCAAGCGCGTCGGGAAGGTATTCGGCGTCCGGGCTCTCGATGATCGTCCTGCAGTGCTCGCAGGTGTCGATGCCCCACCCGCGTCGCCAGCCGAGCCTTTTACGGCATCGCGGGCATTCGTCGATCAGAAGCTCGAGGCTCTCGGGACAGTAGGGGAGCAGCGAGTGCAGCCAAGCGATCCTGTGGTGCGGGCTGACCTTGAGCGAGGCCGGCGATATGCGGCGGCTATCGAAGACGAGGTGGGTGCGCCAGCATGCGGACGCCCCTATTCGCACGGGGTCGAACGGATGACCGCGCTCCCCCGTACGATGCAGGTATTCGTGGCCGTTCGCCGCCACCAGCGCCTCGTCGCAACCGATCTTCTGCGCGAGCCGGGCCGCGATCTCGCGGCGGTGCGGATGTCCAAGGTCGGCGTCGATGCGAGCGAGACCGACCTCGTTCATGATGATGCCGGTCCGGGCGAGCACGTTGAGGCGCGTCGCCGTGGCGACCATGCCCGGCATGGAGGCGTCAGCAGGCGGCGCGTGGGCCGCGACCAGCGGCCGGACCTCCGGGAGCGGCGCGGTCATGATCCAACCCTCGGCTTTCGCACGAAGTGGTTCTTCTTCGTGTAGTCCGCCCGGATCGCGAACGTCTCGACCGCATGCCAGAGATCGAAGGGCTCCACGAAGTCCGCGTCGCGCTGGACCGCGTGCTCGAGGGCGGCCTCGACTATGCGGCAGATGCGCCCCAGATGTTGGCCGGACGAACGCAGGAGGGGGTTCAGCACCGCGTTGGTCGCGAGGTTCGAACTCTTCCGGGTGCATCCCGCCGCGACCATCGCATCGTCGAGGCTGGCGCAGAAGTCCTTTGCCACCTTCGCCTGCGTCGTGAGGTCGAGCGGAAGCAGCTCGAGAGGACGACCGAGCCGCCCTGCCAGCTTCTCATTGTCCTCGAAGAACTGCTTGGATCGTTCGTCGCCGATGAAGACGACGGGGACGATGCCGTCGTTGAGCAGGCCGCGCAGCTCGTCAGTGATCTCGACCTTGTTCACCGTCTTGCCCTTCAGGACTTGGACCTCGTCGATGACAAGCACCTCGACACCGCGCAGTTGGACGAACTCGGCGAGGCGCTGAAGGAGGTCCTCGGTGTTTCCGTCGTTGAAGTGGGGATCACCGAGCTGACGAAGGAGCCTCGTCCAGATCATCCGCAGGGTCATGGAGCCCTTGAGCTCGAGGTAGAGCACCTGGTGCGGATTGGGCTCGAGACCGTGCTCTCGCGCTAGCGCGGCTAGGCGCGTTCGCAGGGCCTGCACTATCTTACTCTTGCCCGCCTGGCTGATCTGGCTGAGGCGCCTTCCCGGGAGCGGCACGCCGCGCAGGCCCCGGCAGGATCGCATGAGGATGAGGATCGAAGCTACGATTGCATCCTGGACGTCGTTATCGACGTAGATGCGCCTGAAGGCCTCCGTCGAGAAGGTCGCGCGTGCGATCGCCTCCTCACTGGTCTCGGGCGCGGCGCGCCCCGTGAAGGGGACCGGGACGCCGGTCCAGCTCTTGCCCGCGTCGCTCATGCGGCGTCTCCCGCGTGGTCGGGAAGATCGAGCGGATCCTCGGGGCTGATCTCGAGTTCGTCGTCGCCTTCGACGTCGATCGCCTCGAAATCGATTTCCTCGAAGTCCTCTGGCTCGTCGCCGTAGTAACCCGGCGGACGTTCGGGGGCCTTTAGCGCGCGCTTGCCGCCGGAGACTTTCTTCCCGCTAGCCGAGCGATCACCGGGCGCGGCGTCGCGGCCACCGCATTCTGCAGTCCCCTGAGCGGCGCCCGCGCTCATCCCGGGGAGTTCGACCGGCATCGGACGAGCCGCCGCGCCGCCGCCGAGGTGCTTCACCGTGCGGTTGATGTGGAGTGCCGCCATGGTCCGGCGCTGCTGGAAGGCAACCTGCGGAGCCAGTTCATCGATCATGCGCAGCGTCGTGGCCTTGGATTCGAGCCGGTGACGCTCGGAGGCGAAGGGCTCGTTGCGGCGCTTGGCCTGGAGCTTGAACTCTCGGTGCTCCCACTCGCTGAGCTGGTGCGTGTACTCTGGCTGGGTGGACGGCAGCACGACCCAGTCCTCCTCCAGCGTGTCGTAGACCTGGACGGTGTCGATATTGCCGGGCGAGATCCGATAGCGCACCTCGAGCGAGACGCTGCCGTCCTTGCGGCGGCCGCGGACCGCCTCGGTGTTCGCCATGTTGTCGAGGAGCCGGTCGACGGGCTTCGCGTCCCGATAACGGATGCCGTTGATCTCGACGCCGGCGTGGGTGAGCACGGCGATTCCGTCGCGTCCGAGCACGCGACGCACGCGGGCGACGTCCTCAAAACAACGGACCGGCTTGCGCGACGCGAGCCGCTGCCAAACCTGCGCGGGCGACTGTCCGTCCAGCCCCTTCGAGGGCGTAACGTTGTAGCTCGCGATGACCTGCGCGACTACGGCGCGCAGTTGCGGCAGCGTGAGGACAGTGGAACCCACCGCGTCCCAGTCGAGGTCCTTGGCGCGTTTGGGATCCACCATCGTCCCGGGCAGCTGGGCGAGGCACTGCTTGAGTGTGCGGAAGAACCGCTCAAGTTTCGCCTTGGCAGTGGGCATCTCGACGGGCGGTGGCATGATGTCGATGCCGACCTCGTTGAAGCTGCGGATGGTTGCGGGGCCGATGAGGGCCTTCTCGTTGTCGGCGATGATCCGGCTGAACTTGCCAAACATCCAGCCGAGGATCGGGTGCTTCGCGAGCATGAGCTCGGGCACATCGGGCGGCGTCATGGCGGCGATGACTGCCTCGATCGACGTCTCGGCGCGGTTGGGGCCGGCGTAGACGTGGCACGACAGGATTGCGCTCGACGCCATGTCCATCAGCGCGACCACCTTCACCTTGCAGGCGGGCAGCTGCCAGTCGTCGTCCATGGCGATGATCTGTTCGAGCGTGGTGGCGTCCATCAGCGCGGTGTCGAGCAGCTCGGTGACGAGGATCGGTTCGCCCGAACCCTGGAACAGTCGCTTCGCTTCCTTCTCGCCATGCTTGGCCCTGACGGTGTCGAAGCAGCGCAACCGGTTGATGCGCTTGCGCAGGGTCTCCTTGCTCGGCTTGTCGAACTTCACGACCCTGCCGGGCGGAAGGTTGTCGTTGAGCAGGTCGATCTGCTCGTTGAGCCACGCCTGCGCGTCTACCATCTGCGCGCGGGGGCGCGACCAGAAGAATAGAGCCGCCTCGTGCACGAGGGCGTCGATCACCGGATCGAGCTGGGACTGACCCTTGCGGCGGCCGGCCGCCGAGACGAGGCTGCTGACGCGCTTACCCTGCTTCTTCAGCTTCGAGACCCAGCGCCGCAACGAAGTCGCGCTCGGCTTGGCGAATTCCAGGTCGCTCGGGAGGAGGCCGTAGTTGTCGGCGAGCCACTCGCCGCAGGTGGCGTCGGTGAGCTTGACTCCATCGGCGAACGCGCGGGACGCCAGGCCATATTTCCAGTTGGCCTTCGGGTCTCGCTCTTCGCACTCGGCCGGATCCAGAAGGGCGAAACGCCCCTGCCTTTCATCGGGCGTCTCCGCGGCACCGATCGGGCGGAACACGCCCTCGCGGTATTTCTCCCGGATCCATTCCAAAGTGGGCGGCGCGAGCTTGCCGGTCTCGGCGTCGCGGACGTGAAGCCGGGTGTGCGTGTTCAGGTCGTAGAGGTCCACGACGCCGTCGTCGTGGATAGCGTCGACGCGGACGTGACGGTCGTCGCAAACGTAGCGCCCGCTGATCGGCATCCCTACGGGCAGGTGAACGGCGTTGGCCGACAGGTAGTTGAAGTGGGCAGTCATGCGTATTCTCCTTGATGTGCGCGGGACGCGCGGAGTCATCGGCATGACCACCATGGCCATGCCGGGGACGGCTTTTGGCTGTTGAGGTCGATTGGGCGCCTGGAGGCGCCGGGATTGCTAGGCGGGGACGAGGATGCGCTGTGCACCCGACACTGCCGACCTGACGTCGGCCATGACGCAGGCAAGCGACGACACTTGGCAGACAGAGGATCCCATGCCGCGGAGGATTCCCGTGCTGGTCACGCAAGCATTGATGCAGGAGTGACGCAGCATGGCCGCCACTACGCCGGTCGTGGCGTTCTGGTTGACACTGGTCATGGAAGTTCCTTCACAAATGGGCATACGCTCTCTCCGGTGATCGGCTTCGGTTACGCCGCCAGCGTGTCCTGGCGTGCTGCAGCGATGAATCGGATGAGCCGCTCGGTCGCGGGCTTTGCTACGGGTTCACGTAAGAACCCCACGATGCTTCGCGTCACCTCTCCGTAAGTGACGGTGAACTTCAAACTGGACGTGTCCCAGTCGCATTCATTGGCATCCGTATTGATGGCGCCCGCCGAGGACGTGACGTTACCGGTCTCCTGCGTTCTGCACGCGCTGTTGTGCATGGTCCTGGCCTTTCGCGGGTGATGATTGTCGGTCATTCGGGTTCACTCAGAGCGATCGACCTGATGTCGACCCGCTTTTTGATCGCAGGCGCAGACGTGACTTCGGTGTCCCTGTGCAAGGGCGCGTTGAGGTCGTATGAGAGATGGCGCCCGCACAGCATGGCGTGCACGACTGGTCGGGTTGGTCTGACGCCGTTGGTGAGGAGTTCCTCGATCCTCGCCAGTGCAATAGAGCCGCTTCCTGCCAAAGCATCCGCCACTCCCTTGCCTTCAGACTCGCCGATGACGGTGAAGCGATCGCAGTAGGCAGCGCGCACGTTGACCATGCGGACGCGGTTTCGCTGCATCGTCGTTCCGTCAATGCGCTCGAACGAGATGCCGACTCTGCCAAGCGTCCGGTCAGTGTTCGCCATGAGGCTCAGGTATCCTGGCTCGGCGAAGTAGGATGGACTCGCCTTAACCTCCGCCGCGACGACGCCCTTCGTGACGTGGGCCGCGACATTGTCGAGCGTGTACGAGTTGCCCCGCTTCCAGGAGATGTTGAGGGTCTGGAGGCCGACGTCATGATAGTCGGGATCCACTTCCCGATCTGCGAACACCATGAATTCGTGTGGCCCGGTTCCTGAAACCATCAAACGGGCCTTGAGGCTGAAGGCACAGAACGTCTGCACTCGCTTGTGGAACGTAACCTCCATCGGAGGCGAGACCGACTTCACGACCCCCGCACCATAGAGTTCGAGAACGCTCAGCGGATCCGCGACCTCATCCGTCATCTCACGGAACGTCGGATGGATGCGGGTACGCCCGCCAACCCTTCCATAACGATGTGGCAGGCAGTCCAAGCGGTGCGGCACCCGAACCGTGAGTCCCACCAGCGCATCGCGATCTGGGGCCGAGGCGCAAACTGCCGCCCCGGCATGTCCTATATCCGGCATGCGGCTCGGTTCGAGCGGGGCAGCCACGTCAAACGCTTTCGAATTGTATTCCATTTATCGTCTCCATGCCTTTCGCAACGTTTTTGCGGTAGGTTGTCGGTCGCCCTAACTAGCAACGATTCCATAGAATGCAACATGTTTTTGCGGTAGGATGTCGGCAAGGGGGTTGTTGGCCATGCGCCCGGCCTGTAGTGGTCGCAAATGGCCCGGGATCACGAGGATATTAAAACCGCTGAGGAGAGTGCGAGCGCACGGTCTAAGTTGCTGCGTGCTAGGGCCGCCGAGCTGTCGGCTCGAACCGATGACGTGCTCGACGATCCCGCGTTGAGAACTGCCCTTGGCAGGCCGCTGAGACCTGAAGAGGCGGTGGCATGGGCGCAGATGACTACAGCTGACCGGGAAGCGACGTTGGCCCGCATTGACGAGATCGGCACCTGGACGAGGCTCAAGGCGGAGGACGCAGCGGTCGTCGCCGGACGTCTTGGGCTTCAGGTCGATCAATTCTATCGGCTGGGCAAGAAGTGGCGCGAGACGCAGAGCATCCTCGCGCTGGGCACGGCTAACAAGGTACCGGCGCGTCGCAACCGGCTCGACGGTGACGTCGTGAATTCACTTCAGGCGGCGGTTCCGAACATAGTGAAGGAACGCGACGGCGCATCGATATCGGAGCTCGTACGCCGACTGGCTCAGACCGACGTGGGTGGCAAGGACATGCTCGGTACGAGCACCCTGCGCGCCATGGTGGAACGTGAGATAAGGCGGCTCGAGAGCAAAGGTCAGCCCGGATTCCGTTTTGTGCTCGATATTACCGCGGTAGGCGTGAAGAACTCGGATGGCGGTCTCTACACGATGTTCGCCGTGATCGATGCCGCTTCGCGAATCGTCGTGGGCTTCGCTACCGGAAGCGTCGATGATAGCCGAGACGGTTACCGTGCCGCAGCGAAAGACGCCTTGGCGCGTCTCGACCGGCCGGGCCTTCGCAGCCTAGGATGGTCCGAGACCACAGCCCGGGCGGACATCGTGACCGGTGAAGACGTCGAAGCGCTCACGTCACTGGTCCTGAGCCATTCGGATCTGCGTCGCCATGCTCAGCTCTCCCTGACCGATGGCAAGAGGCGTCTCGGGCGATACTTCCGTGAATTTGTCGGCAATCAGATAGGGCGGATGAGGCTGCTGCCGGTGAAGGTCGCCGACACGCAGCCAGCTTCTGTCACCAGTTCGGTAGCCTACTCGGTAGACGAGGCGAAGGCATGGATTGAGGTCGAGGTGGCCGAATACAATGCGCGACTACTTGAGGAATTTCGTTCCGATACCCCTCGCCCGCCATCAGCCGAGACGATCGACGTTCTCAACTACATTGCCAGCTAGATGTTGTCCGCTTCCAGGATAAGCGGTGCGATCGGCTCATTTCCACCGGCGCGAAGTCTGTTGTTGGAAATCGCAGATAGCCTCAACGCGAGCACGAGGTCGTCCGGCGATACCCATTCGTCCTGTTTGGACATCGGCAGCTTGGTCGCATCGGTGGCGCAGTGTTCGCGATAGACGATGCCCAAAAGTCCGATCTTGCGGCCCAGCATACTCGCCATGCGGCGGGAGATCTCCTCGCGTCGTTCCGGCACGACGCACGCTGATCCTGCGACGGACGCTGCCTCCTGTGTAGCGCGGATCGGAATGGAGCCCGAAATGCCTGACGTCGCTAGCGCGCCCACCAGCTGACCAGGATCGATCTGAGACATTGGATCGGCCGCCACCGATGCCGCCAGGATCACGCCGTCTGGCGAGCGCACCGCGAGCATGACCTTGGGCATGACGATTTTGGAGTCCAGACGCACCGGCAGCTTTAGTCGGACTTGGCCGATTAGGATTTCGGCCGGCCCGGAACTCTCGCCGCCCTGCTCCCTTGCCCGCATTAGGATCTGGTAGATCGTGGGATCGGCCGGAGATTTGAGACCACGCCGGTCGCAGATCCATCGCGTCTCCTTGACGATGTCCTTGAATGCCGATCGAGACCCAAGCCGCGTGATAGCTTCCAGAACGCAGGAATGCACCTCGGACGGCAAGCTCGTGCTGAGCTTGCGACGCTTTCCACGGTTTGCCCCCGAGCCTGCTATCGCGGCGGCCGTGCCGCTAACCCTCCAGGCTCGATGCAGGCGTTGGAAAGACTCAACGTGCATTTCCATTTCGTCGGCAAAGGACGCCGCATCTTCATGGGTCGGCGCATCGATCGCCGAGTAGCGCCTCAGCGCATCGAGTCTGGTCCTGATGATGTTCCAGCGGAGAGGGTCCACCCCCTCCAGCTCATGCCGTTCCATTTTTCCTCCAATGTTGGATTTCGTATCCGTTCGCTTCCCACCGCCGCCGGACACGGCACGTCGGCGTCCGTCGCGCGACATGTGGGCGTCGTTGTCAGTTCACAGAGGTTGGAGCGGCCGTGCGGGCTGCGACGGAGACCCTGACCGGGCCTCAGACCTTATGACGACCCCTTCGCCGGCAGGCGCTAGCGGCTGTATCGCGGCGGCTCGCGTAGCTATGAGAAGCGAGACAGCGCCCTTGCGACCTGCACTACGGCCGATTCCCAAGCAGCCATCGTGGACAACCCGGGAGCATGCTAGCGCGCTCACGCCCACGAGGTTATACCGTGAACATGTCCCGCTATCGCTACGACCTGGACCGTGCCATGCGTGGGATCCATGGCCTCGAAAGCCTTGTTGGACGCACGGCCTATGACATCGTCAGGCAGCAGGATCTGTTTGCCGAGTACGCCGCCCGGAATGCTCTCTCTGCTGCCGATGCTCGGGCCTCGGCACTGGACCCGGCTTTCTCCAGGACGGTGGCGGGGGATCGGCATCTTCAGGAGATGCTCTGGACCGAGGAACGACTGGCGAAGATGATGCGGGCGCAGGCAGGCAGCCACCGCTTGTTCGACAATGCGGCCGAGCTGGGAATCCAGGCAGAACTCGAGCGGGTGCGTGCAGGCCGCTGGAGCGAAGCGCTTCATGGTGCAACCAGTCGGGAGATGGCAGCTCTAGCACCCGGCATGGAAGCTTGGGCCAAAGACCTGACCTACGGAAGATACGATCTTGCTGGCAGGGCCGACAAATCGTTGATGGGCGCGCACTGGGGATCGGCCTACGGCCTTTCGGACTTGGTGCTCGAAGCGCTGAACGGCACCAGTCTCAAGATGTCGGTCATGGCGGGGGTCGCAGACAGCGCGGGATGGGGCGCCGCAGCGTTTGACGACGTCACCCAAGGACTGATCGGGGACTGGTTCAGCCGCCCCGATCTGCCGGCGAGCTTCTGGCGGGACAGGCGCGTCCGCGAACGTCACTACTTAAGGGCCGACGTCGACAAGGGGTTGATTGCCGCGCCTCCATTGGTGGCTGTCGAAATCCTGGTCGAAAGCGGCCTCGCTAGCGGCGCCAGCGACCAGGACGGTACGGTGGCGCTTCTGGAGTTCGGCGGCGTAGCGTTTTCGATCCGCTCGACGCAGGCCCAAGTAGATGCCTATCGCGCAGTGACCGCGTTCGAGCGTGGGCTTCGCGATTTCATCGCGCGGAAGCTAGAAGAAAGCGAGGGTCCGAGCTGGTTCAAGCGCCGCGTTGATGGCGAGGTCGTGCTCAAGGCCAAGTTGCGGCGTGAGACGGCTCTGAAGTCCGGTGAGAAGACACAGCAGCTGATCCATTTCACGGAACTGGGCGAGCTTCAGAACATCGTCCTGCGTGGCGACAACTGGGCCCAGGTGTTCGAGGCCACCTTTATCAACCGCGGCCGGTTCGAGCACGACATGCTCACGCTCATGGCGATACGGCGGCCGACGGCCCATGCCCGGATCATCGACAGCACCCAGCTCGTCGAGGCTCTCCTAGTGATGCGGCGCCTCGACGATCAGATGTCGAATGATGGAGCTTGGATGATCGAGGCCGCCTTGGACGAATGACAGTGGGCTAGTACATTGGTTTCTTGCGAACGCGGCCTGGGAGCGACGGGCAAAGATATCGTGGAATATGGGAGAGCTGCATGCGCGTCGTTTATGATAAGTTCCCGATTTATCTTTCCAATGGCGCCACCGCAGGCATCTTGGATGGTGTATACGAGGCGACACCCAGCAAGGAACAAGGCCCCGGTTGGCATACGCTTCGCAGGGTCAACAAGGACGGAACCGTCGGCGATGAGATCGTCGCCAATGTTCACATTGACGAATCTTCCTCGACATAAGAGCGAATTCCGGCCGCGCGTAATCACTACCCGAATGGAATCTCGCATCCTGACCGGTACTATGCCGCTTTTAGCCAACCGGTCATTGTCGCGAATAATAACCAGAGGTCGATTTTGGCGTGACTGAGCCGGTTTCTCAATTTGCCATCAACGTGTTTGAATGGTTCTGGCGATAGTGGCTCGAATGCCATGCGACCCCATGGTTTTTTACTGGAAATAGCGTGCCTGATATCGACTGGGACGATCTTCCTCCGACCACTCTGCCCCCGGGCATAAGCGTCAGCGTTCAGGGCTTCGACAATCTGGAAGCGGCGCAGCTCCTCGGGCAGACGGTGGGCGAGATCGTGGCACTGGTCGGTACAGTGATCGACGTTTCCATGCTGGATGGCATCACGATCGCGGCGGACTACGATGCGGCACTCGCGGCGCTCGATCGGGGCATCGACGGCCTGCGCCCGCTCTCGCGGTCGAACAGCGACGAGATGCAGGGGATCGCCATGTCGCCCGCGGTGATGCGCGACGGCATCGTGAAGACGCACCTGGCCTTCGACGCCGAACGTCTCGCTCCACTCATGGCCGAGCAGATCCTGGGCCAGACGATCTCGATAGCGGACAAGGCCCACGCGGTCAGGATAATCGCACATGAATGCGCCCATGTGCAGATCACCGCCCGAAAGGAACGCGGCATTCCGGACGCCCGGTTCGGCACGAGGATCGAGGGTTTCGAACGGGTGGTCATGTTCCGCCTCGCCGAGGTCGCCTGGGATGAATATTCGGTGTGCCGGCTCTCAGCGCCCTTCGCCCGAGGTCAGTCCCGCGACCTGGCCGACACCGTAATCGCGTGCGCGGATGGCGCCCGCGAGCGGGCAGACGCCAGCATCCGCGCTTACCGCAGCCATGGGGACATCGAACGCCTCGTCGACGAGGCCGGCTACGAACTCTGTCAGCCGATGAAGGCCGTGGCATATCTCCTAGGCGCGCTGGACGGTGCCGGCATCGGCTGGGGCGAGGAGCCAGGGGCCCGCGAGGCCCTCGACCGCGGCGGGTTCGGCGACCTCGTTAACGAACTTCACGCCATTCTCGGGAGCATGTGGGATACGCAGGACGCCTGGGAACCGTCTTGGTCGGTGTTCGCGCCGCTTGAGGTCTGGGCGAAGAAGCTGTTTGCATCCGGCGGGATACACTTTCACACCTCGCCCGACGGGAACTGCAGCATCGACGTACCCTTCACCGCCGGGACCATGCCGTGACGATTACGGCTTTGGCCCTCGCCGCCGCCGTCGTCCCCGCAGGCCATTCATTCTCGTGCACCCCGATCGCGGTTTACGATGGCGACGGCCCGATCTGGTGCGCCGAGGGGCCGCGCATCCGCCTCGCCGGCATCGCGGCACGTGAGATGGATGGGACGTGCCGCGCGAACCAGCCCTGCCCCGCCGTCAGCGCCGCTCGGTCGCGTGACGCGTTGGTGAAACTGGTAGGCGTCCCCATTGGTCATGCCCGGACCGGGCACATCTTGGTCCGCGGCGCGACGATGAACTGCCGGTCGGAGGGCTCTGCCGGGGGAGCGAGGACCGCCGCATGGTGTACCTCGCCCCGCTCAGGTGACGTCAGTTGCGCGATGGTTGGGGGTGGCTGGGCAATTCGATGGGCTCGGTATTGGGGAGCCAGAAGATGCCCGTCCGCGGGACTCGATTAATTCGGATTTCGGAGGCAGTAACGGGCGATGGCCCCGAAGTTCCTCGTGTACATCGATGAAGCTGGCGACCCTGGCGTGAAGCCGAAGGCGACCGACGAGCGGCTCTGGACCGACTGGTTCGCACTCTCGGCGGTCGTTGTTCGTGCAAGCCGGGATCTTGAAGTCGTCGACTGGGTCGCGGACATGCGCGAGGCGGTGCGCAGTCATGGATCGAAGGGACTCCACTATCGAACGCTCAGCGAGACCAACCGCGAACGGGTGACCCGGATGCTTGGTCGCAAGCCGGTCAGGATATTCGCGCTGGCTTCGCTGAAGGACACGATGCGGGAACACTACAATTCGACGTTGGGCCGGGCGAACGACAGGGAATTCTACAACTGGTGCCTGCGCCTGCTTCTCGAGCGCGTGACCGAGTGGTGCTATCGCAAGTGTCTCGCCGACGACGATCCGGTAACGCCCGCGAAGATCATCTTCTCCGAGCGCGGTGGGCACGACTATCGCGAACTCCGGGCATACCTGAGCAAGCTCGAGGCGCAGACCTTGACCAAGACGCTGGTGCTCAAGAAGCGGGGTCTTGCGCCGGGCATCATCTTCGGAAGCCATTGCGAAGTCAGGCCGCATGCCGACGTGGCTGGCCTGCAGCTCGCGGACATTGCCGCGAGCGCCATCTTCCAGGCCGCTTGTTCGGTCGGAAACAAGCACTGCCTGAAGCCGGCTCAGAACCTGAAGCCGGTATTCCCTAAATGCGCGAGGACGAAGCGCATCGCCGACTACAGCCTCTTGCGCCTTCCGTTCGCCCATCAGGGCACGATACCGGTGGAGGACCGTGCCATCTTCGAACACTTCGGCTATCGGTTCGAGAAAAGGTGACGAGCCCCGGCCTTCCATTCAACTGAGCGGTAGGTTGCCATCCTGCGGGCGACCGTCTCAGAGGCTGCCCTCCCACGCGCGGCGTTCGGGCGAAAGGTAGTTCCGGCGTATCTCGTCGTCGACAGATTACGAGAAAAATCCTTGAATTTCAAATGCTAAGTTGAATCTCTTTTCAATGACTTAGCACGTTCACGCTCGCACCGCGGGCACATCGGTGATCTGCGTGGTGTAGTTGGGCGACCTCGCCTCCGAACGGGCGCTCCACCCGCGCCTGAAGCCCTGCGTCGCGGGGACCGCGGTGAATTTACCGAAGCGACCGTTCACCGCGTCCATCGCGCGCATCAGCCTCGCCCGCTGCTCGCCATCGTCCTCGAACAGCGGTCGGGGGCGTAGGTCCTCACCGATCAGGTCGTCCAGCAGGATCCCCGCCTTCGTGATACCGTACCCTTCGCGCCAGGCCCGTTCAACGCCGCGGCGGGCGTAGGCAAGGAGCGCCAGCCCGTCGCTGGTCATCGGCTGCATGCTGAAGGCTCGCGATGTAGAATACTGGGGGCGTTCCGGCTTGTGCGGGTTCGTATGGAAGAACACCGTGAGCCGGCCAGCGACCAGCCCGTGCTGCCGGAGCTTCTCGCCGGCGCGCATCGCATACTGGGCGACTGCCCCCATGAGCGTGTCGACGTCGTCGACAGGCGTACCGAACGAGCGGGTGACGGCCATGCCCTTGCGCTGCGGCTCGATGGTCTCGACCGCCATTGCGGGTATGCCGCGCAGCTCGGCGATCAGCCTTTCCAGGACGACGGTACCGATACCCCGGGCTTGCTTCATGGGCATGTCGCGCACCTGCCCGGCAGTGGTGATTCCCAGGTCAGCCAGCTTCCCGGCGGTGGCACGGCCGACGCCCCAGACGTCGCCGGCCGGGAATCGGTCGAGCACCCAATCGCGGGTCGCGTCCTCGCGCAGGTCCGCCACGCCGTCGAACAGGGGATTCTTCTTTGCGGCTGCGTTGGCGAGCTTGGCCAGGGTCTTCGTCGGCCCGATGCCGACGCATGTCGGTATCGTGGTCCAGCGCCGGACCTGCGCGCTCATGTCACGGGCATGCGCGACGAGGTCGAGGTGCTCGAAGCCAGCGAAGTCGACGAAGGTCTCGTCGATCGAGTATATCTCGAAATCGCGGGCGAAGGGCTGGATCGCAGCGACGACGCGCCGCTGCATGTCGCCGTAGAGCGCGTAGTTGGACGACAGCACGCGGATCCCGTGCGCCTTCACCTTGTCACGGATCAGGTGGACCGGATCGCCCATTCTGATGCCGAGGGCCTTCGCCTCGGCCGACCGGGCGATCGCGCATCCGTCGTTGTTGGACAGAACGATCACGGGCACGCCGACGAGGCTGGCGTCGAAGGCGCGCTCGCAGGACACGTAGTAGTTGTTGCAGTCGATGAGGGCGACGGGAGCGGTCACGCGAATCTCCGGGCGAGGCTGACCACCACGCCCCAGACCTCGACGTGCTCGTCGACGATGATGGCGGGATAGCCTTCTGCCTCGGCGACGAGCCAGAGCCTGTCCCCTCGCCGGCGCAGTCGCTTGAGCGTTCGTTCACCGTGCACGAGCGCGACGACGATGTGGCCGGGTCGGGGCTTCTTCGCCCTGCTGACCACGATCAGGTCGCGATCGTGGATACCCGCCCCCGACATCGAGTTGCCCTCGATCCGCATGATGTAGCTCGCGGCCGGATGTTCGACGAGCCACTCGCCGAGATCGATCGGCTCCTCCATGTCGTCCTGGGCGGGCGACGGGAAGCCCGCAGGGGTGCTGACGAGCCGCAGGGGCAGCTCGAGCGGCGCGAGGTGGACGGGGACGATCTCGAGCATGGCCGTTCAGAAGCTGGCCCAGTCGAGCTCAGCGTCGTCGAGTGCCTCGTGGACGTCGCCGTCGGCCCCCTGCTCCTGTAGGCGGCGGCGCACGTCGTCTACGGTCCCGCCCTTGGGAAAGGACCTGTCGGCCTTTGCCGCCTTCGCCAAGTCTCCGATCCAGTCCTTGCGGCTGGACTGTCGCAGCAGCCACTCCCCGAAAGGCTCCCGCTCGGGTTCCGGCACGGTTATCGCGACCCGATCGAACTGTCTGACGCATGGCGGAAACTCGCCCGGCAGCGGCGTCGGAAGCAGCGCGTCGAAGTCGAAGCGCGTCTGTGATCCGATGGCCGCCACTGCGGCGTCGTCTTGCCCGAAAGCTAGCGGAACGTGCTGCATCGACCCTTCCTCGGTGAACCTGATTCGGCCCAAGCATATGGATCGGCAAGCCGGCCGTCATTGGTTTTGTTCTTTTTATGTTCTAACGCTAAGAGCTTATCGAGTCGCGGAGAAGGACCAATGCCCGACCAGCTACTGCTTGAGATGCCCGGCCTCGAGCGGGTGCATCACGCCCCCTTCCTCATGCCGCGGCATGACGCGCCGGACGCCGACTGGCGGCGGGCGCTGGCGCGCATGAACGCGGTGCATCTGACCGTGGATCAGTTCGAGCGGGGATTGCGCGTGTATCGGGCTGAGCCCTTGGAGATCGGCCACCTGGGCGCTGAGAATGCGCGGATGGCGGCGTTGATCTCGTTCTGCGCGGCCGAAGGCATCGAGCCGGCCCAGGTCGCCGCCCACGCGATCGCATTCCGCCAGAACGCGATCCACGACGTCGCGAGCGAGGGTGTGGACTTCCGGAAGCGGCGGCCCTTCTACGAGATGCTGATCACCGATCCCATCGACGTCGAGCGGTACACTGGCTTCGACGACGAGGACGGCACTGCGTGCTGAGCGATGGCGTTTCGGAACGGCGTGCCGATCGCAACCTGCCTGATGGAGGCCGCGGCTTGGCGGCGGACCGTCAGGATGGCTTGCCGCTGCGGACACGCGGCGCTCTTCCACCCTCACGCGCTGTGGTGGCTTTACGAGCGGAAGGGCTGGGACGGCGCCTTCTCGTTGATGCGACGGCGCTACGTCTGCTCGGTGTGCCTGGCTTTGTCGGGTCGGCGGGTCAGGCCCACGATCACGGCCGAGGGGACAGAGGACCCGACCGTGCGCCTTCCGCTGCCACCCGAACGGGAGTGGAAAAGGGCCGTCTCCAGATTTCGGTGAGGGGTGGAGCGCGATGGACTACTTGAACCTGCTCGGTCGGCTTGAGAGTGAGCTCGGCGACCAGGAGCCCATCACGATGTCGGTGGCCGACCTGACGGTGAAGCTCATCGCCGGCGGCACCATGCCCGGGCTTACGGGTACGCGGGATCCCGACGCGGTGATCGATGGCATTCTCTTAGGCACGGCGTTGGTCATGGAGCAGGCGCCCGAGCATCCCAACGCCGGCGCGCTGCGGCGGGGCGCTAAGGCATTCGCGGATCGCCTGCACGAACACGCGCGCTTGGCGAGGGCGATGTTTGAGCAGACCGGCGAGCATCCGATGCTCAGCGTTCTGTCGTGTAACGGTAAGACGCCGACTGTATTAAATTGAATAATACAACCATTTTGGATGCAGTAATAAGCTAACCTTCGTCCTGTCATTAAAGGATCGACCACTTGATCGATCATCGATTGTCGTGTTTTGTAAGAGAAATAGGCAATCGGTGGTGATCGGTCGGCATTGCCGGCCGCCCACAGTGATCGCCTTTTTAGGGTCGGCATCAGGGGGCTGAAATACACGATGAGGCAAAATCACGCACTTTTCGCTAACTTCATTCTGCGCTTCGGCAGAAAGGAGCTTATCGACTACGCTGAGACAATTTTGATACCAGCCCTGACCGATGATTCACGCGTCCGAACTTACGGCACCCGAACGACTTACCGGATATACAAAGGGAGAGTTGTAAGACTTGATAACAACACTTCCACCCCCACAATTGCACTCATTGGGCAATTTATCAAAGAAACTAAATTAATTCGATATCAAGTCTTCAAGAGAGGTGAAGGCGCTATTCCTGATGAGGCATCGCTACCAAGCGCGCCATCGGCATTTTTCGTGCTAATGCTTAATAATCATCGCCTGATTTATTTTCCAGAGACTCCGGATGCTCCCGATGTGTCATCCTTCAAAACTACCGTAAAGAGATTCATTTCTGACCAGTATCGAGGTTACATCGATCAGCTCTGGAATGAGGCCAAGGCCCGCGGGGAGACGACCACAAAGAAAGCTCTGCAGGAGGAGAATGAGAGTCCAACGCTGGAGATCATACCCCTAACGGGGAGGGACTCGATTTCGGCATTTGTAAACCAGTTCAGCCTTCTGAAAACGATCGAATTCCGCATCGTGAAGCCAAATTCCGAAGTCGATGGACACGAGGTTTTTAAGCAGCTTCGCGAGATTTCAGATGAATTAAACTCGACCAGCACCAAGCTGAGAGCATCTAACCCCGACGGACTTGATAAAGACAATTCCAAGAAAACCATTACTGATGCAACCGATCAAGGCAATCAAGAGGTTACCCTTGACGGTCTCGACCAAGACGGAAATAAGCTAAAAGGCAACAATGACGAGTTCAAGATCTCGGCGCCTCTTGCCACGGTGCCAGTGATGAAACTCACATTGGCTAAAAAGCTTTTTGGCATTTTCGAAGGACTGGTGGCGAACGGAACCATCAAGATTGGCAATCAGACGAAGAAGGTGACTGATGTCGTGCAGAGCCTGACCAAATGATCATCGCCGATTGGCAGAACAAGCTTTTAGCATCGGGCTCGTTCATAAGCCTTTATCGTATCGCTCGTTCACACGTGGCGGTCAGAAGCACGACCATTTCAGTCGCTGTCATTTTTCTTATCAGCGCCCTACCAATGGTTTTTGACCTTAGCGGCCCATGGCTCCCCCTCGACGTGAAGGCAATGGCGGTCGGCATTCGCACCGTGACAACGCTTGGCGTTGCCTTTGCGACGAGCATCCTCGGATTCTTGGTATCTGGATTCGCCCTGTTTTTCGCCATCACCCGGTCGGACGTTTTAATTTTGCTTGCTCGTGTTAAATACCATAAAAGTTCCAAAGAAATTAGCCATCTTCAGTTTATACTATATAGCTTTATGTACGTTTTTCTTCATTACCTAACTTACCTGGGCGTAACTTTAGCTATATCTACACTTCTGTCTCCGGGATCCGTTTTGGTTGGATCCGCTGCTTATTTTTCAGAAACATTTCCAAATGAGTTCAGGTTTTTTGCAGCTGTTTTATTCAGTCTGTCGTTTAGCTGGTTGATACTGGTAATTCTGCTGCTGAAAACCTTTATTTGGAACTTATATCAGACCGTCTTGATTGCGATAACGGTTGGATCAGACCTGGACGGTGGCCGCCTAAAGGGTCTTCTTGAGGCATTGCAAGAAGATGACGATCAGTGACAGGATTCAGGAAAGACTGACTGACATTGATCGTGCGGCTTTGAACGGCCGGGGTCTCTTTACGGATGCTGACGGGGCGATCTTAGACCCATTCGAGCGCCCGTTGACACCTGATCGATCCCACCCCAGGTTTTTCCTGCATGTGCAACCGTTACCAGAACAAGACCATGGCGGCAGAGGTCGCGTCATACTTCGCGGTTGAGCCCCAGCGCGTGATGCAGTTCAACGTCGGAACGGACGTCTATCCGAACTATCCGGGCATGGTCATCCGCGTCGACGACGGCGTGCGAAGCCTGCGGGCCATGAATTGGGGCTTCCCCGTGCGGCTCAAGTCGATGAAGCCAACGTCCAAGCCCAAGCCGGTCAACAATGCGCGCGACGACAAGCTGCTGACCTTCATGTGGCGCGCGAGTTTCGAGAAGCGCCGCTGCCTGATCCCGCTGACGGCCTGGGCCGAGGCGGAAGGCAAGAAGGGAAGCATGACGTGCACCTGGTATTCCCTGCCGGGCATCGAGCTCTTCGCGGTTGCCGGGATCTGGCGGCCGACGGACGAATGGGGCGACTGCTACTCGATGGTGATGGTCGATGGGTGTCCACAGATGGAGGAGGTCCACGACCGAATGCCGGTGATACTTTCTCCCGAGACATGGAGCCAGTGGACCGAAGGAACGCAGGAGGAGGCGATGCAGCTGGTGAAGACCTGCCACGACGAGCTCGCAGTCGAACGATCGCGTGACCGTTGGGGACGAGCTGCGACGACGCCGATGACGGGTCCGCTCATCTGACTGGTCTGCCCGCCACCGTCTTGGCGCAAGCCGCCTGCGTCAGAACCAGGTGCGCAGCCCCGCCACGAACGTGAAGCCGCCGGTGCCATCGCCGCGAGCCCGCGTGAGGCGTGCGGTGCGGCCGAACTGGCGCTCCCACGAGATGCCCAGATAGGGCGCGACCTCGCGCACTACCTCATAGCGCAGTCTCAGTCCGAGCTCGGCATCGACCAGCCCCGAGCCGATGCCCTCGGGAGCCATGTTCTGCGCCGCGAGGTTCACCTCGGCGCGAGGCTGCAGCACCAGCCGCTGTGTTATGCGCAGGTCGTAGTAGCCGCCAAGACGCGCCAGCAGATCGCCCCTGTCCGACAGAAACAGCTGCCCCTCGACATCGAACCAGTAAGGCGCGAGGCCCTCGATGCCCAGGCTGACAAAGCTACGCGAGGGACCGGGGCCGATGTCCTGCCGCAGGCCGGCCTGCAGGTTGAAATAGGGGTCGATCGCCCGGCTGTAGAGCGCCTGGACCTCGCCACCCTCGAAAGCATCGCCGAAGGCGCCTTCACCCTCGGTCTTGACGACAAGCCGGTCGACGTCGCCGCCGAACCAGCCTTCGGCATCCCAGCGATAGGTCTCGCGGCCGCTGCGCAGAGCCACTTCGGCGATGTCGACCATGACCTGCGAGGAGGAACCGCCGCCGTGGTGCTTCTTCAGTTCAGCCCGCGAAGCAGCCATGGCCTCGGCACCCCAGATGCGGTCGGCGTAGTTGGCTCTCGGAGCCGCAGGCGCCGAGACCTCGCCGGCCGCCGGAGGTTCGGGCTCCGCAGGCATGGCCTTGGGAACGCAATGCCCCATCGCGGCATGCTCCGGTGGGCAATCGGGATCGACCGCCATCTGCGGCCCTGGCGTCGGTGCCGGCGTCGGTGCTGCCGCCTCAATGCCGTGACCTTCGTGCGGGTGGTCCTGCGCCGCGGCGGCCTGCGCGAAAGCGAATGCCGCCAGAGCGACGAGGGCGAAGGTCCCCCTCATGCCCCGGCCTCGTCGCGGGGGCGCACGGTGACGACCTGCATCATACCCGCGTGCATGTGGTAGAGCATATGGCAGTGGAAGGCCCAGTCGCCCACGGCGTCGGTTGTCACGTCGAAGGTCACCGTACCGCCGGGCTGGACCTGGACCGTATGCTTGCGCGGCGCATGGTCGCCGTGGCCTGTGACGAGTTCGAAGAAGTGGCCGTGCAGGTGGATCGGGTGGCCCATCATCGTGTCGTTCACCAGCGTGATCCGCACGCGCTCGTCCTTGCGGAACGGGATCGGTGCCTTCACCTCGTTTAGCTTGCGGCCGTCGAAGGCCCACATGTAGCGCTCCATGTTGCCGGTGAGGTGGATGCGCATGGTCCGGTCGGGCGCGCGGGCATCGGGATTGCGATCGAGCGCGATCAGATCGCGGTAGAGCAGCACCCTGTGCCCCGCGTCCTCGAGCCCCTGCCCGGGCTCGCCGGTGCGATCGACGGGCATCGGCGAAATGGTCTGGACCGTCGGGCTTTTCCTGACCTCCGGAGCGGCCGAGAAATCGCGCATCTTGTGGACCATGCCGGCGCCGCCATGTGCGCCGTGATCCATGGCGCCCATGCCCATGTCCTTCATGTCGGCCAGCGGTCGCGGACGCAGCGGCGGGACGTCCGCGGTCATGCCGGCCCGCGGCGCCAGGGTCGCGCGGGCCATGCCGGAGCGATCGACGCTCTCGGCGACCAGCGTGTAGGCGCGATCGTCCCTCGGCTCGACGACGACGTCGTAGGTTTCGGCGATGGCGATCTGGATCTCGTCGACGGGCACGGGCCGCACGGCCATGCCGTCGGCTTGGACGACGGTGAGCTTCAGCCCGGAAATGCGCAGGTTGAAGGTCGTCATCGCCGAAGCGTTTATGATCCGCAGCCGCACCCGCTCGCCCGGTTCGAACAGCGCGATCCAGTTGTCGCGCGGGCCGTGGCCGTTGACGAGGTAGGTGTAGGTGCTGCCCGTCACGTCGGCCACGTCGGTGGGATCCATCCGCATCGCGCCCCAGGCGCGGCGCTCCTTGCCCGACTGGTCGCGACCCGCGAGCTGCCCCGCCAGCGTCTGCTTCTGGAAGTTGAAGTAACCGCCCTGAAGCTTGAGCTTGCGGAAGATCGCATGCGGATGCAGCGGGCTGTGATCGGACAGCACGATCACGTGCTCGCGATCGGACTGGATCGGATCCTCGCCGGCAGGGTCGATCACGATCGGGCCATAGTGCCCCATCTGCTCCTGAAGTCCCGAGTGGCTGTGATACCAGTAGGTGCCCGACTGCACGACGGGGAACTCGTAGGTGAAGGTCGAATGCGGACTTATGCCGGGGAAGCTGACGCCCGGCACGCCGTCCATTTGGAACGGGAGGAGCAGGCCGTGCCAGTGGATCGAGCTGTCCTCGTCGAGCGCGTTCTCGACGTGCAGGCGCACCGTCTGACCCTCGCGCAGGCGGATCAGCGGGGCGGGCACCGTGCCGTTGACGCCGATGGCATGGGTCTGGCGTCCGTCGACCATGATCGTCTGGTGCGCGATGCGCAGGTGGATGTCCTCGCCCGACACCGTGGGCAGGGCTCGGACGATTCCGGCCGACACCGGCTGCGCCCACGCGGGCATCCACGCCGCCAGCGAGGCCACCCCCCCGGCAAGGACTGCGCCGCGCAGAACGTTGCGCCGGTCAACCATTGCATTCTGATGCAGGTCAGAGTCTTCGCATTCGGAACTTTTCATTGGGCACTGGTCTCGTGGTCTCGTGGACCTTGCGCCTATCGCATCCGTACCATGGTACGGAGTCAAGCCCGCAGATGACGGCAGTCTCCCGGCAGTCCGAAGCCGAGATCAGAAGGCGGGGCAGGCCAGCATCAGGCTAACGGCCAGCGCGCGCTCGCCGTGTCCGGCAGGAATCACCAGAGCACGCCGTGGTCGGGCTTCAGCGGTTCGGGGGCGGAACGGCCCAGCGCCTGGAGCAAGTCGATCTCGATCGTCCGGCACATCGCGCTTAGAGGCACGTCGTGCACGGTGTTGGCGAACGGATTGGTGAGATCTTCGCCGATGCTGGAGCGCGGCAAGGAAGATCAGCCCGATCAGCGTCGAGCCGAACGGCGTTGCCATGCCGAGCGTTTCGACAAGCGCGATAGGCAACAGAACGCAGAAGATACGGACGAACAGGTTCGGGAAGAACCGGAAGCCGTTGGGCAGCGGCGTGTTCTTGATCCTCTCCATGCGTTGGCGATGTCGGTGAGCGTCTGCTCGACCAGGAGTTGCTGGACCGGCGAGATGCGCCCTTCGTCCAGCGCCTCGGAGTAGAGGCCCGACACCTGTTCGAGAATTGCATTCGCCGCGTTCCGCCGCCCCATGGCAACTGCCGCGACCTCGGAGCCCGCGATGCGTTCGATCTCTTCCGCGGGGCTCTGTTCCCTGAGCTGGCAACGCATGGCGTGGGCGAAGGCGATCTGCCGAAGGATGACGTCGTGGCGCAGCATGCCTGCCGCCTCGTCTTCGCCCTTCGTCAGGCTGACCGTGACCCTAGCCAGGCTGCGCGATGCGTTGATCAACGCTCCCCATAGCGTTCGGGCCTCCCACCACCGCGCATAGGCCGCGTTCGTTCGGAAGCCGAGGAACAACGCGAGGGCCGTGCCGAACAGCGCCAGCGGCAAGGCAGGCTCGTTGAACGAGGTCTGGAAGTGGAAGACGGTGACGGCAACGTCCCAGACAAAGAGGACGGTCAACGGCTTCCAGACCTCGATCACGATCTGACGCAGTCTCGGTGAATTCCCGACGATCAAAGGCAATTCCTTTTCGGCGACGCTCATAGCAGCGCCGCGTGTAGCCTTTATCCAGATTTCCATCCGAAATGGACAGCCGGCACTCCAACCGGTGCCACACCGTTACCTCAGCGTGCTGTCGATGCGCAGTCAGCAGCAGGGCCGCCGCTCACGATCAACGCTATTTCGAAGCCGAATTTCGCTTGTGCGGGACTGCGTGCCGAACGGATTTTCGGCCGCTACCCACTGCAATGTGCTGGACCAGGCAGCGATCCTCCACGGTAAGCAGCTTCGCGAGATTGCGCTTAATGGCAGGCAGGCCGAGCACCGTAAGGACACCGGTGAACCGAAGGCCGTGCACTATGCGGACGCCATTCGCGAGTGGCGAGATAGAATGGGTCTCCTCGAGCCCGAGGTATCGGAAGCCGACGCTGATCGTCAGGCGTCGTTCCAACTCGAACTCAGTTACCTGCCCTTCAACCGTCCAACGCTTCGCCTGGGGGGACCGGGCTTGGAACGAATAGCCAACGACTTCGTCAAGCCCGGCGAGCCCCTCGATGATCACGTATGGGTGCCACCGGCGATAGTTCTCAAAGCCGCTGATTGCCGCCCATGTCGCTCCGATTGAAGCCGCCACCGTCGACTCGTTTTCCACTTCCAGCATTGTGTGTTCCCATTCCTCCCGCCGACAATGGTCGACGACACGCGTTGCAGGTGCTCAGCGAGCGAAGGGCCGAATTGCGCGGTTCCCTGTTGCTCACTGTCAGACCTGCATGCGCAGGATCTCCTGGTATGCAGCGAGCAGCTTGTTCCGCACCTGCAGCGTCGCCTCGAAGGCCACCGAGGCCTCTTGCTCGGCCAAGGCGACCTTGGCGATGTCGTTGCTTTCACCTGTCTGGTAGGCCTCGGTTGCCTCGTCCTCACGCACTTGAGTGGCGTTCACGCGCCCGAGGAGCGACGATAGCGTCGACACGAGTCCGGCCGCCGGTACCCCGGTTTCCTGCACGGCAGACGGCGCGGTCAGCGCGGTGGTGGACTGGAGGTTCGTGACGTTCGACAGCACGGCGGCGAAGCTGCCGGGCGCGGTGCCGTCCGGTTGTGTCGCGGGTCCGGGACGAGATAGGCCGCGCAGCACCTCGGTGCGCTGGCTGATCAGGTCCCGGGTGGCGGCTATGCTGCGGATGTCGGTCATGCGCTTCTCCTTCCCTTTTCTGCGAGTTTTCCTTCAGCGGCGCAGAGCGGCGGGCTCGTCAGCCGCTGCCGCTCGGGCCCGGGGGTCGCGGTAGGCGAGCAGCCGAAGGGCGTTGATCACGACGAGCAGTGTCGAACCTTCGTGCAGGGCAACCGCTGGACCGATCCCGAGCCCGAGGATCGTGGCGGGCACGAGAAAGGCGACCACGCCGAGGCTGACGAAGACGTTCTGCCGGATCACCGACCGGGTGTGCCGGCTGAGGCCGACCGCGAACGGCAGATGGCTGAGGTCGTCCGCCATCAAGGCGACGTCGGCCGTCTCGAGCGCGACGTCCGAGCCAGCCGCGCCCATCGCGATGCCGACGGTGGCGCTGGCCATCGCTGGCGCATCGTTGACGCCGTCACCGACCATCGCGACCTTGGTATCGGAGCGCAGCTTCTTGATCGCCTCGACCTTGTCCTCGGGCATGAGATCGCCCCAGGCCTCGGTGATGCCGACCTGCGCAGCGACCGCCTCGGCGACCCGCTGGTGGTCGCCCGAGATCATGATCATGCGCTCGATGCCGATCTCGCGCAGTTGGTCGAGCGCAGCCTTCGCCCCGATGCGCGGCGTGTCCATCAGGCCGATCGCGCCTAGATCCTTCCCACCTTTGCGCACGACCATGCTGGTCTGGCCCTTGGACCGAAGCATCGCGATCGCGTCGGACATCGCACTCGACAGTGGAGCGATGCCGTCGACGCCGAACATCTCGGCCTTGCCGATGAGGACTTCGTCCCCATCGACAAGAGCCGAGACGCCGCGACCCGTCAGGCTCTTGAGGTTTTCTGCCTGCGGGGTTGAACCGTTTCTGAGATATTCACGGCCGTCGCGCGCGATGGCCTGCGCCAGCGGATGGTCGCTGAGGCTTTCGACCGCGACCGCGATGGCCATCAGTTCCTTGACCTCGACTCCGGGCGACGGAAGGATCTGCTCGATCCGTGGCTCACCCATTGTGAGCGTCCCCGTCTTGTCGAAAGCGATGGCCGTGAGCGAACCCAGGAGCTCGAGCGGTGCGCCACCCTTCACCAACACGCCGCCGCGTGCCGCTCGAGCGACGCCGGAGAGGACGGCGCTAGGTGTGGCAATGGCGAGCGCGCAGGGGCTTGCGGCAACGAGCACCGCCATCGCGCGATAGAAGCTGTCGCGGAACGGCTCGTCGACGACCACCCAGGCGAAGAGCAGCACGAAGGCGAGGCCCAGCACAACGGGTACGAAGACCCGCTCGAAACGGTCGGTGAACCTCTGGGTGGGCGATTTCTGGGTCTCGGCTTCGCTCACCATCTTCACGACCTTCGCGAGCGTCGTCTCGCTCGAGAGCCTGGTGACTTCGATCTCGATGAGACCGCTGCCGTTGATGGTGCCGGCGAAGGCCCGGCTGCCGGCGTCAATACGGTCCGAATTGGTACGAGCGACCTTGGCGTCGACGACGGCGCGCTTGTCGACCGGCATGCTCTCGCCGGTGACGGGTGCCTGATTGATCACCGTCACGCCCTTCACCAGGAAACCATCGGCCGGGACGCGCTCGTCGGGCTTAATGATGACGATATCGCCGATGGCGAGAACCTCGACCGGCACCTCTTGGGTGGATCCGTCGGCACGGCGAACCATGGCAGTCTTGGGCGCGAGGTCAGCCAAGGCTTCGATCGCGCGCTTGGCACGGCCCATGGCGTAGTGTTCGAGCGCATGCCCGAGGCTGAATAGGAAGAGCAGTAGCGCGCCTTCGGCGAAGGCGCCGAGCGCGGCGGCACCGGCGGCTGCCACGAGCATCAGCGTGTCGATCTCGAACTTGCGCAGCTTGAGGTTGTCAAACGCCTCCCGGATGGTGAAGAACCCTCCCAGCGCATAGGCGATCAGATAGAGCGCCGTGGGCAGCCAACCTGGCGAGCCGGGTACGAACTTCTCGATCGCGAAGCCGATTCCGAGCGATGCACCGCAGCCGAGCGCGAAGATCAGCTCGGTGTTCGGGCCAAGCACGCCGTCGTGATCGTGGCCGTGGCCGGCATCGGACTGGCCGGCTGCGTGATCATGGCCTTCGTGGCTTTCGGAGCCCTCGTGACGCGGGGTTGGACGGGCGGCGTGGGCGACATCCGCTAGTTTGCGGTCGACCACCGTGACGCCCATGGTGCCGAGTTCCTCTATAATCCTCTCGGGCGTTATCCGCTCGCGGTCGAACTCGATGCGCAGCGCGCCTGTGGCGGTAGCCTCGGCCTCGATGATGCCCTTGAGAGCCATGAGGCGTTCCGAGACCGTGCGGGCGCGGCGCTGAAAACCGATGCCCTTCACGGTCCAGAAAAGGTGGCCGAATCTGCCGGTTATGGCGGCGCCCGTCGCCTGGGCGATCTCGCGAATCCGGCTGAGCGAGATGACGCGTGGATCATAGTGGATGCAGAGGTTGGGAGGTCCATCACCCACGGGTGCGACCACGTGGGCCTGCTCGACGCCGGCGCGGGCGGAAAGCTCTGCCGTCAGCCGCAGCACGCAGGCGTCGGACGTGTCGCTGACCTCGGGGAGTATGAGGGGGATGTCCAGTTTCAGCTTTTCGTTCATCGGGCTTTCCTGACGTCTTACTCTGGAGTTGGCGGGCTCGGGGCGACCTGCGCGGGCCTACCCGTTGGCGCTTGCGCCCGGCGACAGACCTTCACGGGCTTGCCGGTACGCATGATGGCGATCGTGTCGTGCGAGTGGGCGAGGCTGACCGCCGCGCTGACGAAGGGTAGACCGTCGGCCTCGGCGGTCAGGCGCTCGGCGGGGGCGGTGGCGGGCTCCCGCAGATTGAGCGACAGGCCACCAGCCAAGAGATCGACCCCGACCATCGACGTGTCGTTGCAGCGGAAGAGCTGCGGGCCAGGCCTGTTCAGTCCCAGGTGATCCGCCTGGACCTTGTGGGCTGAGTGATCTTCTTCTTTCGAGCAACCGGCGAGAAACAGCGAAACGAGAGCTAGTCCGATGGCCGCTCGACCGATCGACCAGCCGTCCATGTCCCGGCTGATCGATCGTATCTTGTGCGCCGTGGACGGCCAGGGCGTGCCCCGTCCACGGCGCGGACCCTTCTCGCGCAGTTCCATTTTGCCAAACACCTGCGGGGGGTCATTGGGGTTGAGAGGTTTCACGGCTGGCCCTCCTCGCCGCGTCGCTCTGATCGCGCGTCCACGAGGATCTCGATGCCGCCTATGACCGCGATCACGGCCGTCGCGACGCCGACGAGGAGATCGGGCCAGTTGGTCGCGAGACACAGCACCAGGGCTCCTGCGATGAGGATGCCGCCGTTCGAGATGAAGTCGTTGAAGCTGAAGGTCGTTGCGGCCCGCATGGCCACGTCGGGCTCCTGAAGTCGCTGCAGAAGGCGCAGACAGGCGAAGTTGACCACGGCGGCGACCGCCGACATCACCATCATCGTAGAGCCGATCGGGTCGCTGCCGTAGATGTAGCGACGGACGACATCGAGCATGATGCCGACCGCGAAGACGAGCAGCATCACGCCCGACACCGTCGCCGCCCGCGTCTTCCAGATCGCGCCTCGGCTGAGCGCGATCAGGCTGAGCAGGTAGACGACGCTGTCCGACAGGTTGTCGACGCCGTTCGCGATGAGCGCACTCGAATCGGCGGTCAGCCCGGCCACGAAGAAGGCGGCCGAGATGCCGGCGTTGAGGATCAGCACGATCCACAGCGTCCGGCGCTCCCGGGTCATCTTGTCCTGGTCCGCAGTCATGGCTGCACCTCGCCCGTGCTTTGCGGTGAAGGCGTATGATGCTCGGCCTCGGGCAGTTCGGTCTCGCGTCTGCCGTACCTCGCGTAGAGGGTGGGCAGGACGAACAGCGTCAGCAGCGTCGCGGTGATCAGGCCGCCGATGACGACTGTCGCCAGCGGCTTCTGCACCTCGGCGCCCGAGCCCGTCGCGATCGCCATCGGCACGAAGCCGAGGCTGGCGACGAGCGCGGTCATGACCACCGGTCGAAGCCGCATCATTGCGCCCGAATAGGCCGCTTCAGCGCGACCCATGCCCCTGGCCATCAGATCCTGGATCGAGGAGACCATGACCAGGCCGTTGAGCACTGCGATTCCCGACAGGGCGATGAAGCCGACCGCCGCCGAGATCGAGAAGGGCATGCCTCGCAAGGACAGCGCGAGAATACCACCCACGAGCGCGAGTGGAACACCAGTGAAGACGATCACCGCTTCGCGCACACTGCCCAGGGCCCCGTAGAGCAGGAGGATGATCAGCGCGAAGCAGACCGGGACCACCAGCATAAGCCGCTGGCTCGCAGATTGCAGGTTCTCGAACTGACCGCCCCAGTCGAGGTACTGCCCTGCGGTGAGGCGCACGTCGCGGTCGATCGCCGCCTGCGCGTCGTTCACCACGCCCGCGACGTCGCGGCCACGTACGTTCGCCTGGACCACGACCCGCCGCTTGCCGTTCTCGCGGCTGATCTGGTTGGGGCCGTCGGTGACGCCGATGTCAGCGACGCTCTGCAGGGGTACGAAGCCACCCGCTGGAAGCGGGACGGGTACCTGGCCCAGGGTCTGAAGGTCGGCCCGCGCCGTGTTCGAGAGGCGGATCGTCACCGCGAAGCGGCGGTCCCCCTCGAAGATCATGCCCGCGTCGCGTCCACCGATCGCCGCCGAGACGGTATCCTGCACGGTCTGCGCGGTCACGCCGAGACGCGACATGATGTCGCGCTTGGGCCGGATGTCGAGGATAGGCAACCCCTCGGTCTGTTCCACCCGGACGTCAACCGCGCCGGGCGTCTTGCGAAGCGCGGCCGCGACCTTGTTCGCGGTCGCGTTCATCGTGTCGAAGTCGTCGCCGAAGACCTTGATGGCGACGTCCCCGCGAACGCCCGCGATGAGCTCGTTGAAGCGCATCTGGATCGGCTGGCTGATCTCGAAGGCGCCGCCCGGCAAGCCGTTCAGCACCTTTTCCACCTTCGACACGAGGTCGGCCTTCGACAGTTTGGCGTCGGGCCATTGGTCCCTTGGCTTCATGATGATGAAGGTGTCCGAGATGTTTGGCGGCATGGGGTCGGATGCGAGTTCGGCCGTGCCGGTCTTCGAGAAAACGAACTTGACCTCGGGCAGCCTGCCGACCTCGCGCTCGATGCGCGACTGCATGGCCTGGCTCTGATCGACAGAGGTTCCGGGGATGCGAAGCACCTGGGCGGTCAGATCGCCCTCGTCGAGCTGGGGCAGGAATTCCTGGCCAAGCAGCGAGAAGGCGAGGATCGCGGCCAGGAAGCTGCCTGCGCCGATGCCCATTGTCAGGGTCGGGCGCTTCATCGCCCGCTCGAGGCCGGGCTCGTACCGGCTCTTGAGCCAGGACATGATCCGGCCCTCCTTCTCCTCGACGGGCTTCGAAAGCCAGATCGCGAGCATGGCGGGGACGAAGGTGAGCGAGAGGACGAAGGCGCAGGCGAGCGCGATGATGACCGTCAGCGCCATCGGCGTGAAGGTCTTTCCCTCGACCCCGGTCAGCGTGAGCAGCGGGACGTAGACGAGGATGATGATCGCCTGCCCGAAGACGGACGGACGGATCATCTCGCGCGCCGCAGTCGCGACGGTAGAGAGGCGCTCGTCGAGCGAGAGCGTCCGGCCGACATGGTGCTGACGCTCCGCCATGCGCCGCAACGCGTTCTCGACGATGATGACGGCGCCATCGACGATCAGGCCGAAGTCGAGCGCGCCCAGGCTCATCAGGTTGGCCGAAACCCCGCCGCGCAGCATGCCGAAGCTCGTCATGAGCATGGTGATCGGAATGACGAGCGCCGCGATGAGCGCCGCGCGGAAGTTGCCCAGCAGCGCGAATAGCACGACGATGACGAGCAACGCGCCTTCGGTCAGGTTCTTGGCGACGGTCTTGATCGTCGAGTTCACGAGCGCTGTGCGGTCGAGCACGGGCTGGACGATGACGTCGGTCGGGAGCGAGGCGTTGATCTCGCCGAGCCGAGCGGACACGGCCGAGGCGACGTTTCGGCTGTTCTCGCCGATCCGCATGATCGCGGTACCGACGACGACCTCCCTGCCGTTCTCCGAGGCCGAGCCGTAGCGGATCGCCTGACCAAGCTTCACCTGCGCGACCTGGTCGAGCCGGATTGGCGTACCTTCGCGGGTGGCGATGACCGTCGAGGCCAGTTCGCCGATGTTGCGGATGCGCGCGTCGGAGCGGACCGCGAGGCCTTCACCGCCACGATCGACCACGCCGGCACCTACCCCGACGTTGTTATCCTCTAGCGCCTGGGCGAGCTGTGTCAGGTTGAGTCCGACAGCCGCGAGGCGCTGCGGATCGGGGATCACCTGGAACTGCTTCACGTAGCCGCCGATCGAATCGACACCGGCCAGCCCCTGGGTGTTCTTGAGCAAGGGCGCAACGATCCAGTCCTGGGCAGTGCGGAGGTAGGTCGCCTTGTCGGCCTCGGTGACTAGGCGGTCGCCTTCAGGCGTGATGTAGCTGCCGTCGGGCTGGAGGCCGGGCTCACCCGGCTTGTGCTTGTCGTCCTTTCGGTGCGCGAGGTGGACGGTCCACATGTAGACCTCGCCCAGGCCCGTGGCGATCGGCCCCATTGTCGGAGTGACGCCGTCGGGCAGGTTCTCCTCGGCGACGCGCAGACGTTCGGCGACCTGCTGTCGCGCGAAGTAGATGTCGGTGGAGTCGTCGAAGACGGCCGTCACCTGGGCAAAGCCGTTGCGGCTGAGCGAGCGTGTGTATTCAAGGCCGGGGACCCCGGCGAGCGCGGTCTCGATCGGGAAGGCGATCTGCTTCTCGACCAGTTCGGGCGAGAGCGCGGGCGCCTGGATGTTGACCTGGACCTGGTTGTTGGTGATGTCGGGAACGGCGTCGATAGGCAGGCGCGATAGCCCCCAGCCGCCGATGACCGCGGCGATGGCGGTTATCAGCAGGACGAACCAGCGGCGCTCGACTGAGAGCGTTACAATGCGGTCGATCATGGGTCAGTGGCCCCCATGCTCGGCTTCGCCCTTGCCGAGTTCGGCCTTGAGGGTGAAGCTGCCGGTCGTGGCGACCTGCTCGCTGCCGGTCAGCCCGGACGTGACGACGACGTTGTCGCCGCTCGGCTGGCCCACCGTGACCGGAGTCGCCTTGAAGCCCTTCTGATTGCGCACGAAGACCGTCTGGCGGCCCTCGACCGTCTGGATGGCGCCTGCCGGAACGAGCACGCCGCCCGCACCGCCATTCCCGCTGGTCTCCGACAGGCGGATCGAGGCGGTGACCGGCTCGCCGACGCGCCATTGGCCCGAGCCGTTGTCGATCACGGCGATGACCGTAGCGAGGCGGGTCGCCTCGTCGAGGATGGGCGAGACGAAATCCACCCGGGCGACCGAGCGACGATCCCCCGAGACGATCTCGATCTCGGAACCCGGACGCACCTTGCCCGCGTCGCCCGGCGAAAGCGCGAGGCTGACCGATACGCGGGACAGGTTGGCGACGCGGAACAGCTCGGCATCCGCCGCGACGGTCTGGCCGAGCGTGACGTTGCGCGCCACGACCTGACCGCTCAGCGGCGCCACGATCGCGATGCGGTTCAAGGCGCCGCCACCGGCGCCCGCCGCTGAGACCTGCTGCTGGGCAAGGCGCAGCGCGATGCGCGCCTCGCTCGCCGCCGTGCGGGCGGCGATCAGATCCTGTTCGGGGGATACCTTCTGGTCGAACAATCGCTGCTCGCGCGTCAGGTTCGACTGCGCGAGCGTCAGTCGGGCCCGTGCGGCCTCGATCTCGGCGTTGAGCGATGCCGCCTCGCGGCTCTCGATCACTGCCAGCGTCTGGCCTCGCCCGACGGCCTGTCCGAGGTTGCGGGTGAGCGCGACCACTCGGCCGCCGATCGCGGCCGAGACGACCTGGGTGCCCTGTGGGTCGCCCTCGATCGTCGCGGGCAGCGTCAGCGCGCCGCCGCCGCTGCGGATCGCCCTAGCGACCTCGATCCCGGCCTTTCGGATCTGCTCGACGGTCAGCTCCACCTGGCCTTCCTCTTCCTCGTGCGCCGGGCCCTTGGCGGCTTCGGAAGGGGCTTGCGCTGGCGGGGTCGAACTCGATCCGCAGCCAGCGAGTAGGACGGCGAGCGTCAGCGCTGCCGGAATGGCATTTCTCATGATCAGTTCCCCTGTTCGGGCGTAGGCGCGGGTGCGGTCAGCCGCTCCAGCTGCGCCTTGGCGTTGTGGTAGGTGGCGAGCGCGTCGATCGCGGCGATGCGCGTTTCGGCGAGCGTGCGTTCCGCATCTAGAAGTTCGAGCTGGCCGAACTTGCCCTCGCGATAGCCGATGCGCGCGATGCGGGCCGCCTCTTGGGCGGCGGCAAGCGCGGGTCCGTTGGCGTTGCGCGCCGCCGTCGCGGCGTTGTCGACCTCCGCCTGCGCGTTGGTGATCCGCTGTTCGACATCGAGGGCGGTCACCCGGCGCTGAGCCTCTGCCCGGCTGCGCTCGGCCGATGCCTGGTCGACGGCCGCGCGACCCGAATTGAAGACCGGTATCGGGATCGAGACCGTGAAGACGGCGGCCGTGTCGTTGGTCGCCTCGAGGCGACGAAGCCCAGGCCCGACGTTTATGTCGGGAACGCGCTGCGAGCGTGCGAGACGTACGCCAGCGTCGGCGTAGGCGAGATCGGCGTCGGCGGCGGCGAGCGTGAGGGTGCCGGCCGCGTCGGGTGTCCTGATGGGCCCGTAGGTCACTGGGGGCACGCGATCCAGGGCGGTCATGTCCAGTTGGCCATGGACCTGTCGCCCGACGCGGCGTTCCAGGTTCGCCTCGGCGGCGTCCGCAAGGCGTTGCGCGCGCTCCGCCCCGGCCTCGGCGTTGAGCCGGGCGACCGCGGCGCGCTGCTCCTCGATCGGCGAGGCGCGGCCCGCCTGGACGCGGATGCGCGCCGCCGAGAAGGCGTCGGTCGCGATGCGGGCCTGGTCGCGCGCTGTGAAGGCGCGCCACTTCGCGGCGACGGTCTCGACGTAGAGTTGCGTCACCTGCAGCCGCACGTCGGCCTGGGTGATCGCCGAAGTCAGTAGCGCACGTTGCGTCTGGGCGTCGGCGACGGCGATCCGCGCAGAGCGCTTGCCACCAAGCTCGATCGGAACGGCGAAGCTGACCGTGGTCTCGGCCTGATCGAAGCCCTTGTAGGGGCCGCTACCGACAACGTTCTCGACCTGCGTGGTAACCGTGGGATTGGGGCGCAGGCCGGCGACGCGGCGTCCGGCCTGCGCTGCGGTCACGCCTGCTTCGGCAGCTTCAATCGCCGGCGCGCTTCCGCCGGCTGCGGACACCGCATCCTCCAGGGAGAACGCAGGGGCGGCCGCCGACGCCGGCGAAGCCGACGTGTCCTGGGCATGCGCGGCGGCCGCGCATGTCGTGGCGGCCAAAACGGCCGCTATGATCCTGTGCATTTAGGGATTCCTGATTGAAAGACGTCACGTCGCCGCGCGGGGGCACGCGGCGACGACGGTTCGATCAATCAGGCGATGGGCGGACGCAGAGCGGGGCCGGCCATCCAGCGTGCACGGACGGAACTGGCCGGGAAGAAGAAGAGCCGCGTCGCGGGCTCAAGACCGATAGCGTCGACCTTGAGCGGGAAAGCGTCGAAAGTGCCATGACCGTGGCAACCGGTATGATGGTGCGGTACGCCCTGATCGGAGTCGGGCGCCGACTGGTCGGTGTCGCCATCGACGTGGACCTGGCCCGAACAGTCGATCACGGGGGCTGGGGATTGCTCATTGGCGTGCACGGCCGAGGTCGCCATGAGCGACGTCAGCAGCAGACACAGCAGGAGCAGACCACGCCTCAGCATAGGGGCTGCCTACGCGAGGGCGCGCGGCTTGTCACCGGAAATAGATCCTTAGTCACATGGACATTGGTCGAAGCGCTATTTTGAAGCGCACCTCGCCGTTCAGAGGATCGACAGATGCGCATCATGGCCGCTGATCCTCGACATTCGAGGCTTGCAGCTCAGGCGGCACCGCCATTGGCGCGAAGGCCGAAACGTTGGACCTGCCGGTGTTTCCCGTCGGGACCCGGCCGGTAGCGGCGCCTAGTGGAGCCAGCAGAAGCCGCAAAACCTGTCCTGCGGCTTCCACCGGATCGCGCTGCGTGATGGAGAAGCCGAGCATCGCGAAGTGGACGCGAAGGTGCGCGCCCAGGCGCGGCTGCGCGAGGATGTGCGCATGCTCGAGAGATTCCCATGCAAGTGCGACGTCGCCGGAGACGCTCGCTTCACGGTATTTTGCCAGTGCGGTGGTGACCGTCATGGCATGCGGGGTAGCCAAGACCATGGTCAGGCTGTTCCTGCCCGATCGCCGATCGTCGCCTCGCCGGCCAGTTCACCGCGGGCCTGAAGTACGATCTGCGCTCCACCGGTGATCCCGAGTACCGCCATCACGCCGGCTACGACAAGGTCCGGCCATGCTGTGCCGGTGCCGAACACTCCAGCGGCCGCCATGACCACGGCGAGGTTGCCGATGACGTCGTTGCGAGAGCATATCCAGACCGAACGCATGTTGGCGTCGCCGTCGCGGAAGCGGAACAGCATCAGCGCTACGACCGCATTGGCGATGAGTGCGACGACGCCCACGACCCCCATGACTTCGGCCTCGGGCGTCCGACCGTTCCAGATGGCCCAGGTCGTCGCGGCGAGGACATAGATACCCAGCAGCGCAAGCGTCGCGCCCTTGATAAGGGCCGCTCGCGCACGCCAGGCGAGCGCCATGCCGGCGACGCCCAGGCTGATGGCGTAGTTGGCGGAATCGCCGAGAAAATCGAGCGCGTCGGCCTGCAGGGCCTTCGAGCCACCCGCGACGCCTGCCGCCATCTCGACTGCGAACATCAGCGCGTTGATGCCGAGCGCGATCCACAGAACCCGGCGCCAGGCCGGGCTGTTATTTGTATCGGGCTTCGTGGATGCGCAGCTGCTGCAGGCCATTATCCATCTCGAACGAATCGTGGTGGAACGCTATATGCACCCTGTAGCAGCTACAGGCTCAAGAGGTTTTTCGCCATGACCCCGATGACCATCGGACGACTGTCGGCAGCCACCGGCGTCAAGATCGAGACCATTCGCTATTACGAGCGGGCGGGACTGATCGATCCGCCGGCGCGGACCGGCGGCAACTATCGCTCCTACCGCCCCGACGACGTAGCCCGGCTCGCCTTCGTTCGACGAACCCGGGATCTCGGCTTCAGCCTGGACGAAGTCCGGGCATTGCTTGATCTGTCGTCGCAGCGTGACCGCGACTGCGGTGAGATTGACGATCTCGCCAGTCAGCACCTTGTCGAGGTCGATCGGAAGATCGCCGACCTGCAGGCGCTGCGCAGGCAGCTGTCCGCCGCGATCACGACCTGCGGCGGCGGCACCGTGGCAGAGTGCCGAATCCTCGAAGCGTTCGCCGGCGAGGCGCCAAACTGATGGGCCGAAGTAACGAAAGCAGCCCGCCAAGTCTCGACGGACTGGAACGCGAAGAGCGTATCGAGGTGATGAGGGACTGGTTCCTCGCGAATTTCGAGGATCCCTCTCAGAATACCCCCCATGATAGCGGCGAAGGAGGCTTTCAGTACATCTGGGGCGGACCATACGACGCTTCGGACGAGATCGGCTCCGCCTTTCCCGACGCCGAGGAGGACGAGATCGAGGAAGCGGTCGATCTGGTCCAGGAGGAAGGCACCTATGATTGGGCGCCGGTCAACTTTGGCGACGACGAGGGTCTGGATGAACCTGACTTCAGACTCGAGCCGCTTTCGGAGCGGCTCGACGCCCTCGCCGGCCAGCTATCGCAGATCGAGGGCCACGTCGCCGAGCTGGTACGGATCGTGCGGGACGGGAACGGCGTCTCGCCAGGTATGGGTCACAACCGCCCGCCCGAATTGTTGGAAGACGACCTCGACTTGGGCGAGATCCAGGAAAGCATCGAGGACGTGCGCGCCGAGTTGGCGAAGCCATCGCGGGAGGCGGACGCCGATCCCGAGAAGCTCGACCGAGCCGAGAGCAGGTTCCGCCGGTTCATGGGCTGGATTCGCGAGCAGGCGGCCAACGCTCCCAAGAACCTAGCGACGGGCTCCGTGACGGCGATTGGCGGCGCGGTGACGAAATACGTGATCGACAACTTCGACGGCATCGTCGCCAGCCTGCAGCCGGCCATTTCCACCATCTCGGCGTGGGCTGATGTCGTGCGGATGGTAATATGACCGGGGCGGTCCGGCTCGGCTTCCCCGGCTGCATGCCGCGATTGGGGTGGAGAGGCTGATTGCAGGGATATGCCCCGGGCTCGATCTGGCCGGTGACCGACACCGACGAGGAGCTGATCCGCGAGGTCTACTCGCGATACGGCTTGGCCATGTATATGGCCCAGGTGCTTGAGCATGGCATGGTCAACGCGGTCATCATCATGCACACCTTGGACACGCGCAGATCGCACGCGGACGAGGAGAGCTGGCTGGTCGCGTTCGATGCCGCCTATGAGTCCGGCCTCGCGAAGACCTACGGCAACATGCTCAGGCAGCTCGAGACGCTGAACGGGTTTCCGCCGGACCTGCTGGCCCGACTTCGGGCGGCGAAGGAGGATCGGGACGTGCTGGCCCACCGCTTCTTCCGCCAGAATGACGTCGCCTTCCTGAACCCGCGAGGCCGGACCGCAATGATCGTCTGGTGCGAGGACCGGATCGAGTTGTTCAAGGCGCTGTCCGACGAGGTCGACGCTTTCCTCGAGCCCATCCAGGAGCGTCACGGGATCTCGAAGGAATGGATCGAGCGCGCGCAGGATCAGAGCTGAAGGTTGCCGAGGACTGGCCCTTCGCCGATTGACCGCGTCGAACGGCCTTCGTTGGTGACCAGAGAGGGGGATGGATGTCGAGCGAGCTACGTGAACGGCTGGTAGGCGAGATCGTCGAGGACCAACCGCAGCTACGAGCCTTTCTGGCCCATCGGTCAAACGACATGCTGGCGGGATCGTGGGACATGATGGCCTACAGCTTCCAGCGCGGCTTCGAGGCGATCTGGGATCTGGCGCGGCGGGACCTATCGGGTCTGCTCGTACATCCGATGCTGATGCTGTGGCGCCAGAGCCTTGAGCTGACCATGAAGGCTTCGATCAGGGACGTGACCGGCGGGATCGACAAAGATCTCGGGCATCGGCTCGATCATCTCTTCGATCGTCTTCTTGCGGCCCGAAGGGAACTGGGGCTTCACGACGACGATGGCTACATGCAGAAGGTCCAGACCATGATCGCCGAGGTTCAGGCCTTCGATCCGACCGCGGACCGATTCCGCTACCCTGCGACGAGACGCGGCGAGCCCTTCGACGGTTTCCACGCCGATCTCGACAAGCTCTACCAGGTGCACTGGATGATCACGACCTGGTGCGAGGGGGCGGCGCTCGAGGTTGAGTGGTTAAATCGCGGCGACTGACATCGGCGAGGGTCGGATCTGCTTAGTCCCCTCGCTCACGTCCAAGCCGAACCGCGACGTTGTCCGTCGTCGCGAGGATACCTTTGGGACGGACTGAATCGTTCCAGTACCGCTCCATCCAGATCCATTTCGCAGTGACCGCAGGCGGATGCCCCCGACCATAGCATTCGTTCGCAATGAGTTCGGCGAGCCTCGCTGCGTCATCATCGCGGACGGGATGGCCGACGCGGGGGACAGCGTCGTAGGATTCGAATTCGGCAAGCGTGTGCAGCATCGGAGAGAGGTCGTAGGGATCTGTTCTGATTAGCGTCTCGAGACCGAAGTCGTTCGGCCAGCTTGCGATCTCGTTGACAAGCGATTGGTCGACAGCGATCTTCGGCGTGCCTCCGGACTTGTCCTGCGCATGCGCAACCAGGAAGCCCGGTCCGAACATCACCTCGTCGGTGTGGACCATGTTTCCCACCGCCAGCCCACCGCGTAGGAGCATGCCGTGGTTGAGAAGGTTCGTGGCAAGGATGATCGAGCCCGTCATTACGAGGCTGCAGCCGTATTCCGAGAGCGCGGCGGACAGAACGGTGCAGTCGCTGAACTGGGTCACGCGAAAGTCCGAAGCCTCATTCGGAGCGAGGCTTTCGCGCATCGTTTCGATCGCCCCGACAATCGAATCCCGTAGTTCCGGGTCATCAGCTTGCTGAACCAGTCGCGAGAACCCCAGGATATCGAGAAACGCGACGAAACGTCGCTGATAGTCACCCTGCACGTCGATTTTCTCCCTGTTGTTCGTCGATCGTGGCACAGAAACCCAAGAGATGGCAGGTTCGTGTGAGCTGCGCGGCGGACGAGAACGTGAAGGCTATGGATGAAACAGAAGTTAGGTTGCTAAGTCCGACCTTGCTTGACCTGAAGGCCTCGCGCCATGCGGCGACGGTGACGTCGTTCTTCGAGACGACGATCGAACCGGTTTGCCGTGACATCGCCTTCAGACTCGAGCAGGTCGGGTCTCGATCGGGTCAGGGCAACGCGTGGCATGAGCTGCGGGTTACGCAGATGGTTTCCCATCAGTCCTTCGCGATGATGCTGGCATCGCTGTGGGAGCGAGCATTCGCCGAACATCTCAGCGACCTGATCCGCACCACTCTTTCAAGTACAGAAGAAAGAAAGGAGCATGACGGATTCCAGCGACAGATCAAAACCGGTAGGTGGAGGTCATTCGAACAAGCCTTTGTGAGAGTTCACGGCTTCGAGATGGCATTGATTCCCATGTTCGAGGAGCTCAAGATCCTGCACTTGCTTTGTTCCGTCCTCCGCCATGGCGAGGGCGATTCGGCGAAGATTTTGCGGAAGAAGGCGGATTGGCTATTCATGGAGGAGGCAGAGCTTCGCGATATCTGGGACTACTTCCTCGAGAGCGTCGAAGAGTTCTCGGTCGGTAAGCTGGACATCAGGCTCGAGCACCTCGCGCGTTTCCGCGATGCAGTCGTGGCCTACTGGGACATGATCGATAGCGGGCGCTTCGCGCCGTCACTAGAAGCGTAGACCGGCGCAATAAGGGTAGGGAGCAATCTCGGCCTAAGTGCGATGTCCTGTCCGTCCTTTCGGTGCAGGAGTTCAGACAGCTATCGCTGACCGCTCTTATTTGAGGCCTGAGCCAGGAACTCGCTTAGTTCTCGCACCTTTTCGATGACCGCAGTGTAGATGACGGTCCGCCCCTGCTTGTCGGCCGTTACGATCCCGGCGCGCGTTAGGATCGCGTAGTGCGCGCTCATGTTGTTCGGCGACGCATTGAGCGCCTCGGCGATCTCACCAGCCGTCAGCCCACCGGGAAGCGCCTCGACGAGCAGCCTGAACGTTTCCCAGCGGGTGGGCTGGGAAAGGGCCGTCATCGTCTCCAGGGCTTTCATTTTTTCCACTCCATCATCGTAGGTGAAGCCGGGTCCACATCAACCCTTGCCGCCTCGACGTAACGCACTTCTCCCCAGTTATATGAAATTTCGCGAATCATTGAAGTGTTTTAATTCTCAAGCCACTCCGGCGTGTCAGCGCAGGAGCTTCGTCCCCATCTCGCGCAGCCTGGTCTTGAGGCCGCTCGCGAAGAGCGCCGCTATGGGCGGGAGATCGACGATCGCGTGGATTCGCCGATCGAACGTCTCGAGGCTGATGCCGACGCGCTGGCCGAGCGCCTCGATCTCGAAGATCAGCGTATTCCCTTGCCAGCGGTGCGATTTCAGGGAACCGCCTGGAACGAAGCCGGCGATTTTCTCGGCACTGCCCTCGAGCTTCTGCCGTGCTCCCGCGAGCCCAAGCTCGTGCGGGATGTCTATGGTTATGGGTCCGGTCATGTTGGACCAACGCCCGGGCACGCCGCGGGTGCCGATCTGCATGCCGCCCCGTATTCCGATATCGCAGCGGGACGGATCCCGACACGCTTGCCCATCGACATATCTGGGATCGTACCCACCCGGACCGGGCCCCGCTCAGCATGGGACTAGATCCCCGGCAGATGGACTCGGAACGCGTCATCGGAGACAAGACCGGAACCGTCGTTCCTCACTGGTGCCCCGTTCCAATGGCCAGCGGCTATCGCATAGTGCTCACCGTACTCGGGATATTGCTTTGCGGCGCGTCTCCGCCCGCCGATGACGGACGGGAGCCATCCGGTAGCGCGTCCACTGGTCTCGAGAAGTCTCTCGCGGACATCGCGGACTCGCAGCGCGCAATGTCGCAGCCGTCGGGTTTGGATAAGCCCTGTGCGCGAGGTGACGATCAGCGCTCCTCGGATCTCTGCGCTCAGTGGAAGGCTGCGGACGCCGCCAGGAGCGCGGCCGACGCCACCTGGCTGTTCGGTGCAGTCGGCACCTTCATCGGCGGTCTGACCCTGGCGGCCGCATGGAGCGCAGCCAAGTGGGCAAGGAAGGCGGCCGAGCATACGCGGGAGGGCAACGAGATCGCCAAGCGCACGTTCGAGGGTCAGGTCCGTCCGTGGGTCAAGGTCGGCGCGAAGCTCCTGAGGACGGTCTATCGCGAGGGCGTGCTCCGCCTCGAGGTGCGGATAACGTGCACCAACATCGGTGCGATCCCGGCGGTCGCTACGTCACTGGTGCCGCTTGTGAACACCAATCGCGCGCCCTCGCCGCAGATTTTCAATAGCTCCCCGTCGCTCTTCGAAGGCGCTGTCGTCGCCGAGCTTCACGAGAAGACGCTCTTTCCCGACGAGGAATGGATCTACACTTCGTTCGTGGAAACCACTGGCGTACCCGCCGATACCGATCATGCGGCGCTGGTAGTCGCGGTGCGCTATCAAAGCCCGGGCATCTACGACAGATATCATTACACCGTGCGGGTCGCCGACCTGGGCAATCGGAAGAGCGGAAGCCTGATCGTGGATCTTCGTGAAGAGCGCAGCCTGTCGCGGCTGGAACTCATCGAGCGCGACAGTTTCCCCGACTACGCAAGCTAGCGCCAGCGCCTGGCAGGCGCGTCTCACGCTGGATCGGCGTCGTTTGAGGTTCGTACGCTCATCCAAAGGAGCTGATCCTGCTGATGTCGATGGGCGCCAAGAGGTCTCGAGAAGGGTGCGGCCTCACATTATCTATTTTATAACAACGACTTATATTCTGACCGACAGGCATGGGGTGACGCCCGTCGCGGCAGCCGCCGGCCTGCGACGCGGACATTTACCCGAAATTCATTATACAATATTTCCAGAACTATTGAAATATGTGTTTATACGGGTTAAATGAGGTGCGTCTGCGGGCCTGGCCCCACCCGCCGGACGGTCATTGCGGGGGCGTCATGGAGTATGCCCATGGATCTCGACTTGGAAGCAGGGCAGCGCTCGCCGCTTGCCGCTAGAAAGAATGACCGCGCTTCGATGATCGTCCTCGACCCCCTCGACGGCGACCATCCGGATGACGACGTGATCGTGACCTCGCGTCGCGCAATCTCCAGGGTGGCCCTCGTGGCCACCGAAACGGCCACCCGGTTTCAGCGCGAGGCCATCGAGCTCGATCCGATGGCATGGATGGTCGCGCCGCGCCGCGTCTTCGATGGGCGGAGCGCAATCGAAGCGTGCCTCGAGCGCGACGAGTGCTTGCGCGGTGTGCTGGTCCACGGACTGGGCCTGGGCCTCGACGTCCAGCGCGACGCCGTCGACGCCCTCCTGGCCGATGACGATGACGACGAGGCGGACGGCGACGAGTTCATGGGCTTCCTCGAAGAGGGCCGTGACGGCAGCCCGTCCCGATCTTCCCGCAAGACGAGATCCCGCCTGTTCACGGCGGTGATCGCCGCGACGCACGAGGGCGTGATGGTGCAGGCCTTCCATGCTTCGTTCGCTCGCGACCATCGCGAGGTCCGGGCAAGGTTGGCTAAGCGCTATAGCCGCGAGGTCGCCGAGAAGGCCGAGATCCGGCGCGGCTTTCACCAGGCCTCTCCGCTCGTGATCGCGCTCGTGCCGTCTGCCATCTCCGATCTGATTCGTCAGGTCGAGCACGGGAGCGCGACCGTTCGGGGCTATCCCCGCACCTTCGCCATCGACGTGCAGCAGTCCGTCAGGGCCTGACCCCCGCCCCCTGAACCAACGGGCCGCATCGTCAGGACGCCGCCTGAAAAGACAGGATCCGACATGAACAGTGTGAATAGCGTCGGCCGCGACATCGCGGCCGACGGGGAAGCCGTGCGCCTGCTCTACCCCCTGCGGCTCGAGGAGGGCCCCACCGGCGATGCAGAGGACCGCGGTCCGTATGGCGGGGTCGCGATCGACGTCGAGACCACCGGGCTCGACTGGCGCACCGGCAAGGTGATCGAGCTTGCCGCGCGCAGGTTCCGGTACAACCGCGCGGGGGTCATAACCCACATCGACCGGCCGTACGAGTGGCGCCAGGACCCGGGCGAGTCGCTTTCGCCCGAGATCTCGCGCCTCACCGGCCTGACCGATGCCGATCTCGTCGGTCAGGAGATCGACGAGATCGGCGCAGCCAACGTGCTGAGCTCCACGTCGTTCGTCGTGGCCCACAACTCGCGCTTCGACAGGCCATGGATCGAAGCGCTGCTCGAAGGCGCGCGCGGTCTCCGCTGGGCCTGCTCGATGTCCGAAATCGACTGGCGGGCCGAGGGCTTCGACGGGCGCACTCTGGGCTTCCTGCTTATGCAGGCGGGCTTCTACCACTGCGGTCACCGGGCGGGCGCGGACGTCGATGCGCTGATCCAGCTGTTGCGCCGCCGCTTCCGCGACGGCCGTACGGCTCTCGCCCACATGATCGAGAACGCGGCGAGGCCAACATGGCTCTTCCGCGCCAGGGGTGCCGATTTCTCGACGAAGGATGCTCTCAAGGCGCGCGGATATCGCTGGGACGCGGAGGGCCGCGTCTGGTGGCGCGAGGTTGCCGATGCCGACAGGCACCCGGAGGAATGGTGGCTCGCTAGCCACGTCTACTCCGATGCCAGGGCCGGCGCGCTCGGTCCCGAGGTCCGGGAGGTCACAGCCCGCACGCGATACCTGCCGCTGCTCGACGACGCGAGCGCGGCCGAACCGACGATCTGAAACGAAGGAGATCAACATGACCAACAGGAAGAAGTCCGGCGCGACCTCGAAGCGCGCTAATGCGAAGACCACGGGTACCGCGCTCGCGCTGCCGTCCAACGACGGCACCACCCTCTCGGCCTTGGTCCCCGACAGCGCCTTCAAGGTTGTCCCGACCGCGCTCACGCCCCCCGAGTCCATTTTCCGGGATGGGCGCGACGTCATGGTCAAGGGTCATGCCTACGTGACCCGGGAGGCGGCGGTCCAGGCCGACGAGATCTACTTCGTGGACGAGGTGACGCCTTCGGCCGATGGCCCCTGGCTCGGCGAGGCCGACAAGATCGCGTGGCGGGATCCGTCGACCGGCTACGAGTGCATCATGATGCGCGCGACGGTCGGCGGCTACCTGAGCGGCTTCGTCGGGATCCCGCCCGAACACCCGCTATATGGCTACGAGGACGACGCCATCCCCCTGGACCTCGGGATCGACGTCCATGGCGGGCTCAACTATTCCGAGACCTGTCAGGAGGGCCCTTCCCCAGACCCGCGCTGGGTCCCGAAGGGCGGGATCGCGAGCCACTCGCGACGCGTCTGCCACGGGCCGCCGATTCCGATGGTCATGGTCGAGACGAAGCACGCGACCGACTATCGGGTCCAGCACGACAACGCCTGGTGGTTGGGTTTCAGCTGCAACCACCTCTATGATCTCGTGCCGGGCGAAGGTCGTTCCCAGGGTGGTTATCTGAGGCAGGAGACCGGTCAGGTCTATCGCGACGACGGCTACGTCCTTGGCGAGATCACTTTCCTCGCGGCGCAGCTCCGGGCGATCCAGGACTGCGAACAGCTGCCCAAGCGCATCGGTGACGGTCCGCCGCCGATCGGTCTCGATCCGCACAGGGGGCGCTGACATGCCCAGTGCATTCGAGGGCATCGGCGATCGTCCCTGGGGATGGTGGCTGCGGGCGAACGGCAGCGTCATCGAGGATGGCGATGGCGGGCGCTGGCCGAGCGTGCTGGATGCGTTCTGGCACGGCCGGCTGAATATGCCGAAGAGCAACTTCGCCAAAGAGCAGCTCGAGCTGATGCTGCGCGTGATGGCGGCGATCGAGCGGCGGCCGCTTCGCCCGGCTGAGACGCACCACGACATGTTCGAGGGCAACTTCGCCTTCAACCGGCTGTACATGCTTTGGCTGGTCTCGGTGGGTTTGGCCGAATGCGAGGGAAGATCGAGCCCGCTCGACGCCTACTTGACGGATTTCGGACGCTCCGTCCTGCTGCTCCTCCAAGTCACGCGCGAGCCGGAATGGGTCGATCTGCCGTTCACTTCGGTGTCGGCCCTGGCATTTCGCAGGGAAGGCGACGCCGCCCGCGAGGCGAGCCTTCGTTCTTTTGAGCACGAGGTGGCCCTGCGGACTTACGTCTTCGCCCGGGAGCGAATGCAGGGGGATCCATCGGTTACGCTTACCGGCATGGTCGAGGAGGGAAGGGTGCCGATTCGCCGGGTCATATGGAGCCAGAAGTTCCCAAACCCACTAGCGCGAGACGATTTCTTCGCCTGGCTCGCTGAGCGAGTTGATCGGTGGGACGACTGGGGTACGATGGCTTTTCGACGCGGCGCGGGCGCGCTGACGCAGCACCTGTTTGTCATGCTGGATTCACCGGAAAACTAGGATTTTGGCGATCCAAACGTCTCGAGGCTGTCGAAGTCCGCCAGGCCCGCACCAGTCAATGCGCGGAACACCTCTTCGGCTTGCGGATCGAGGAGGTGCATTCCGTTCGAGACATTCGCGGTGTCCTCGAGCCGAAGGTCGGTGATTCCATGTCGGCGACTGAATGGGGCGGTGTGATCGCCGGTTTCGAACCGTATGATTGCCAACAGGATGGGGCGTCCGCCGGTTCGCGAGACGATGAATCCATCAAGCTTCGCTACCGCCGTACCATGTCCTTCCACTGTGAAACTCGTCGGCCCGAGGCTCACTCTGATGGTCCTCAGCCCCCTCTCCACGATGCCCAGACTGTCGCGATCGAAAAGGGTCGGATCATCTCGAGTGACGGGAGCAGAAAACCCGAGCGCCTTACGTCGGGTGCCACGCTTGCTGGATTTGCGAAACGTCAGAAGCCGACCGCCGCCGGTTACAATGACGAAGGCCCAGACAGCGAGGACGTCAGGTGGCAAGGCCTCCGTAGGGTCACGGAACTGCATATTGTCGGTGTCGACCAGCGCAAGAACCTCGCGGGGTGGAATGAGGCCATCGATTTCAAGGAACGAGCGCGCTGCCATAACGAGCCGTGGCTCCTTCTGCTTCGCGCGTTGTGCTGGAGAGTAGGTGCGCCGGAACGCAGCCGGTAGGTCGGGATCGGCGAGCAACTCGCGCAGAAAGAACCGGCCCGGCGAATGACGGACGAAGGTTCCTTCGCTGCCAGCGTTTCGAATGGACTCTGAAAGCCTGGCATCCATGCTTCTCGCCGGCGATTGTCCTCCGAACCCATCGCGGAGACGTCCAGAGGCCCTGGCGCTTTCGACGATCTCTCGGGCGGAGAGGGGCCGCCGCTGCTCTCTGAGTATCGACTCGGCAAGGACTCTATGAACGCTCATGGTCCGGATAGACCACGACAGCCTCAAGGAATCCTTGATGACCGGAACGAAGCTGAGAACTACCCGGGCCATTGGAATTATGATAGAGTGCCACGTATCAGGTATGCCACGCACTTGGTCGGGATCAGCCCGGCGCGGACACCAAACGTCACGCCAAGGTAGGCTGAGGGGCAAAGTCAGATGGCCCCAACATCAGCGAGTGCCCGGAATGGCGCGCCCGGCAGGGTTCGAACCTGCAACAACCCGCTTAGAAGGCGGGGACTCTATCCAGTTGAGCTACGGGCGCGTCACCGCATCTCATAGCGGCCTTCGCCTATCGCGCAAACCGGGAT
>SECS01000242.1 GCA_004211435.1 Novosphingobium sp. | reverse complement strand
GTCCGGTTGGTGAGCTGCGCGTAGCTTGCGATGTTCTTGATGGTCAGGCTGTCGCTCGCCTGCCAGGTCGTCGTGTTGATGAACTGCCACTGTTCCATGAACAGCTTGGCCGAAGCCAGACCGTTCTCGACCGAGAAATAGTTTTGGCCTGCTGCTCGCGCGATCTGATCGCAAGACAGCACGCCGGTTATGCTTTGCGCGCCACGGACCACGGGGAAGCACGAGGTGAGCTTGGGCACGGGCCCGTTCGTGTCGGAACGCATGTAGCTCGCGAGCATGTAGTTCTCGAGATTGGGCGTCAGATCGACGCTGAGGCTCGCGCGGGCGGCGATGTAGTCGATGTTGTTGAAGTCGCCGGGGCCGATCCCCGAGATGTTGCGCAGGTAGCCGTCGCGAACCTGGCGATCCGCGCCGGCGCGGAAACGCGCGGTTTCGCCCAAGGGAATGTTGATGACCCCTTGCACACGGCGCATGTCGTAGTTGCCTGCAGAACCTTCGACATAGCCCTCGAGCCGATCGGTCGGCTTCTGGGGGACGAGCAGCAGGGCGCCGCCGGTGGTGTTCCGGCCGAACAGGGTGCCTTGCGGGCCCTTTAGCACCTGTACGTTCTGGAGATCGAAGAAGCTGCCCGGTCCGGCGCCATCGCCGGTCGTGGTCGAGCCGCCGCCGCGCGGCGCCACGACATCGGCGAAATAGACTGCCACCGAGGCGGTCGTGCGCTGCTCCTGTGTGAATCCGCGAATGGCGAACGAGGTGTTCTCGACGCCGTAGCGCGAGTTCGCCTGGAGCGACGGCGTGTAGATCGCCAGGTCGACGCCGGAAGTCACGTTCCTGTTGGTCAACTGCTGCTGGTTGAAGACGGTGATCGAGATCGGCACGTCCTGAAGTCTCTCCTCGACGCGACGGGCCGTGACGATGATCGCGCCAAGATCGCTTTCCTCCGAGGCGGAGTTCTGAGCGAAGGCGGCCTGCGGGGCCAGCGTCAGCGCTAGTCCGAGCGTCGAGCAGCCGAAAGCCAGACGGTTGATTGTGCGCATGTTGATCCTCCCTCATGTGTCGAGGAGGAAGCCGCACGGAATTCGCGTCCTCCCCCGACCCGGCGTCTGTCACGCCTTGGTTCGAGAGGAGGTTATCGGCGAAGGAACGGGTGCGTTACGGCTGATGCTGCTCACTGCGATAGGATTTTCCTATGCGTCCCCCTCCGTGGCCTGGGTCCAGTCGGGATAGGCGCCCAACCCTACGATCAGGAGCCCGGAGATCACGCTCGCGGGGATGGCGACGAGCAGCAGCGGAACATAGCTGCCGGAGGTGTCGTGAACGACCGCGGCCACCGTCGGCCCCAGTCCCCCGCCTACGGCGATCAGGCTGGCCATGACGCCGAAGATCTTTCCGAAATTGCGCATCCCGCCGTAGCGCGTCGTCAGATAGGCGCATACCTGCAGGCTCGTGCCCGCGGCATAGCCGATGGGAACCATGGCCAGCACCACCGCCGCCGATGTTCCCATCGGTTCCAGGATGAGAAGGAAGCCAACCGCTGGCAATGAAAGGCTGATCCCGCCGATCCAGCCGCCGTTGACACGGTCGAGAAGCCAGCCGGTCACGATTTTGCCGATGATCCCGGCAACGCCCGCGAGGCTGGCGAGATAGGCAGCGTTTTCCCGCGCGATGCCGCTCTCGACGAGGATTGGCACCTGGTGCACCAGAACAGCGATGTTCAGCAGGCAGGAGATCAGCGTCGCCGCCGCGATGCGGATCAGCGCGACATTCCGGAAGGCTTCCCGGAACCCAAGCCCACCGCCGATTTCCGCATGGCCCGTCGACGCCTCGCGACGCAGGCGCCGGCGGTCACGCGCGTCGAAAAAGAAGAGGAACAGCAGGATGAATGTGAGGCCGCCCCAGCCTATGCCCAGTACCGCGTAGGCGGTACGCCAGCCGAAGTCGGCGATCAGGTACTGCGCCAGCGGCGGCACGAGGACCTGCGCTATAGCCGTGCCCGAAAGGGCAAAGGCCAAGGCGAGGCCGCGGCTGGCGTTGAACGTGCTCGACACTGCGGCCGACCAGATCGTTGTCTTCAGCAACATAGCGACGAGCGCGTATCCCAGCCATAGACCCAGCCACTGGGCTACCGACCCGGAGAGGGTGGAAAAGAGGGCAATTGCGCCCGCCGAGAGGACGACGCCAGGAAGGGCGAGCCGCCGAGAGCCCCACCGATCGACCATTGCCCCTACGACCGGAGAAAGCGGAAGGGACAACATCGCTGCGATCGTGAGCCCGAGCGATATCTCACTTCGGCTCCAGCCGAACTCGTCCTGCAACGGCTCCATGAACAGACCGAGCCCATGACTCATGACCGAGTGGAACGACATTCCCACCGTTGCCGCCAGGACCAGCGGCCAATGGGCTCGCCATTCCTCTCCCGGTGTGGAGCTCGGGTGCTGATGCCGTAGGCCGGAACCGCCCTCGACCGATTGTAGCGCGACTGTCGAGATCATCCCTCTTCCCTCGTTTTGGTCGAGAGTAAGGAATGTTCTCGGCGACGGTGCATGCCGATCTTCTCTATCTGCGATAGGGAAAGCCTGTTGCGACTTATCGGTGAAACATGATCACCTTCACGCCGCACATCGCGCCAGCGAGGCCAGCCCATCCGCTATGAATGAACAACCGGTTTCAGGGCGATCGTCCAGCTCGTTGAACGGCAGGAATGTCGGCCGACGCTGCGATTGCTACTCGCCGCAAAACCAAGTCGCGATGCGGCAATGCAGACCTCTCATTAGCTCCGCACGCCCTGCAACTCCGCAGAGCGGAGAAGCTCGCGAGCAATCGTCCTAGCGTTTGCGCGCCTTGCGGGCAGCGTAACGAGCGTCGCGCGCAGCCTTAAGCTCTTCGGCGGTGGGTAGCTTCGGCCGAGCCGCCTCAGCAGCGGCGCGAGCCTCCTCGGCAGCAGCTGCCGCAGCTTCGGCGGCGTCGCGCTGTGCCTGCTCCATTGCGGCCTGCGCGGCCTCGCGAGCCGCCGCGGCGGCAGCGCGCTTCTCGGCTTCACCGGCTTCCTTTTGGCGCTGGCGTTCGGCACGCTCGGCGAGTTCGG
>SECS01000102.1 GCA_004211435.1 Novosphingobium sp. | reverse complement strand
GCGATCAAGATGATCCGTTCGGTCATGGTCAAAGGTCTCGAGGCGCTGACCGCCGAGATGATGCTCGGCGCCGAGGCTGCGGACGTGACCGACGAGGTCCTGGCCTCGCTCGACGCCAGTGAGAAACCGCGGCCATGGGCCGAGCGTGCCGCCTACAACCTGGAACGCATGGCCACGCACGGGCTGCGCCGCGCCGCCGAAATGGAAGAGAGCGCCAAGACGCTGTCCGCGCTCGGCGTCGAACCGATCATGACGGCCGGGACCGTCCGCCGCCAGCGCGAGCAGGCCGGCAAGCCATTTGGGAGAGACTGACATGACCTTGGTGATCGACTGCCACGGGCACTACACGACCGCGCCCGAGCCGCACAACGCCTGGCGCGAGGCGCAGAAGGCGGCGTTCAAGGCCGGCCAGCCGGCGCCCGCCTATCCCGAGATCTCCGACGACGAGATCCGCGAGACGATCGAGCAGAACCAGCTGCGTCTGATCCAGGAACGCGGCGCCGACCTGACGATCTTTTCGCCGCGCGCCAGCGCCATGGCGCACCATGTCGGCGACCAGGCGATGAGCGAGGCCTGGGCCTTCCATTGCAACAACCTTATCGCGCGCGTGGTCGATCTCTTCCCCGAAACCTTCGTCGGCGTCTGCCAGCTGCCGCAGAATCCGCAGTCGGGGCTCGAGGCCTCGATCAAGGAACTGCGCCGCTGCGTCGAGGAGCTGGGCTTCATCGGCTGCAACCTCAATCCCGATCCCGGCGGCGGCCATTTCCAGCACCCGCCGCTGACGCACGAATACTGGTTCCCGATCTACGAGGCGATGTGCGAGCTCGACGTGCCGGCGATGATCCACGTCTCGGGCTCGTGCAACCCGGCGATGCACGCCACCGGAGCCTTCTACATCGCGGCCGATACGATCGCCTTCATGCAACTGCTCGAGGGCGATCTCTTCGCGCGGTTCCCCAAGCTGCGCTTCATCATCCCGCACGGCGGCGGCGCGGTGCCCTATCACTGGGGCCGCTATCGCGGTCTCGCCGACATGCTCAAGAAGCCGACGCTCGACGGGCACCTGATGAACAACGTGTTCTTCGACACCTGCGTCTACCACCAGCCCGGCGTGAACCTGCTGGCCGAGGTGATCGAGACCAAGAACATCCTGTTTGGCTCGGAAATGGTCGGCGCGGTGCGCGGCATCGATCCGCAGACGGGGCACTATTTCGACGACACCAAGCGCTATGTCGACGCGCTGCCGGTCAGCGACGCGCAGCGCCACGCGATCTTCGAGGGCAATGCCCGCCGCGTCTTCCCGCGGCTCGACGCGCGGCTGAAGGATCGCGGGCTGTGACCACCTGGCTGACCAACGCCTGGTACGTCGCGGGCTGGGACGCCGAGATCGATTCCGCGCCGCTCGCGCGGACGATCTGCGGCGTGCCGATGCTGTTCTACCGCAAGCTCGATCGTTCGGTCGTAGCCATGCGCGATGCCTGTCCGCACCGTCTGCTTCCGCTGTCGCTGGGCTTCCGCGAAGGCGACTCGATCCGCTGCAAGTACCACGGGCTCAAGCTGGGCCCCGACGGCGCGGCCGAAGAGATGCCGATCAAGACCGATCCGGTGAACCGCAAGGTCTGCGCGCAGACCTATGTCGTGCACGAACGGCACCGCTTCGTCTGGGTCTGGGTGGGCGAGGCGGAGAAGGCCGATCCGGCGCTGATCCCCGATCTGTGGCCCTGTTCGGCCGAAGGCTGGGTGTTCGATGGCGGCCACTATCCGGTCGCCGCCGACTATCGCCTGATGATCGACAACCTGATGGACCTGACGCACGAGACCTATGTGCACGATGGTTCTATCGGCCAGCAGGAGATCGTCGAGGCGCCGCTCGAGACCCAAGTGATCGGCGACCGCGCCTATGTCCGCCGCTGGATGCCGGGCATCGAGGCGCCGCCGTTCTGGCGTGGCGCGCTCAAGCGGGACGGGCTCGTGGACCGCTGGCAGATCTGCGAATTCCTGCTGCCCTCTGCGGTGATGATCGACGTCGGCGTCGCGCCGGTCGGGGCAGGGGCCAGCCTCGAAAGCCACGATCAGGGCGTGCGCGGTATGGTCGTCGACTTCATGACGCCCGAGACCGAAACCACGCATCACTACTTCTGGGGCATGGCGCGCAATTTCGACCTGGCCGATCCGGGCTTCACCGCGCGGTTCAAGCGCCAGCAGGGCGGGGTCTTCGAAGAGGATCGGGAGATCCTCGAAGCCCAGCAGAAGGCCATCCGAGCGAACCCCGATCTCAAGCTCTCGGCCTATCGCATCGACGAGGGCGGGGTGCGCGCGCGCCAGATCATCGCGCGCGCCATCAAGGCCGGCGGCCAGAGCGCGGAGGCGGCGGCATGAGCCACGAAGACGAGCCCGACATCCACACCTACCTCGCGCAGTTCGACGACATCCCCGGCACGCGCGTCTACACCGCGACGCGGGCACGCAAGGGCTATCACCTCAACCAGTTCGCGATGAGCCTGATGAAGGCCGAGAACCGCGAACGCTGGAAGGCGGACGAGGCGGCCTATCTGGCCCCGTGGCCGATGACCGAGGACCAGAAGGCAGCCGTGCTCGCGCGCGACTACAACCGCCTGCTCGACCTGGGTGGCAACATCTACTTCCTGTCCAAGATATTCTCGACCGACGGGCTGAGCTTCGTCCAGGCGGTGAGCACGATGACGGGCATGAGCGTCGAGGACTATCAGGCGATGATGAACGCCGGCGGCCGCTCGCCCGAGGGCGTTCGGTCCATAAGGGAGAACCGCTGATGGCCCGCATCATCGCTGGCGTCGGCACCAGCCACGTGCCGCTGCTCGGCGTCGCCGCCGATGGCGGCAAGGACCGCGACGCCTATTTCGGCCCGATTTTCGCCGGCTACGACTGGACGCGCGAATGGGAGAAGGGCGAGAAGCCCGACGTCGTCATCCTCGTCTACAACGACCATGCCTCGGCCTTCGACGCCAACATCATCCCCACTTTCGCGATCGGCACGGGCGAGCGCTACAAGCCCGCCGACGAGGGCTGGGGCCCGCGCAAGGTGCCCGACGTGATCGGCGATCCCGATCTCGCCTGGCACATCGCGCAGAGCCTGATCCTCGACGAGTTCGACATGACCATCGTCAACGAGATGGACGTCGACCACGGCCTGACCGTGCCGCTGACGATGATGTTCGGCGCGCCCGAGGCCTGGCCGGTCAAGGTCGTGCCGCTGGCGGTCAACGTGGTCACCTATCCGGTGCCTTCGGGCAACCGCTGCTGGGCACTGGGCGAGGCGATCGCGCGCGCGGTCGCGTCCTATCCCGAGGATCTCAACGTGCAGATCTGGGGCACGGGCGGCATGAGTCACCAGCTCCAGGGGCCGCGCGCCGGCCTGATCAACGCCGAATGGGACAGGCGCTTCATGGACCGCCTGATCGGCGAGACCGACGAACTGCGCCACGTGCCGCATCTCGAATACCTGCGCGAAACCGGCAGCGAGGGGATCGAGATGGTCATGTGGCTGATCATGCGCGGGGCGCTGGGCAAGAAGACCCGGCTCCTCCACCGCCACTACCACGTGCCGTGCAGCAACACGGCCATCGGACATATCGTATTGGAGCCCGAAACATGAGAATCGCACTCGCCGGCGCCGGCGCCTTCGGAGAAAAGCACCTCGACGGACTGAAGCTGATCGACGGGGTGGAGATCACCTCGATCATCAGCCGCACCGGCGAACAGGCCGCGGAAGTGGCGAAGAAGTACGGCGCCAAGCACAGCTCGACCGAGCTCGAGGACGCGCTTGCGCGCGACGATGTCGATGCCGTGATCCTCTGCACGCCAACGCAGCTCCATGCCGAGCAGGCGATCGCCTGCATGAACGCGGGCAAGCACGTCCAGGTGGAGATTCCGCTGGCCGACAGCTGGGCGGACAGCGAGGCGGTTCTCAAGAAGCAGCAGGAGACCGGGCTGGTCTGCATGGTCGGCCATACGCGCCGCTTCAACCCCTCCCATCAATGGGTAAAGAACCGCATCGCGGCCGGCGAACTCACGCTTCAGGCGATGGACGTCGAGACCTTCTTCTTCCGCCGCAAGAACATGAACGCCAAGGGCCAGCCCCGCTCTTGGACCGATCACCTGCTTTGGCACCATGCGGCGCATACCATCGACATCTTCCAGTACATGACCGGATCGAAGGTCGTCGCGGCGAATGCGCTTCAGGGAACCAAGCATCCCGAGCTCGGCATCGCCATGGACATGTCGATCCAGATGAAGACCGAAGCCGGGCAAATCCTGACCCTTGCGCTGTCGTTCAACAACGACGGGCCGCTCGGCACCTTCTTCCGCTATATCGGCGACACCGGCACCTATATCGCCCGCTACGACGACCTCGTGAACGGCAAGGAAGAGCCGATAGACGTCTCGGGCGTCGACATCAGCATGAACGGGATCGAACTGCAGGACCGCGAATTCGTTGCGGCGATCCGCGAAGGGCGTGAGCCCAACAGCTCGGTGGCGCAGGTCCTCGACTGCTATCGCGTCATCGGCGAACTCGCGGCGAGCCTCGAACAGCAGGATGGCTGGTCCTAAGACCCGCGTTGCGGTCATTTTTACACTAAATTACACAAGCCCGGCGTTCACCGCGAATGCCGGGTTTTTCGCGATTCCGAAAGTCCATTCGCGGGTGCGCCGCGATTGGTGCTCCTAGGCACAAACGCCTAGGCATTCGTACGTAGCGATTTTTTAACCATCGATCCTGTAGCCAGTCGTCCGTCGCGAGCGCTTCGCAATTGCGGAGGCGAGCGGGCGGAGCGTGCCTGAGTTCTCGGGTCGGTCCGTTCGTCTCGCATCGTTCCAAAATAGAAAAATCTTCTTCCTGAAACAGACGAGCAAACCCGCGGCGGCCGCCGTTTCCGATGGCCTTGCCCCTGGACGACTGGAGAACGACAATGCTGACGTGGTTTGAGCGCACGGCGCCGATCCGCCTGAAGTTCAAGGTTCTGCTGATCATTCACGCCAGCCTCACGGGCGGCGTTCTGGCGGCGGCTCTGTTGACCGGAGCGGGCGGGCTCGTTCTCGGCGCCGCGGCGGCCTGCTTTGTCGCGACGGTCATCACCGTGCTGGTGGCGAGCCAGCGGATCTGCACGCCTTACGTCAACACGGTGGTGCGCATGGAAAGCCTGGCAGCGGGCGATACCGAGAGCCCGATCGCCTATATCGACTATCGCGACTGCGTGGGCCGCATGACCACCGCCATGTCGACCTTCCGCGACAATGCGGTAGAGATCCAGGCCGGTCGCGAGACCCAGGACAAGATCGTCGGCGCGCTCAGCGGCGGGTTGCAGCGCCTGGCGCAGAACCAGCTCGATGCCGAGTTGAGCGATGAATTCCCCGGTGCCTACGAAGCGCTGCGCCGCAATTTCAACGATGCGGTGGCCTCGCTCAAGGAGACCGTCGGCTCGGTGCGCAACACCGCCGCCAGCGTGCTGACCGGCGCATCCGAGATTCGTTCGGCCTCCGACGATCTCGCCACGCGCAACGAGCAGCAGGCCGCCTCGATCGAGGAGACCGCCGCGGCGATGAGCCGTGTCACCGGCGGGGTGCGGGATACCGCCGACAAGGCGGGCGAGGTTCAGCGTTCGATCGCCGACGTCCATCACGAAGCCGAAGAGGGCGGCCAAGTCGTCCGCCGCGCGGTTTCGGCCATGGCCGCGATCGAGAAGTCGTCGACCGAGATCACCCACATCATCTCGGTAATCGACGGCATCGCCTTCCAGACCAACCTGCTCGCGCTCAATGCGGGGGTCGAGGCCGCGCGTGCCGGCGATGCCGGCAAGGGCTTCGCCGTGGTCGCCAACGAGGTGCGCCTGCTCGCGCAACGCTCGGCCGATGCCGCCAAGGACATCAAGGGCCTGATCGACGCCAGCACCAAGCAGGTCAACGATGGCGTCTCGCTGGTCGGCGAGACCGGCACTCTGCTCGACACCATTCTCCAGCGCATCGGCGGGATCACCGTGCTCGCCGCCGAGATCGCGCAGTCGGCCGAGAGCCAGTCGGCCAATCTCCAGCACATCAATTCGTCGGTCGGCGAGATGGATCGCATGACCCAGCAGAACGCCGCCATGGTCGAGGAATCGACCGCCGCCGCGCGCAATCTTGCCGACGAGGCCAATGAACTGACCGACATGGTCGGACGCTTCCAGACCGGCACCGCCGCGCCCGTGCCGATCCGCGCCGCCGCTTCGGCCAAGCGCCGGCCGCCGGTGGCCGCGCCGATGGTCATGGGCAACCTCGCCCTGCAGTCCGAACCGTTTGGCAGCGACGACTGGGCCGAATTCTAACTCACCAACGCGCGCCGGCGCCCCCGACCACGTAAGGCCGGTGATAGGACAGGTCCTCGCGGTCGCGCGTGCCCTTGAGGAACCCCTTCACCGGCGGTGACTGCAGCCATGAGGCGTCGCCCTGCATCGCCGTCTCGACCGTCGAGCGGCGCCACAGGATGCGCCATTCGTCACCGCGCCGCTCGAGCTGGTCCATGTAGCGGCCGGCGGCGACCGTGCAGGTAAGCCCGTCGTGCGAAAGCATCGTGCCGACCACGTAGGTCTCGCAATAGGCGGTATCGCCGTCGATCTCGCAGGAGTGGTTGGCCAGGTTGTGCTGGTTCATCACAAAGGCCTGGGCGTGGCCCTTGTTGGCGAGTTCGGGATAGACGCTCGCGGGTAGGGGAACGGCGCCATGCTCGTCGGCACCTTCGGGCCAATAGCAGCTTGCGGTCAGCTCGGTGTCGTGGCGATCGCGCCCGCGCGATTCGCGTACGATCACGTCGAGGATGTCCTGCCGGTCCTTGAGTTGGCGAACGGTCTTGCGCAGTTCGGCCAGTTCGCTTTCAAGATTTGCTTCACTCATCGTCGTTGTCCTGTGGCTATCCGTGATCAGGCCAGCGCGAAGCCGGCAGGCGCGATCGGCATGCCCGGAACGTCAGACCGGGCGCGGTAGAGGAAGGAGTTGGTCTGGGTGATCGCGCCGCCCTCCTTCAAGGTGTCGCCGCCGTCGGCAGGCACCGAGTTGAAATAGATGTCGCGTGCGTCCGCGCCGCCGAAGCGGAGCTGGGTGATCGAGCCGGCTGGGGTCTCGAAGCGGCCGATCGTGGTGCCGTCAGGACGCATGCGCGTCAGATAGTTCGAGCGGAACCCGGTGATCCACAGGTTGCCCTCGGCATCGAGCGCCATGCCGTCGGCGTCTTCCTTCTTGAGGAACAGCCGCTGATTGGTCAGCGCGAGGTCGTCGGTGACGTCGAACACCAGGGTGCCGTTGAAGGTATCGTTGCAGTAGAAGCGCCGGTGCAGGGGGTCGTAGGCGATGCCGTTGGTGAAGCCCAGGCCATCGGCCAGCAAAATCAGCTCGCGCTCGACCGTGAGGCGATAGAGCGCGGTGGGCCGCGGCGTTTCGCCCTTTATGATCATCTCGATGTCGTTGGTGCCGAAGAAGATGCCGCCGGTGCCGTCGGGCACCAGTTCGTTGACGCCGTTGATCGGCTGGCCGTCGATGCGGTCGATCAGCCAGCCCGACCGGCCGCTCTGCGGGTCGTTCCATAGTATGCCGCCTTCGCCGGTGGAGAGCACCACGCCGCCGGCGTTCATCAGCACCCCGCCGGTCCACATGCGTTCGGGGTTGAGCACGCCGACCTTGGTGCCGTCGGGCTTCACGCCGTGGATGCCGCCGGCGATGACGTCGCTGTACCAAATCGTGTCGCGCTCGTGGTCGACCGCCAGGCCTTCGAGATAGAGGCCCGAGGCGATCGTCTCGAATCCGGCTTTCGTCGTCTCGCCCATGGGCCTCTCCCTTGCTTCGCTCGTCAAAGTGTTAGCAATTGACCTGTGCTGTCAAGCGGCTGCTCCCGGCCTTTACGGCTCCGCGCCGGAACTCTAGGCAGGGAGGCGCAAGGAACAGGGGCGAATGACGGAACAAAAGCTTGGACCCAACCGGCGCATGGGGCCTGCGGGCTCGGAAAACTGGCATGCGATGCTCGACGGGGCCGAGCAGATCCTGCGCGAGGAAGGTCACGCCAAGCTCACCTCGCGCCGCATTGCCGAGCAGATCGGCGTCAAGCAGCGGCTGGTCTACTACTACTTCCACACGATGGACGATCTCATCGTCGCGATGTTCCGGCGGTCGTCCGAGCGCGACCTGCGCCAGCAGCGCGAGGCCAGCGCCGCGCCGCGACCCTTGCGGCAGCTATGGGCGCTCAGCGCCTATTCGCACGATGCCCGGTTGATTTCCGAATACATGGCGCTGGCCAACCGCATTCCCGATCTCAAGACCGAGGTGATCCGGTTCATCGACGAATCCCGCGCGATTCAGGTGGCGACAATCACGCGAGCGCTCGATGCGTCGAAGACCGTGGCGAAGCTGCCCGCGACCGCGCTGGCGATCATCGCGACGAGTGTCGGCCTGTCGCTGAACCGCGAGGAGCAGTTGGGTCTGTCTTCGGGCCATGCCGACATGCAAGCGGTGCTCTCCGGATTTCTCGACCTCCTAGAGCCGCCGGATTGAGTTCTACGCGCGCGTGAAGCGCCAACGATCGGCCTCGCTCTCACTTGCGTCAAAGCGGTAACCGTCGCTGTCGAAGCCGCGCATCGCGTCGATGTCGGTGACGTGGTGCTCGCAGAGCCAGCGAGCCATCATGCCGCGCGCGCGCTTGGCGCTGAAGCTCACGAAGCGCGGCCCATCCGGGCCCGGCTCACGAAACTCGACTTCCACGACCCGCACGCCGGCGAGCTTGCCTTTGACGGCAGCAAAGTATTCCTGGCTGGCGAGATTGAGGATCACGCCCGATCCTTCTTCGGCAATCTGGGTGATCAGCAGTTCGGCGATGCGCTCGCCCCACCAGTCGGTCAGGCTCTTGCGCCGAGGCGCCCAACGCGTGCCCATTTCCAGGCGGTAGGGCCTGATCGTGTCGAGCGGTCGCAGCAGGCCGTACAGGCCTGACAGCATCCGCACATGGTCTTGGGCGAAAGCGATGCCTGCATCGTCCAGACTATGCGCCTCGAAGCCGGTATAGACGTCGCCGGCAAATGCGAACAGCGCGGGTCGTTCCGGGAGCTGGGAAAAGTCACGAAAGCGTTCCGCGTTGAGCTTGGCGAGGCGCGGTGAGATATGCATCAGATCCGCCAGCCGCTTCTGCGACAGGTTCGCTGCAGACTTGGCAAGGCCCTTTGCCTCAGCGGCGAAATGAGGGGTGGTTCCTTCTACCGGCGGAAGCGGGCTGTCGAAGTCGAGCGTCTTTGCGGGGGATAGCAGGGCGATCATGCCGTGGTCCGTAGCGGGGCGCTTGGCTGGCGTCAAAACCTCGGCTTGCGCCGCCGAAGCGCGCGGAGAGGGCACGCCATCTTCCACGAGCCGCGGCCCACGCTGATCGATTGCTTCAAGCCAGAGGGCGTGCGTGGCGGCTTGCCATGCACCGCAGGAGAAGATCGCGCCCGCTTCCAGCCAGAAAGCGGGCGCGAAGGGATTGAAGTGGCTTAGAAGTCGAAACGAACAGAGGCCGAAACGGTGCGGCCATTGATCGCGGTGACGCTTCCGACGGTAGGCGCCAGGGCAGTCGGTACGACCAGCGTCGTAATGCCCTTGGTGTTGAACAGGTTGTTGACGTTCAGACTGACGGTCATCCGCTCGGTCGGGCGGACCTGGACGAATGGATTGACCAGCACGTAGCCGGGCATCTTGTAGTCTTCCAGATCGGTCGAGTAGCGGCTGGTGATGCCGTAGACGTTGGCTCCGATGCTGAAGAAATCGGTCGAAATCTCCGGCGTGAAATAGCCGAACAGCGTCGGCGCACCGGCCGGCTTGTTGCCGATGACGGTGGGGTCCAGCCTGTCGTTGCTGATCTCGGCATGGGTATAGGTCGCGCCCGCGGTCATGCTGAAGATGCCCGTGCGATAGGAGCTCTCGAGCTCGAGGCCGTAGGCCTTGTACTTGCGGTCGATCGTGGGGCCGAAATAGCTGTTGTGCTCGAGCGTGTTGGCCATGAACGCCGTACCGTTGAAGGTGAAGTTCGACGTGCGGTACTTGAAGCCGGCTTCGGCCTGCTTGACGTAGTCGATCAAGGCGTCGCGGTTGGCGAGGGCGCCGGTGACCGGGTTTATCGCGGAACTGCCCAGGAGTCGGTCAGAGTTCGCGCGGGCCCCGCGGCTATAGCGGGCGAAGACCGCGAAAGGCTCGGCGACGCGGTAGTTCACGCCTACCGAGTAGGACAGGTAGTGGTAGGTGTAGTCCACTGGCGAAAGGCCGTTCAGCGGCAGGAAGCCGACCTGGGTCTCCGGAAAGGAGATCGTGCCGTTGCCGTTCATGTCCTTGGGGAAGGACCCCACGCTGCCAGATAGCGCGTAGCTGGATACGGTGCCTTGCGCGCCGCCGAAGTCGTAGCGCAGGCTGCCGCCGATCGCGAGCGGGCCGGTCTTGAAGTTCAGCGAGCCGAAGGCGGCGTTGGTGTCGTAATCGACATTGATGCCCTTGCGCGGATAGCCGCCGAAGAACGTGCCATCGTAGCTGAAATAGCCGTTCTCGCTGAGCGCGAAGCCGTTTCCAGCCGTGATGTCGACCAGCGCCGCCTTGCCGCCGCCGACCACGTCGGACAGGGCCGAGGCATAGTTGGAGGAGGTCTCGGTCGTCTGGCGCGACTTGTAGAAGCCTGCGGTCGTCGTCAGTTCGCCGTCACCCAGCTTCCACACGCGGCTGACGCGGATGTCGTTGGTGATGTTGTCGAAACTGCCCAGCGTGTTGTCGGCCAGGCCCAGCGCAGCGATCAGACCGTTGCCGTTGGCGTTCGCCGGCACGAGCTGGCCCTTGTTCGGGCCGCCCGCGTAGCGCAACGTCGCGCCCGGGCCGCCGAACAGTGCGGCCACGGTCGCGCCCGGGGCGATGATCGCCGGGAACGGCGTGATGTAGCGGCCCGAGATCTTCGAGAAGCGGAAGCGTTCGGTAACGGTCCATTCCTGGATGTCGAACTGCGCCTCGAGGCCAACGCTCTTGACCTTCGTGCGGGCACCGTCGCGGATGTCGTGCACGACCGTGTTGTTGTTCTGGTCGAGTCCGAGCTGGCTGGTGATGTAGCGCGACAGGAAGGCATCCTTGTTCACGTCGAAGCCCGGCAGCGGCGCGAACTTGAGGTCGGAGGCCGCGCCCGTGATCGTCATCGGCGAGGGCAGGTAGACCGGCGTGCGATCGTCGAGGATCTTGCCGTACAGACGGATGTGGCCGCCGGTGAACTGCTTGGTGATGTTGAACTTGAGCTGGCCGCCCTTGAGGGCATCGTAACCGGCCCTGCGCGGGCCTTCGCCCTGACGATAGAAACCGCCGATGTGGAAGCGCAGCGTGTCGCTGATCTTCGCTCCGTAGTCGAAGTCGGCGCGATACTCTTCGTAGTCGAGGCCCGTCGACAGCATCAGGGAGCCGCCTTCGACGTCGCCGGTCTTCGACATCAGGTTGATGATGCCTGCGGGCGAATTCGACGCGAAGGTCGAGGCCGAGCCGCCGCGGATCGCTTCGATCGCCGCAAGATTGAGGTCGGCGCGCATGAACATGTCGGCGCCGCCGGTGATGATGTCACCGAATTCGACGATCGGCAGGCCATCTTCCTGGATCTGCAGGAACTTCGCGCCGGTCGAGGCCATCGGCAGACCGCGGACAGTGACGTTGTTGTTCACTTCGCCGTTCGACACTTCGGAGCGGACGCCGGCAATGTTGTGGAAGATCTCTTCGAGCGAGCGCGCCGAGAGCTTCTGGATCTGGTTTTCGCGGATCGAGCTGGTCGAGATCGCGGAATCGAGAACGTCGCGCCCTTTGGCGACGCCGGTGCTGAACACCTGTTTGTTCGCATTGGGCGCTGAAACGCTCTGCGAGGTGCCGCTTTCCGAAGTGGCTTCGGCGTTCGCGTCGTTGGCCCAGGCGGGCGCAGCCAGCGCAAGCGGAGCGATGCCCAGAAAGAGATGAAATGCCCTCATGAAATTACCCTCACCCATTGTGTTCTCGGGGAGGTGGCTAGTGCGGCAATTTGGTTAATTATCGCGTTAAGGACTTTATGGTGTTGTCCGCAATTAGAATGAAAACATCGTAATGCAATGGCTGCTGGCGCAGGTGATCTTGGGGCATTCCTGGCGCTTAAAGCTGGGCGACTTTGCGGCGTTACGGGGCTCGCGGACGATGACACCGCTGAGCCATCCAGGCCTTGGCAGGTGATCGAAATGGATATAGGCTGATGCAATCGGGAAAACCCGAAGGAGAGGATCTATGACCCGCCTGGATTGGCTAGGTGACCGCTTCTGCGTTGGGCTGTGCTGGCTCGGTGTTGCCTATATCCTGTATTCGCACGTCATCGGTTGATCCTCGCGGCCTCGCGCGCAGATCTCCGGTTCATTTGAGGCCACCTCCGAGCGCGCGATAGACTTCCACCGCATTGGCTTCGCGCACCAGCCGCGTGGCGACGAGATCCTGCTCCGCTGCATAGAAGCTGCGCTGCGCATCGAGCGTGTTGAGAAACCCGTCCACGCCTGCGCGGAAGCGCGCTTCCGACAATCGATAGGCCGCTTCTGAATTGCCTCTCAGCGAGCGTTGCGCGGCCAGCTGATCATCGATCGTGCCACGTCGCGCCAGGGCATCCGCGATCTCGCGAAACGCGGTTTGCAGAACCTTCTCGTATTGCGCGATCATCGCATCGCGGTTCGCCTGGGCCCCTTGCAGATTGCCGGCGTTGCGACCGAAATCGAAGATCGGCAGGTTCGCCGTGGGCGCGACCGACCAGTTTTCGCTGCCGCTGGCGAACAGGTTGGAAAGCCCGAGGCTGATCGTGCCCAGTGCCGCGGTGAGCGAAAGGCGCGGGAAGAAGTTGGCGCGCGCGGCGCCGATATCGGCATGGGCGGCGATCAGTTGATGTTCTGCCGCGGCGACATCGGGCCGGTGCAGCAGTATCTCGGACGAGAGCCCGCCGGGCAAACGGTCGAGAGTGACTCCCTTGTCCGCTAGGGCCTCGGGCAAGAGCGCCTGGGCCACGCCGGTGCCGGCGAGCAGGTTCAGCGCGTTCTGGTCCTGCGCCACCTGGGTCGTGAGTGCGGCGATATCGGCGCGGGCGCGATCGTGGCTCGTGCCGGCTTGCCGGACTTCCAGATCCGACGCCACGCCCGCGCGGAAACGCGCCTGGGTCAGTTCGAGCGTCTGGCGGAAGGCGGCCTCGGTCTTGCGCGCGACCTGCAACCGTTCCTGGTCGGCGGCCATGGTCAGCCAGGCTGTGGCGACTTCGGCGACGAGCGCGATCTGGCTCGCCTTGCGGTTTTCCTCGACCGCGAAGAACTGCTCCTGCGCCGACCTGGTCAGGTTGCGCACCCGGCCGAACAGGTCGATTTCCCAGGCCGACACGCCGACCGACGCCGAATAGATGTCCAGCCGTCCCGCCGCGGCGCCGGCGCCCGGGCTTTGAACGTTGCCCAGCGGCGATTTCTGATAGGTCGCTCCGGCGGTCGCGCCGAGGGTCGGGAATATGTCGGCACGCTGTACGCGGTATTGTGCGCGTGCCTGTTCGACCCGGGCCAGCGCGAGCCGGAGATCGCGGTTGTTGGCCAGCGACAGTGCGATGACCTCGCGCAGCCGCGGCTCGGTGAAGAAGACCTGCCAGGACGTGTCTGCCAGCGCG
>SECS01000241.1 GCA_004211435.1 Novosphingobium sp. | reverse complement strand
CTGGCCAGCATTCCCGAGCCGCTGATCCGGTATCGCCATTACGACGAGCAGGTCTCCAGCCGCCATGCGACCGAGCAGCAAATCGGTGCCGCCATAGCCAAGCTGGCCTATTACGAGCGCCTCGCCGGTCGCCCCGATCCCACCGAAGATCTGGAGCGGCTTCCCGGAACCGAAAGTCTCGATGCCTTGTTCGGCCGCGAAGGCGTCGGCCGCGAGGTCCGCGCGCAAGTCGCACCTGGATTGCTCTACTCGAAGGCAGGACTGCGTGACCACGGCTTCGAACTGTTGTTGCGCTATCTGAGCGAAGGCGGAAGCCACAGCGGCATGTGGCGCACGGTGGTGCGGCTGGTCCGCTTCGGCGAGCCGGCGCGCGCCGCGCGCCTTGCATTGCGCCTGGCATCTTCGCTGACCCCCAGCGCCCAGGCAGCTGGACCGGCATGATTACTGCTTCCGACAGCGACACGCCCGCAGGTTCCCGGCCCGAGCGCGAGCCGGCGCGGATGAGTGTTCGGCACGCTGCACTGTGGTCGGTGAGCGGCCAGTACATCGGCTTCGTCCTGCAGTTTGCCAGCTCCGTCATCATTTCCCGCTTCTTCCTCAAACCTGCGGAAATAGGGCTTTTCTCGATCGCGCTCGGCGCAGCCATGCTGATCGCGATCCTGCAGGATTTCGGGCTGACCCGGTATATCGCCAATCTCGATCATCCGGACGAAACCGAAATCCGCCGCTGTTCCTCGGTAGCGCTGATCTTCGCTTTGGGCGTTGGCTTCCTGTTGGCGCTGGGAGCATGGCCGATCGCCGAGTTCTACGGCCACGCCGGGCTCGCGAGGATCCTCCTGATCATCGCGGCAAGCTATCTCTTCGTGCCTTTCGCGATCGTCCCGACGGCCATGCTTTCGCGCGCGATGGCCTTTCGCGGTCTCTTTTTCGTCAATCTGGCCGCGACGGCCGTGCAGACTGGTGTCGCGATCGGACTGGCCTGGGCCGGCTATTCCGCCACGGCGCTGGCTTGGGCCATGGTCGCCGCCGCCTTCGTCAAGGCGGTCGTCGCGCAGGCTCTGCACCCGGCGCTACCCTTTCCATTGCGCTTCGACGGTTTACGACCGGTGCTGCACTTCGGCAGCCAATCGAGCACACTATTCGTGATCGGTGCGATCGGATCGCGATCGGCCGACCTAGTGATCGGCGCACTGCTCAGCCTCACCGCGACGGGGTTGTTCACCCGCGCGACGGGCCTTGCCAGCCAGCTGCGGGCGCTGATCTCGGGCGCGGCTTCCAGCGTGCTCTATCCCGCGCTCGCGAGACTTCAGCGCAACGGCGAGGCGCTAGGCGATCCCTACTTGCGCATCGTGGCCTGTTTCACCGGTGCTGGCTGGCCGGCGATGGCCGGTCTGGCAATCGCCGCCGCGCCGACGGTGAACCTGTTGTTCGGCGCGCAATGGGCCGAGACCGCACCAATTCTCGTCTGGATCGCGCTGGGCGAAATCCTGTTCATCGCGCTTCCGCTGCATGTCGAATTGCCGATCCTGCGCGGGGCCCTCCGCCCGCTGATCGCGCGCAATATTGTCGACACGGTTGCTTCGCTGCTGCTGCTGATCATCGGCGCAAAGGTCTCTGTGGCCGCCGCGGCGCTCTCACGCGTGGGATATGGCGCGGTCTGGTTGCTGCTCTACACGGGCTTCGTCTGTCGGATGGCCGGGCTGCGACCGTCCAAGTTGGCCCCGATCTATCTATCGAGCGCGCTGGCCGCGGCCGCGGCCGTCACCCCGATGGCCATCGCCGCGCTGACGCTGCCCACATTCGCCTCCATCGGCTTCTTGCCACTCGCCGCGCTGGCCGGCAGCGGCGTCGTGCTGTGGTTGATCGCGCTGCGGCTGCTCGGCCACCCGCTGTATGAAGAATTCGCCCAGTTGTTGGGTGGCCTAGGTGCACGGCTGCGTCCCGCTTGGAGCGAGGCAGCATGAAATTCGCATACCTGATCATGGCGCATGCCGCCCCCGAGCAACTGCTCGCCTTGATCGAAAGGCTGGCGGCTGGCTCCGCCGAGAATCGCATCATCCTTCATCTGGACCGCCGCTCGTCGCTTTGGCGCGAGCATCGCGAGCGCTTCGCGTCGCATCATTCCCGGCAGCTCGTTTTGATCGACCAGCCGGTGGCCGTGGTCTGGGGGCATGACAGCATCTGCGCGGCGCAAAGACTGCTGCTGAAAGCCGCGCTGACCGAAGGTTTCGACTATTGTCACCTGCTCAGCGGTGCGGACTGGCCAGTGGCCTTGCCCGGCACAATCGCCCGAGACATCGCCGCTTTCGAAGGACGCCGGCCGGCCTTCATCGATATTTACGGTGAAGAACAGTGCGAGCGCATGGAAGACTGGTGGTTCGATAGCCGCCCGCTGCGCCTGTCCGGCTTTCCGCGTATCAACGAGAACGTCAATCGGGCACAGACACGCGTCAGTTGGACCTTCTCGCGCTGGTATCGCGAACGCCAACTGCAACGGCGACGCTATGCCGATCTGCCATGGCTGAAAGGCAGCATGTGGTGGTCCCTACCCCACGATGTCGCCCACGTCGTTCACGCCGAAGTCACCGCGCTGGAGGCAAGCGGCCGACTGCGCTTCACCCAATGTCCAGACGAGCATGTCATTCCGACCGTTCTGGCCCGGCGCTTCCCGGACCGAATCGAGCCAGGTTTCCGCTACATCGACTGGAGTGCAGGCGGGTATCATCCCAAGGTCTTGCGGCAGGAAGACGAAGCGTCGATCGCTACCAGCGGCGCATGGTTCGCGCGCAAGTTCGACAGCACGACCGACGACTTCTTCCTGGCGCCTGAATCTTTCGGGCCGATCGCACAAGCCGCAGAGTAGCGATCGCTTCGCCTTCCCCAAGCAATGTGATAGAAGCGTGACATAATCATCGGAGAGGTGCGATGGCCGGCGCTGCCCTGGCTTTGCTCGCCTATGTGGCCTTCGTGACGATTCCCGCCGCGAGCGGCGCGCAGGACGCCAGCGAGGTCGAGGTGCTGCGCACGACGACCGACTCCGCCGATCGGATGACCGTTCCCGTGCAGATCGGCGACAAGGGTCCCTACCGTTTCCTCATCGACACCGGATCGCAGAAGACCGCGCTGTCGACCGACCTCGCCCTTCGCCTCGCCCTGCCCGCTCACGACAAGCTGCGCATCGTAGGCGTCTCGGGCGCGCAGATCAC
>SECS01000240.1 GCA_004211435.1 Novosphingobium sp. | reverse complement strand
CCAGAGGCGTTGTGGGACGGCGAGGAGGCCTTCGTCAGCCGGATGACCGTGGCGCCTGACTGGTGCTGGGCGGTGGAGCGCGAGGGGCGGCTGGTGGGGTATCTGCTGAGCCATCCATGGACCTCGATGAGCCCGCCTGCGCCGGATACGACGCTAGATCGGGCCGAGGGCGATGTCTGGTACATCCATGATCTGTCGACGGCTCCGGCGGCGCGCGGGTGCGGAGTCGGACAGGCGCTATTGGCGGCGTGCGAGGCGGCGCATCCGCAGATCCGGCGTTCAGAGCTGGTGGCCGTGGACGGGGCCGAGGCTTTCTGGCGCCGGCTGGGGTGGCGGCCGGCCATGACCGGACCCGTCGTGGCCAAGGTCGCAAAGTACGGGCCGGCGGCGATCTATATGGCGCGCGACTGGGGCTGAACGGAACGGCGCCGGGCCTCGGCGGTTGCTGCTTCGAAGGAGACGCCCATGCCCGCCAAATCCGCCGCCCAGCAGAAGGCCGCCGGCGCCGCGCTCAGCGCCAAGCGCGGCGAGACGCCCAAATCCGAACTCAAGGGCGCCTCGAAGCAAATGGTCGAGTCCATGACCGAAAAGCAGCTGGAAGAGTTTGCCCAGACCAAGCGCAAGGGCAAACCCGAGCATGTCGCCGACCGCTGAGGCGATGGCACGCCTGGCGGTTCGCGCGTAACTGGACCGCATGAGGCAGTGCGAAACCTCGACCGGACGGCCGCGCCAGTTCTCGCAGGTGCTGGAGCGCATCGGCGCGCGTTCGGGCGACAAGCTGTTCCTCGGCGAGATCGTCGATGCGTTCGGCGAGCGGGCGTTCGGCGCGGTGATGCTGCTGTTCGCCATCATCAATATGCTGCCCTGGCCGCCGGGGGGCACGACGATCACCGGCGCACCGTTGCTGTTCTTGTCGATGGAGCTGGCTTGGGGGCGCGACAGCCTGTGGCTGCCGGGATGGATCGAGCGGGCGTCCATAAACCGCAGGACCTTTCGCGACCTTTCGGGCCGCTTCATGAAGGCGATCCGCTTCAGCGAGCGGCTGTCTCGCCCCCGGCTGGCTTTTCTGAGCGGGCCGTTCGGGCAGGGCCTGGTCGGGCTGGCGTGCCTGTTTCTATCGATCGTCCTGGTGCTGCCGGTGTGGGGCGGCAACCTGGTCCCCGCGATCGCCATCGGCCTGTTTTCGCTGGGAATCATGCAGCGAGACGGGCTTGCGATCATCCTGGGCTGGATCGTCACGGGGATTTCCGCTGCGATCATCGTTCTGGCCTGGCGCCTGATCGTCGGCGTCTTCGCCGGGGGCTGGGACTGGGTCCAAAATCTGGTTTGAGACTTACCGATCGTTCAGTGGCGCTGCGACCCGGCAGCGCCTAGATGCACGTCACCCAATCGCGAGCGCCTCCGGCCATGCCCGACTACGACTATCAGGCTGATGCGCGACCCTTTTCGAAGGTGGTCGCGGACATCGGCGGTCAGGACGATCCCAAGCTCTATCTGGGCGAACTGGTCAACGCGTTCGGCGAGCGCGGCATGGGCGCGATGATGCTGTTCTTCGGCCTGCTGAACCTGATCGCCGGGGCAGTTCCGGGATCGACGACCATTCTGGGCATCCCGCTGCTGGTGGTTTCGATCCAGTTGGTGTTCCGCGGCGACCAGCTGTGGCTCCCGCGCTGGGCGCTGAGGCGCAGCATCGACCGCTCGACCTACCGCCGAGCGGTGGGACGCGCCCTGCCGGCTCTCAGAAAGATAGAGCGGCTGACACGGCCTCGCCTGTCGATCATGACCAGCGATGCGTCAGAGATCCTGATCGGCGTGGTCAGCAGCGTACTGTGCGTCATCCTGATCCTGCCGATCTGGGGCGGCAATCTGGCGCCGGCGCTGATCGTCGCCACCTTCGGCTTCGGTTTGATGCAGAGGGATGGCGCTCTGGTTATTGTCGGTTGGCTGATGTTCGCCGCCGCCGGGATCGCGGTCTGGCTGGCTTGGAACATCGTGTCCGAGTTCCTGTTCGCCGGCCTGACCTGGGCCGGCAATCTGATCGGCAGGTAAAGCAAAAGGGCCGCCGCATCGCTGCGACGGCCCTTCATTGTCTGATCGCGGTGCGATCGTAACCTTGCCTGAAAGGATCAGGCCCGGGCCTCCAACGAGGTCCAGGTCGCGGCCGCTCGCGATTGATGACAATGAGACACTGGATCACCTCCTTTCAGATACACGGCGCAAAGTCTGCCGCACGCACGGAGAGTTAGGCCGATCGGGTCGCTTGGCAAGCGCCCAGATCAATAACGTCGGAACGCGAAAACGCCGGGAGGGGCATCCCTCCCGGCGTTTCTTCGAACCCGAAGTGATTTACTGGAACAGCGACAGCACGAGCTGCGGCGTCTGATTGGCGATGCTGAGCGCCTGGACCCCCAGCTGCTGCTTCGTCTGCAGGGCCTGGAGCTTCGCGCTTTCCTTCGCCAGATCGGCGTCCACCAGGTTGCCGACGCCGGATTCCAGCGCGTCCGAGAGCTTGCCCACGAAGGTGGTGTGGGTTTCCAGAGCCTTCGACTTGGTGCCCAGACGCGCCAGGGCGCCGGAGACATTGTCGATCGACTCATCCACATCCGTCAGGGCGGCCTGGGCCGCTGAAAGCGTGTCGATACCCTGCGAGGCGGTCACGGTGACGGTTGTGGACCCCAGCGACATGTCTTCGGCCGATACCGTCAGGGACGAGGTCCCGTCGGCGTTGGCCAGAGCCTGGAAGCCGGTCGCGCTTTGTTCGAGCAGGTTGACCCCGTTGAACTCGGCGTTGGCGGTGACGCTGGCGATCTGGTCGCGCAGCGCCTGGAAGTCCTCGTCGAGCGCCGTGCGCGCCGCGGAGCTCAGCGACTCATCGGTCGCTGCAAGGGCCTTCTCCTTCATCTGCAGCAAGAGGTCGGAGACCGTCTCGCCCGCCGCCAGCGCCACATCGACCGCGGCGACACCACGATCGAGCGACTGTTTCACCGCGCTCAGGGCACCGATGTCGGAGCGTTGGCCTTGGGCGATCGCCCAGATGGCCCCGTTGTCCTTGGCTGAAGCCACCTTCTTGCCGGTGTTGATCCGGTTTTGGGTGGTCTGCAGTTCGGTGTTGGTCGCGTTCAGGTTCTGGAGCGCGATCATCGCGCCCACGTTGGTGTTCACCGAGCTCGAGAGCATGGCGTAGTCCTTCCATTCTGGAATAGGTCAAAC
>SECS01000239.1 GCA_004211435.1 Novosphingobium sp. | reverse complement strand
CGCACCCTGTACGGCTCGCGACATTTCGCCTCCTCGTGCGGCATGAGCCCGAAGGACTGTCGACGGGACAACTCGTCGAAGAGAGCGGACTGACCCAGAGCACCTTTTCGACCCATCTCGCTGTGCTGGCGAAGGCCGGGTTAGTCGTGTCGGAGAAGCGCGGACGCCAGCAGATCCAGCGGGTCAGCATCAACGCCTTCCGCGACCTCATGCTCTTCCTTGCCAAGGACTGCTGCCAAGGCCGTCCCGATCTTTGCGAGCCGCTGCTCGCCGAACTCACCTGCTGCTGAAAGGCCGAGCATGACCAGGATCGTCATCTATCACAATCCCGACTGCGGGACCTCGCGCAACACGCTCTCGCTCATCCGCAACTCGGGCGTCGAGCCGCATGTCATCGAATACCTGAAGACGCCGCCTTCGCGTGCGCTGCTGGTCGAGATGATCGAAGCGGCTGGAATGACGCCCCGCGAACTTCTCCGCGAAAAAGGCACGCCTTATGCCGAACTCGGCCTCGGCGACGAGGCATTGACCAACGAAGCGCTGGTCGATGCGATGATGGCACACCCGATCCTGATCAATCGCCCGCTCGTCGTCACCCCGATCGGCGTCAAGCTGTGCCGCCCGTCGGAAGCCGTGCTCGATATCCTCCCCGATGCCCAGCGCGGGGCCCTCGCCAAGGAAGATGGCGAACAGGTGATTGACGCTGCTGGTCAGCGCGTGAACTGACATGGCCTCCGCAGTCGAAGCCGCACCCGCCAAACCGGCGATGGGCCTGTTCGAGCGCTGGCTCACGCTCTGGGTCGCGCTGTGCATCGTTGCCGGGATCGCGCTTGGCCATGTCGTGCCGGCCGCATTTGCCGCCATCGCCTCGGCCGAGGTCGCACGGGTAAATCTTGTCGTCGCGGTCCTCATCTGGCTGATGATCGTGCCGATGCTGCTCAAGATCGATTTCGGGGCACTGGGCTCTGTGCGTCAGCACTGGCGCGGCGTCGGTGTGACGCTCTTCGTCAACTGGGCCGTGAAGCCGTTCTCGATGGCCTTGCTGGGCACGCTTTTCCTCGGCTGGCTCTTCGTGCCTCTGCTCCCGGCCGGCCAATCCTCATCCTACATCGCCGGTCTGATCCTGCTCGCCGCTGCACCCTGCACGGCGATGGTCTTCGTGTGGTCGAACCTCTGCGATGGTGATCCGACCTATACGCTGAGCCAGGTCACCTTGAACGATCTGCTCATGGTGATCTTGTTCGCGCCGATCGTCGCCCTTCTGCTCGGTGTCGCCTCGGTCACGGTGCCCTGGGTAACGCTGTTGATCTCGGTCGGGCTCTATATCGTCGTGCCCGTTATCGTGGCGCAGCTTCTGCGCCGATCGGTCTTGGCGTCGGGCGGCCAGCCCGCGCTCGATCGTCTGCTCGCTAAGTTCGGCCTGCTATCCTTGATCGCCCTGCTGACGACGCTCGTCCTGCTCTTCGGCTTTCAGGGCGAGCAGATCGTCACGCAGCCGATCGTCATCGCCCTGATCGCGGTGCCAATCCTGATCCAAGTCTATCTCAACGCGGGCATCGCCTACCTGCTGTCTCGCCAGCTCGGCGTGGCCTGGTGTGTCGCCGCGCCCGCTGCGCTGATCGGCGCGTCGAACTTCTTCGAGCTTGCGGTCGCCGCTGCCATCTCGCTGTTCGGGCTCAACTCTGGCGCCGCCCTGGCGACGGTCGTTGGGGCGCTGGTCGAAGTGCCCGTCATGCTCTCGGTAGTCTCGATCGTGAAGCGCACCCGCCGCTGGTACGAGCGCGCCGCGCCAGCGCGCCGATGATCTCAGGAATAAATCATGTCACGCCTGCACACCCTCTCCGATCCTGACCTGTTGCCCGCGTTGGATGGCCGTTTCACGATCGATAGATCCGGTCTCGGTCTGGGCGACGATCAGCCGCCGCCGCGTATCCTCCTGCTCTACGGCTCGCTGCGCGAACGCTCGTTTTCGCGCTTTGCCGTCGAGGAGGCGGCACGTCTACTCCAGCTCTTCGGCGCGGAGACCCGCATATTTGATCCGTCCGATCTTCCGCTGCCGGATCAGGTGGCCGGCGACGACCACCCGGCTGTCCACGAGCTGCGCGAGCTGTCGATGTGGTCCGAAGGGCAGGTCTGGTGCAGCCCCGAGCGGCACGGCGCGATCAGCGGCATCATGAAGGCGCAGATTGATCATCTGCCGCTGGAGCTGAAAGGAATGCGCCCGACTCAGGGACGGACGCTTGCCGTGATGCAGGTGTCCGGCGGCTCGCAATCGTTCAACGTCGTCAACACGTTGCGCCTGCTTGGCCGCTGGATGCGGATGTTCACGATCCCCAACCAGTCCTCGGTCGCCATGGCGTACAAGGAGTTCGACGAGGCGGGGCGCATGAGGCCCTCAAGCTATTACGATCGCATTGTCGACGTCATGGAGGAGCTTGTGCGGTTCACGATCCTGATGCGCCCGCACGCGAAGCACATCGTCGATCGCTATTCAGAGCGAAAGGCATCGGGGACGGAAATCGATCCGTCGGCGCAGCGGGCCAGCGCAGCTTTGACAGACGGGAGTTAGCGCCGACGCAGTAGGGCTGCAATGTGTCTGTCGCGCCACCTTGGAACAGGCAGAAAGCATCCGCAATGCTGAGCAGTATTTGCATGGAAAGCCTACCTCTGCTCGGCAGCTATGGCACTTTGGCGGCCCAAACCAGACTGTCGGCACCCCACGACATAGCAAGCCGAGACCGGCTAGGCCTCCCCCAACGCCTTCGTCAAAAAGCTCCGGATCCAGCCCGCAGCCTTCACCCGATCGTTCGGCTCGCGCAGGCTTGCCACGGCGCGGTCGACCTCGGTATCGCTGAGGCCGTTGCCCCGGCGGGTCTCCGCCAAAGCCATCGCATAGTCCGGCTCGAACTCGGGATGGAGTTGAAGCGAGATCGCGGGCTGGTCGCGCCAGGCGAGCATGCCGAAGGGGGAAAAGGCGCTGGCGGCGATCACCTCGGCGCCTTGCGGCAGTTCCACGACCTGATCCTGGTGCGAGGCGGGCAGGGTGATCGTGCGGGCGCCGCCAAGCCAGGGTTCGTTGTGCAGCACATCGTAACGGTGCGCGCCCTGACCCCAGCCGTGGGATGACTGGATCACCTTGCCGCCGAAAGCCTGGGCCATGATCTGGTGGCCGAAGCAGACGCCGACGAGCGCGGCGCGTCCGCGCGTCTGC
>SECS01000238.1 GCA_004211435.1 Novosphingobium sp. | reverse complement strand
TAGAGGTGCAGGTGGTTGGCCGGGTCCGAAAGGATCTTGGGCCAGTCCTCGGCCGCGTCGCCGATGACGTTGCGCATCTCGACGCGCTGCGCAGCAAGCGCGGTGTCGCCGAGCGGCAGACCGCAGATCGCACGGACGTGGTTCTCGAACTGGCTGGTGACCGCGCCCTCGATCGTCCAGTGCCCCGAATTGTGTACACGCGGCGCCATCTCGTTGAACACGGGGCCGGCTGCCGTGGCGAAGAATTCGAGCGTGAGCACGCCGACGTAGTCGAGCGCATCGGCGACCTGGCGTGCCAGCGCGCGCGCATGTGCGAGCTGGTCCTGGATCAGCGCCGAGGCGGGCACGGTCGACAGCGCGAGGATGCCGCCCTTGTGGACGTTCTCGGCGCTGTCCCAGTAGCGGATGTCGCCATCGGCGCCGCGGCAGAGAATCACGGAGAATTCGGCTTCGAACGTGACGAAGCCTTCGTAGATCAGCGGCACGTCCGGAAGATCGAGGCCGTGCGCGTCCGCGGGCGTCATGATCCGCCACTGGCCCTTGCCATCATAACCGTCGCGGCGCGTCTTGAGGATGCCGGGCGTGCCGATCGTCGCGAGCGCCGCGGCGAGATCCTCGGTCGAATCGACCGTCGCGTAAGGCGCGGGCTTGCCGCCCAGCGTCTCGACGAAGCGCTTCTCGTTGAGCCGGTCCTGCGCGGTCTCGAGCGCGCGCGGGTGCGCGAGCAGCGGCACCTTGCCCAGCGCGGCGAGCGGCGGCACGGGTACGTTCTCGAATTCGTAGGTCACAACGGCGCAGTCGGCGGCGAAGCGGGCCATGGCCTCGGCATCGTCCCATTCGGCGCAGGTGAAGCCGCCGCAGACCTCGGCCGCGATCGAATCGGGTTCGGGCGCATAGACGTGGCTGCGATAGCCGAGCTGGGCCGCGGCCATGGCCAGCATCCGGCCGAGCTGGCCGCCACCGAGGATGCCGATGGTCTCGCCCGGCGGGATCATCGGATCAGGACGGCCGCTCGGCGACCGCTTGGGTCTGCGCCGCGCGATAGGCCTTGAGGCGTTCGGCGAGCGCCGGATCGTTGCCTGCGAGGATCGCCGCGGCGAGCAGTCCGGCATTGGTCGCGCCGGCCTCGCCGATCGCCAGGGTGCCGACGGGGATGCCCGCGGGCATCTGCACGATCGACAGCAGGCTGTCCTGGCCCGAGAGCGCCTTCGACTGCACGGGCACGCCGAGCACCGGAATGTGTGTCATCGACGCGACCATGCCCGGCAGGTGCGCGGCACCGCCGGCGCCGGCGATGATGACCTTGAAGCCTGCGGTCTCGGCGCCTTTGGCGAAGTCGACCAGGCGGTCGGGCGTGCGGTGCGCCGAGACGATCCGGACGTCGGTGTCGACGCCGAGCTTCTCGAGCGCTTCGGCCGCACGGCTCATCGTCGCCCAGTCGGACTGGCTGCCCATGACGATAGCGACGAGAGCGCCCATGCTACTTCTCCGAGAGGTAGTAGCGCTCGATCGCGCCCAGGTTGTCGTCGAGCTCATAGACGATCGGCTGGCCGGTCGGGATCTCGAGGCCGGTGATCTCTTCGTCGGAGATGTTCGACAGGTGCTTGACCAGCGCGCGCAACGAATTGCCGTGCGCCGAGATGACTACGGTCTCGCCCTTGCGCAGCTCGGGAACGATCGCGCTCTCGTAATAGGGCAGGACGCGGGCGATCGTGTCCTTGAGGCTCTCGGTCGAGGGGATCGCGATGCCGGCGTAGCGATTGTCCTTGGCCAGATCGAACTCCGAGCCGGCGTCGAGCACCGGCGGGGGAATGTCGAAGCTGCGGCGCCAGACCTTGACCTGATCCTCGCCGTGCTTGGCTGCGGTCTCGGCCTTGTCGAGCCCGGTTAGGCCGCCGTAGTGACGCTCGTTGAGGCGCCAGTCCTTGGTTTCGGGGATCCACAGCCGGCCTGCGGCCTCGAGCGCCAGGTGCAGCGTCTTGATCGCGCGCGTCTGGAACGAGGTGAAGGCGACGGTGGGCAGAACGCCCTTGGCGGCGAGCAGCTTGCCCGCGGCAAAGGCTTCTTCCTCGCCCTTGGGCGTCAGGTCGACGTCCCACCAGCCGGTGAAGCGGTTTTCCAGGTTCCACTGGCTCTGGCCGTGGCGCACGAGAATCAGACGAGGCAAGGTCTATCGCTCCCTGTTTCGGAAGGTCTGCTTGGAAGTTGGCGGCCCTAGCTTTTCGGCGGGGCTTTGGGAAGAGCGGCTTTGTCTTCGCCCTCGAGCGCGCGCGCCTGTACCTTGCGGCGCTTGAGGTTCTCGCGCAGCTTGGCCGCCAGACGGTCTTCGCGCGAGAGCGTTTCGGGCTTCTTCACCATGACGCCGCCTTGCCGTGTGCCGCGTGAAAGCTCAAGCCGGCGCAATCCGCATGCGAGCGCTTGACATTGCTCCGGCTCGCGGCCAAAGCGCGCCCCTGCCCGGCGCCCCAGGTGCCGCGCACTCGAATGGTTGGCTGCTGTAGCTCAGTGGTAGAGCGCATCCTTGGTAAGGCTGAGGTCGGGAGTTCAATCCTCCCCAGCAGCACCATTCGTCCCTTCGCCGGCATCGGGCTTTGCCGTCACGGCTAAGATGAACTTCTCGTAATTATACTTATCCTGCGTCGCCCTGCCGCGGCCGATCTGCTATGTCCGTTCCAGGTGAGCGGGGGGCCGATCGCCTGACTGTGCGAATTTCGCCACGGAGGCGGGGATGAAGGGTTTTGTGCTGCGTCGATTGCAGCCGCATGCGGGTGTCATCAAGCAAAGGTATGCCGAGGGCGAATCCTTCGCCGATCTGGCCGAGCATTTCGATTGCGGCTGGGGAACGATCCGTCGTTTCCTGATCAGCCATGAGGTGCCGCTTCGTCAGGAGCCGCGCAAGCGCAAGCTCGATTCGGTCGGCGCCGACGTGCTCAAGGCCTTTCGCAGCGGTACCGACATCGGCCTGATCGCCGCGCGCTACGAGGTGCAGTCGCAGACCGTGCGCAGCTATCTCGTCGATCGTGGCGCGCTCGATGCGGCCAATGCCGATCTGGATCTCGACGCGGCGTAGCTTCTCGATTCGGCTCTGCTGAATCGGCCGGCGCCGTATCCACGGAGTGGATCAAACGTCGTTCAACGTTCCATGGCGGCGCGAATCGCGCATGGTCACGGCGGTGATCAGCGCCAGCGCACTCATGCCCGCGGCGTACCAGTAGAACAGGCTCTCGCTGCCCG